>NZ_JBHXLL010000016.1:145334-172211 GCF_042721415.1 Kitasatospora sp. NPDC058444 | reverse complement strand
CCCACCCCGCCTGACACCCCGGGGGGGCCCTGGCTTCTCGGGGGGGTCCGGTCCACGCCCGACCCCAGGGGGGCGGGCCCGGGGGGGGGGGGGGGGGGGGGGGGGCGCGGGCGCCCCGCCCCCCCCCCCACTCCTCGGGTGTCCCACAGGCGGCGTCGACTACACGCCGACCGCGGTGCCGGCGTGGGCGGAGGCCGGCTGGTACTCGTCGTCGCCCTCGAACCGGGCTTCACAGCCCGTGGCGAGGGTGCTGGCGACGATGACCGGGTCGAGGATCTTGGAGCCGGAGTTCAGTTTGGCGATCCCGCTCTGATCGGTGGTCGCGGAGCCGACCCGCTGGCCGCTGGCGGTGCTGTAGAAGGTGATCTGCCGCCCCACGATCGGCTTGCCGTCCATGTCGGTCAGCGTGGCCTCGAAGTCGCCGCTGATCGGTGCGTGGGCGACCACGTGGCCGCTTACCGTGCGTGCTGCGAGCTGGACGGGCTGCTTGTCGGAAGTCATAACGTAACCTCCTGGATGCTCTGGGCTACTACCTCCACCGTAGGCACGCCCGTGAGGGGCATGCACCCGGGCCGTGTCTTCGCAGGTCGAAGCACCGGTCAGGCCGCCGGGAGGCGCGTCGGCGCGGCGTCGGCCGGGCGCGCGAAGCACCGGCACGACCAGGGTGGCGTCCGGGGCGGGGATCGGGGAGACTCGCGCGCATGGTTTCGGTGTTGCAGAACGTGGCGATCGACTGTGCGGACGCCTATGAGCTGGCGCGGTTCTGGAGTGGTGTGACGGGCCGGCCGCTGGATCCCGACTGCCGCCCGGGGGACCGCGAGACGCAGGTGCTGCTGGCGGAGGGGCCGATCCTGTACTTCAACCAGGTGCCCGAGGCGAAGACGGTCAAGAACCGGGTCCACCTGTGCCTGCGTCCCGAGACCTCGCGCGACCAGGAGGTGGAGCGGCTGTTGGGCCTCGGCGCCACCCTCGTCGGCGATCACCGGAACCCCGACGGTTCGGGCTGGGCGATCCTCGCCGATCCCGAGGGCAACGAGTTCTGCGTGCTGCGCAGCGACTCGGACCGGGCCGCCGTGAACGGTGGTGCCGGCGTCCGGCCGTAGGAGTCGGGCCGCTTCGCGTGCGCAGGACCTGAGTCCGGTCGTACGGACGACCGCCGCTGGTCCAGGGCTGGGCCGATCGAGTGAACGCGGGACACCGTCGAGGGAACCCGCTTCACATCCCATGTCCAACCTCCTTTTCCGGCCCGTAACTTCGTGGCGCGGCGATGCCGATCCGGTCGGCTCGCGAACCCCTCGAACCAGGAGCAGCAGTGCGCATCTCCCAGAAGGTCGGCGCCATCGCTACGGCCGTCGCCTCCCTCGCCGGCGTCGCCCTCCTCGACACCGGCACCGCGACGGCCGCGGACAGGGTGGCCTACGCCATCCAGGTCGTGGCCGACGACTCCAACCTCGACGAGTACGACGGGCGCCAGATCTGGACCCGTGATCCCGTCCTGTCCTTCCAGGACTGGGCGATCACCCGGCTCCGGGACGGCAGCTACACGATCCAGGGTGCCCACTACGGCAAGTGCATCGTGGCCAGCGGCCCGGGGAAGAGCGTCGCCCAGAAGAGCTGCAACTCGGGCGACCTGGCCCAGCGTTGGAGCCTCAACCCGGAGTCGCGGCAGACCCAGATCGCGAGCGTGAAGTACCCGGAGTACGTCCTCCAGTCCCACGGGCAGGACACGACCGTCACGCTGGAGGCGGACACCTCCAGCGAGCACGACCGGTGGATCTTCTACACGAAGTAGCGCGGACCCCCGCCCCGGAGCCGGCTCAGTCCGCGGCTGCCAGGCAGAGCAGGACCACTCCCGCCACCGTCGCCGACGCCGTGACGACGAGCGTCGCGATCGCGCAGCCGACGTCGCCCGTCACCGCGCGGCGGGTGGCCGCGAGGTCCGGCGTGAAGTCGGCCGGGTCGGCGGGGGAGTGGTGGACCGTGACGTCCTGGCCGCAGCGGACGGTGGCGTCCGGCAGGCCCCAGGGGTAGTAGGCGGTGACGGCCGTTCCGTCACCCGTGGTGAAGGCGATCACCGGCCTCCGGCTGGTCCGGACGTCGCCGTCCGCGTCGGTCTCGACGGTCCTGAGGACGGCGACGATCCGCCCCGGGACGGGCACCATGGCGGCCAGCTCGGCGCGACGCTTCTCCGTCCCTTGCCGGTCCCCGGACAGGTAGAACGCGGCGAGGCCGGTGATCGGCCCGCAGACCGCGACCAGGGCCCACGGCCAGCCCCAGTCGATCGAGGCGACGACCACCAGGCCGACGTAGATCAGGAACAGCGCGGTGTTCGGCCAGGCGAGCCCGCGCCGGCCGGCCTGGAGCTGGTCGGTGAACCGGTAGGCGTGCGGCCTTCCGGGCGGGTAGTGGATCCCGACCTCCCGGCCCACCCAGGCCGTGGTGATCGGGTCGCCGCAGTCGCCGTCGTTGGTGACGGTGAACTCCTCGCCGGTGGACGGGTCCTGGAAGCGGACGACCACCGCGATCCCGTCCTTCTCGGAGCCACCGTCCCGCGGCTCGCGCACCCGCTCGATCCGCCCGGTCACCCGTACCGTCCGCTGCGCCCGGGTCATGCCGGCCAGCGACCGCCCGTACCCGACCAGCGCCAGGAGGCCGAGCGCCCCGCACCAGAGTGCCGGAATTCCGTGCCAGTCCACGCGTGTCCGCTCCTGTCCGTGGTCAGCGCGCCGGGGTGCGCCGCAGCACCCGGCCCTCGACGTCGGCCTCCAGCAGGCCGGTGCCCTCGGGCCCGGTCACGCTGATCCTGATGGTGAGGGAGCCGGCGAGGCGGTCGGCGATGAGCTGCCAGCTCTGCGGGTCGTGGACGCCGAGGCCGCTCCTGGCCTCCTCGACCAGGGCGGGGATCCGCTCGTACGGCAGCTCCAGCGGATCGAACGCCGGGGTCTTCCCGCCGGTCGGGGAGAACGCGACCGACAGCAGCTCCTCCCGCACCACCACGGTGATCGCCGCGCGCGAATCCTTCTCCGCCGTCAGCGAGTCGACCGCCCGGCGCAGCTCGCCCTCGGAGCGGAACGACTGGCCGGGGCCGAGGACGACGACGCCGGACCCCGCCGACACCACCCGGGTCGACCACGTCGTGGAGACCGTCGGGGCCGCGGACGCGGAGACATCCGCGGACCCGGGAGCGGACGGCGGATCGGCGGCCCCGCGCTCGAACAGGTCCACCCGGAACAGGAGGACGACGGCCGCCACGCCGAGCAACAGGCCCAGGAACCCGACGAAGCCGACCCCACGGACCTCGGCAGGCGCGCTCACCCTGACCGCCCCCGGTGCCGAGTCCAGCCGCGCCCCGGCGGCCCGCTCCTCCCACTCCGGGGTCGGCCGCTTCACGATCCTCACCAGCCACGGCCGGTCCGGCGGGTACCGGACCACCAGGACGCCGCCGGGCCGGTAGTCGGGGAGGTCGACGACGTTGATGTCCTGGGTGAACCCGACCCGGAACGCGGGCCCTTCGTCCGGCGCGACGGTGAGGTCGAACCGCACCGGCCGGTCGCTCATCGCGCTCTCGGCGGCGTGCAGGCTCTCCACCACCGCGAGCGCCGTCCGCGGGACGACGGCCGCCTCCCGGGTCTGCCGCGGCTTGCCGGCGAGGAACAGCAGCAGGCCGTAGGCGAAGGGAAGGACGAGCCCGGTGACGAACAGCGGCACCTCCTCGACGACGACGCCGACGACCAGCGCGGCGAGCGACCCTCCGGCCACGCCTCCCGTCAGGAGACCGCGGCCGAGGGCGAGCGCGACCGGCGTGCTGCGCGCGGGAGGCGGGCCGGTGGTGGTCGTCATACCGGTGATTGTGCCGGGTGGGGCCGACGGCCGACAGACTCCTGCACCAACTGCCTCACCTCCGTCAACCCGCCTGAGCGCGGGGCGATCGGGATCCGGCGGCCCCGGTGCCGATCACGAGGTCGCGACTCCGGTCATCGGCCTGCCGATCGGATTTGGTGACAAGTCGTCATGGTCGGCGGATCACCTGTTCTAGGATCCTGGGGCACTTCGGACCGCACGTCGCTCCTTCCGATCCGTACTTCCGATCCGCACTTCCCCAGTAGACCTCGTGCCCGGCGTTCGGGACGGCAGGGCCGGGTTCCCATCCTTCGATGCGGAGGCTTGATCATGAGTCGAACAGCTACGCGTCCAAGAGTCCTCATAGTCGGGGCGGGCCTGGCCGGCACCGCCACGGCCATCCGGCTGCTCTGCTTCGCGCGCAGGCCGCTGGAGATCGTCCTGCTGGAACGGCGCTCCGACTACCGCTCCGCGGGCGTCGCCTACCACCGGGACGGCAATCCCTGGGACTACGTGTTCAACATCCAGGCGGGCCGGATGTCGGTGTTCCGCGAGGACGTCCTGGACTTCGTCCGCTGGGCCAACCACGAGGCCGACCGCAGCGGTTGGCCCGCTCCCTGGGCCGGACTCCGGTTCGTCGAGCAGGGACCGGCGCCCCGGCGGATCTTCCAGGACTACCTGGACGACCGGCTGGCCGAGGCGAGACGCGAAGCCCCTCCCGGTGTCGTGCTCGTCGAAGCGGAGGGCGAGGCGATCGACCTGGAAGTCCGGCCCGCCGGCGTCGATGTGACGGTCACGCAGTCTGACGCCGGCGGCGGCGAAGCCGGTCCGGCCCCGGAGGCGACCGTGCTCCGCGCCGATCAGGTCGTCCTCGCGACCGGCCTCGAACTCCGGGAGCCGGTCTTCGCCTCCGAGGTCCGCGCCCACCCGTCCTTCGTGCGGAACCCCTACTCCGCGGCCGGAATCCGCAAGCTCGTCTCGCTCCCGTCCGAGGCGAGCGTCGCCATCGTCGGTTCCGTGCTGAGCGCCTACGACTCGGCGGGGCTCCTGCTGCGCCAGGGGCACACCGGGAGGATCCGTCTGATCTCCAGGACCGGGACGCTGTTCCGGACGTACCCCGACGGCCACGAGCACGGGGTGGTGCGGCTTCCCTGTCCGAAGTCGCTGCTGGAGCCGTACCGGAACCGTGAGGAGTTCCTCGTCCGGATCCGGGCCGAGTGGGACGCGGCCTGCTCGACGGTCGTCCGGGAGCATCCCGACGTCTCCCCGGTGGTGGTCGCCGAGCGGGTGGTCAAGGCGTGGGAGCCGCACCTCCCGGAGGCCATCGAGCGCATTCCCACCGCGGAACTGCGCGGTCTGCTGGACGAGTTCGGCACCGCGCTGGCCGCGCTGCGGGTCGGGGTGCTGGAGTACACGATGGCGGTGATCGAGCGCGCCCTGCGCGCGGCCGACGGGGCGGTGGAGCTGGTCGTCGGCAAGGTCGAGGCGGTCCGGCCGGCGGAGTCCGGCCGGCTGGTCGTGTCGGTGGCCTCCCCGGAGCGGGAGCGCGCCATCGAGGCCGACCTGGTGGTGTCCAACTTCGGCCGGGAGTCGGACTACAGCAGGGTCGACCGGCCGCTCTGGCGCAACCTCCTGCGGCGGGGGATCGCCGTCCCGCACGAGCGCACCGGGCGCGGCCTGGAGGTCGACGGACGTGGAGCGCTGCTGGGCCCCGGCGGGGAGGCCGGCCCGGTCTGCGCGGTCGGCGCGCTGCGGGAGGGCGACGAGATCGTGCGGAACGGCCGGACCGGTGCGTTCACGTTCAATCTGGCCGCCATCAAGAACCATTCGATCGCGGTCGCCGCCCATGTGGTCGAACAGTTGGAAGCGGAACCGGAAGAGGATCTTTCGGCTCGGATTCCGGCGGGGAGTTCGGCTCCCGGCCCGGCCGGAAAGGCGACCGGAAACGCGACCGGGAGCGTGGCCGGAAACGTGGCCGGAAAGGTGGCCCGGCACCACGCTGGCGGCATCGGCAATCTGGAGGAAGCGGCCCGGGGGGAATTCGAGGACGCTGTGGTACTGGAGGCCAGGAGATTGGCCTCGCGCGGTCGAATCGAACGGGACCTGCTCGATTCCCAACTGGACGCCTGTATTCGGTCCATGGGTGAACGTCCGACCGTTCCGGCGGATGCCGCCCGGCACGACCGCCTGATGAGGGCGGTCGTCAACCGGGCCGCGGTCGAACGACTCACCGATGTTTCCGTGACACCACGACAACTGCGCCGACAGCTGGGAATGGCGACCGCCGAAGAACAGGAGGAATAGGTGGACGGGCGACGGATTCAGGGATCCCTGCTGACCGGTGGTACTCGGAGCGAAGTGCGAGGGACCTGCAATCGCACGAGAAGTCCGCTCGCGGGATCCATCCTCGTCGCCCCTTCCCTCGACGCCGGCCTGTACGAGGCGATCGTGGTGGCGAGCGCGGTGGTCTGCGGTTCGGGTGGGCTCACCGGCCACATGCAGTCGCTCTGCCGCGGCCGGGGCATCCCGGTGCTCCGCGTCGACGAGGCGGACCTCGCCGACCTGGTCGGCGAGGCCGTGCTGGACCTCGACAGCGAGTCGATCGTCGTCGAGTCCGGCGCGGGCGCCGGGGCCGGCCGGGGCGGGGCCGGGAGGCCCTCGCCGGCCGACCTCGGCGCGGCGTGCGCGGTCATCGCGGACTTCCAGGACATCCGGACGATCAACTCCTGCGGGCCGGAGGCGAAGCGGGTCGACTGCTTCTTCATCCGGGAGGAGTTCCTCTGCCTGGCGGCGGCCCTGAGTCCGCTCGACGCCCTGGACGGCGGCCCGGCCGAGGCGGCGGCCTACGGGCGGGCCCTCGCCGAGCGGCTGTGCGCCTTCGTCGAGGAGCTGCTGCCCGGGCAGCGGCTGGTCCTCCGGCTGCTCGACCTGCGCTCCGACCACGCCGCCAGCGTCACCGAGCTGGCCCCGGTCGCGGTCGAGCCCAACCCCGAACTGGGCCTGCACGGCGCACGCTGGCTGCTGGGGTCGACCGCCTACCGGGACGCGCTGCACGCCGTGCTCGACTCGTTGCGCGAGCGGCTCGGCGAGGCCGCGGGCCGGGTCCACCTGTCCGTCCCCTTCGTCAACGACGCGGAGGAGTTCGCGCAGCTCAGGAAGCACCTCGAACTGCCGGCCGGGGTGCCGCTGTCCGCGTTCATCGAGACGCCGGCGGCGGTGCACGCCACCGCGGAGATCTGCGCGGCCGGGGCGAGCGAACTGTTCGTCGGGGTGAAGGACCTGGTGCAGTTCTACCTGGCCGCGGACCGCGGCAACCACCTGGTGGCGGAGTCCTACCGGACCCGGCACCCGGCCGTCCTGGACGGACTGCGCAGGGTGGTGGAGTCCGCCCGCGCGGCGGGGACCCCGGTGAAGGTGTTCTCGCTCGGCACGGACCTCGCCCACTACCTCGCCCACGTGCCCACCCCGGACGGCTACATGATGTGCACCGCCGAACTCCGGGAGCTGCTGCTTCGAGAGTATGACAAAGTGACTGTCGTCACCGGGAGTTGACCTGAAAATTCACCGGTTCCAGTGAATCTGACACTCCGTCAGTTTTGATTCGATCCGCCGTGATCAGGATGCGGTCAGTATCCGTTACGGAAAGGGTGGATCAGATGACCAGTGTCACCGGAGGGCCGATCCCGGCGATCACCGAGGCGACGCTCGCCGACATCGCCGGCAACGGCATCTGGGGCGACGGCCTCAACCCGAGCACGTCCGTCGTCGCAGTGGCCGAGGCCCTGCTGGCGGCGCTCCGGGGCGAGGCGGGCGTCCAGCTGCCGCCGGTGCTGGCGGAGTTGGTGGCCGAGGTGCGGGAGAGGGCCGAGACCGACCTCCCCGGCATCGCGGGCGCCGAGGACGTCCGGCTCTCGGGGCTCGCCATCAAGCTCCGCGACGGCGAGCCCCACCCGGTCGTGATCGTGCCGGCCGGCTGGAACCCGTACGGCTGGCTGCCCTTCCTGTACCTGTACCTCACGCTGGCGAGCAAGGGGTACCACGTCCTCGCCTACACCCCGCGAGGCATCGGCAAGAAGGGCTGGCTGACCACCTCCCAGGGCTTCATCGACGTCGGCGGGGAGAAGGACTGGGCCGACGGCTCGAAGGTGATCGACTTCGCGGAGCGGCACTTCAACCCCAGCAGGATCGGCTTCCTGGGCGAGTCCTACGGCTCCGGGATCAGCCAGCTGGTCGCCGCCCACGACCGGGACAACCGGGTCGCCGCCGTCGTCGCCCTGAGCACCTGGGGCAACCTGGCCACCAGCCTCTACGACAACGGCACCCGGCACACCGCTGCCGTCGAGACGCTGATCGGCTTCACCGGAGGCGATCCGGACGTCCTGGAGGAGAAGTTCGACGAGGAGACCGTCCGGATCCTCACGAACTTCAGGAAGGGCGAGAACCTGGACGAGGTCGTCGAGTGGGGCACCAGGCGCTCCCCGCAGGCCCACGTGAACCGCACCAACGGCCACCGCACCCCGACCTTCTTCTCCAACACCTGGCACGAGAGCCTGTTCCCGGCGGCCTCGGTGATCGACACGTTCGACGCCCTCACGGTGCCGAAGCACCTGAACACCTGGATCGGTGACCACGGCGCTCCGGAGGGGCCCGGGCTCGCCGGGCCCCTCGCGCTGATCGGGAGCGTGCCCTTCCCGGGGTTCCGGGAGCCGATCCAGGAGGCCTACGCCTGGCTGGACCACTACCTGCTCGATGCCGACAACGAGGTGCCGACCTGGCCGGCGCTGAACAACCAGGTGATGTTCACCTACCGGACGGCCCCGGTGCCCGGACTCGGCAAGCGGATCGTCGAACCGGCGCGCCGTGAGCCGAACTCCGAGTGGAGCGAGGTCACCACCGGCCGGGAGAGCTGGTACCTCACCGGCACCAACGGCAACGGCGACGGCGCGCTGAGCGACAAGCCGGCGGCCGGGTGGTCCCGCGAGTTCATCGCCGGGTACGAGACCGCCGCCACCGCGATGGACGCCATCATGGCGACGGGGCAGAAGGAGTGGTTCGGCAACCCCAAGCCGTACGACCTGGCCGCCTTCGAGCGGACCCGGCTGCTGGTCTGGTCCACGGAGGCGCTCACGGGCGGCCGCCGGATCCGCGGTACGGCCACGGTGCGTCTCGCCGTCCGCAACCCCTCCGGCGCCGCCACCCTGGTGGCCTACCTCTTCGACGTCGCCCCGGACGGCAGCGCGCGGATCATCACCCACGAGCCGTACACCGTGGCCCTCGGCCCCACCGAGGTCAGGACGGTCAGCTGGAAGCTCCAGCCGGCCGCCTACGACCTGGAGGACGGCCACCGCCTCGCGCTGGTCGTCAACGGCTACGACAAGCTGTACGCCTTCACCGGCGAGGTGGGCAGCACCACCACCGTCTCCTCGGTGAGCGGGGAGGAAGCGAGCCTGGAGCTGCCGCTGGGCTGATCCGAACGGGGCCCCGGGTGGTGCGGGTGTGGCCGACGGGACGCTGGCATACGGCCGAGGTACGATGCAACCCATACCTGGGGGCGTCCGAGACGGAGGATCCGATGCCAGACCCGGAAGGCCATCCCTCGATCGAGGAGATGGACCTGCGGACCGTGCTCAACGCACTCGCCGACCCGTTGCGCTTCGGGGTGATCACCGCCCTGCTGGGGGAGGCCGAGGGAGCGGAACGCACCGTCGCCTCCTTCGGCCTCCCGGTCTCCAAGTCCACGCTCACCCACCACTTCCGGGTGCTGCGCGAGGCCGGCCTGATCCGCCAGGTCGACCGCGGCAACAGCAGGGCGGCCACGCTGCGCCGCGAGGACCTCGACCGGCGCTTCCCGGGGCTGCTCGACCTGGTCCGCGCGAACTCCTGACGGCACGGGGAGGCCCCGGGTGGGGGTCAAGGAACCTTGACCCCCACCCGGGGCCCTTTTTCGTGCCGTCACGCGCGATGCGGAAGGAGTGCTGCTCGGGCCGCCGCTCAGGCGGGTTCGAAGGAGGTCCGGCGGACCAGGGCGCGGGCCTGCGGGGAGTCCATGGGGTGGGCGAAGAGGTACCCCTGGCCGAGCGGGCAGCCCATGGCGGCGAGCAGGTCGCGCTGGTCGGTGTGCTCGATGCCCTCGGCGATGACCTGGACGCCGAGGGTGTCGGCGATCCGGGTGATGCCCTCGACCAGGGCGTACTGCTGGGGCGAGTGGCCGAGGCCGTCGATGAAGGACTTGTCGATCTTGAGCAGGGAGATCGGGAACTCGCGCAGGTAGGACAGCGAGGAGTAGCCGGTCCCGAAGTCGTCGATGGCGATGCCCACGCCGAGGCCGGACAGGGTGGCCATGTCGGCGTGGATGCGGTCGTCGCGGCGCATCAGCACGGACTCGGTGAGCTCCAGGACCAGGGTGTGCGGATCGATGCCGGTGCTGGCCAGGGCCCGGCGGACCACGTCCACGAACCCGGCGTCGCGGAACTGCCGGGCCGAGACGTTGACGTTGACCCGTAGCGGCGGCCGGCCGGCGGCCGTGCGGGCCTCCGAGCTCGCGGCCTGCCAGGCGGCGACCTCCTGGGCGGCGCGCTCCAGCACCCAGGCGCCGAGCGGGACGATCTGGCCGCTCTCCTCGGCCAGGGCGATGAACTCGTCGGGCAGCACCATGCCGCGCCGGTGGTGGGGCCAGCGGACCAGTGCCTCGAAGGCGACCAGGTCCCCCGAGCGCAGGTCGACGATCGGCTGGTAGTACAGCTGGAAGGCCGACTCCGCGATCGCCGAGTCGAGGTGCTCGTTCAGCTCGTGCCGCTCCACCATCCCGGTCTGCAGGGCCGGCCGGTAGTGGCGCCACTGACGGCGGCCGGCCGCCTTGGCGGAGTAGAGCGCGAGGTCGGCGTGGGTGAGCAGCTCGGTCGCGTCCACGCTGTCCTCGGTGGTCGCCACGCCGATGCTGGCCGTCACCCGCACCGCGCCCGACTTGAGCTTGAAGGGCTCGGCGAACACCGCCAGCACGCTCGACGCGATGGTGTCCACGTCGGAGGGCCGCCGCGCGTCCTCCACCAGCACGGCGAACTCGTCGCCGCCGAGGCGGGCGGCGGTGTCCGAGGCGCGCAGCGCGGTGGAGACCCGCAGCGAGACCGCGACCAGCAGCTCGTCGCCGACCGCGTGGCCCTGGGTGTCGTTGACCACCTTGAAGTCGTCCAGGTCGATGAAGAGCACCCCGGTGACGGCCCCGCTGCGCTCGCCCCGGGAGAGCGCGTGGCCGACCCGGTCCAGGAACAGCACCCGGTTGGCCAGGCCGGTCAGCGAGTCGTGGAAGGCCCGGTGGGTCAGCTCGCGCTCCATCTGCCGCTGCTCGGTCACGTCGCGCAGGGTGAGCACCAGGGCGCCGACGGTCGGATCCGCGCGCAGGTCGTTGAAGCGGACCTCGGCCTCGATCGACGTGCGGTCCTGGCGCAGCAGCCGCCAGTGCTCGCGCGGCTGCTCGCCCCGGGGCTGCTCGGAAGCCTCGCGCATCCGGGCCAGCGCCTTGCCGACCTCCCGGCTGTCCTCGGGCGGGACCAGGTCGGCCAGCAGGGTGCCGGCCAGGTCCGGGCGGCCGAGCACCGTCTCGGCGGACGGGGAGGCGTAGCGCACGCCGTCGTCGGCGTCGAGGATCAGGATGACGTCGCTGGCGTTCTGCACCAGGGTACGGAAGTACAGCTCGCTGTTGCGGCGGGTGACCTCCCGGCTCAGCACCACTCGCTCGACCGCGAGGGCCGCCTGCGCGGCGAGGATCTCCAGCGAGCTCCAGAGGCTGGTCAGCTCCTGCTCGGTGCCGGTGACGATGAGCGCGCCGATCAGCGGATCGCCGGAGGGGCGCTCGGCGAGGGTGAGTGGGCAGACCAGGGCGTACGGCATGCCGCCGAGGCGGGTGCGCCGGTCGCCGTCGGGCCTGGCGGGGGCGGGCTTGGTGGGGGCGGGCTTGGCGGCGGTGGTCGGGGACGCGGTGCCCGGGGGCGTGGTGGTCGGGCGCTCGGTGGTCGGGGAGGTGGTGGGCTTCGACGTGGCGGGCGGGCCGGTGGCGGCCAGGCCCAGGGAGGCCACCGGCAGCAGCAGGGTCTCCCGGGCGGCGGCGAGTTCCAGCACCTGGTCGGAGGGTGCGGCGTCCTCCGGCACCTGCCGGGCGGATCCGCTCCCGGCGTGCCGGACGTGCAGCACGCCTTCCTCGGTCACCGCGAGCAGGGCGACGTGCCCGGCCTCGGCCGGCATCAGCGTGGAGGCGGCGGACTGGACCGCGTCCGCGACCTCCTCCACCGTGACGGCCGCGGTCAGCCGGGCGCCCGCCTCGCGCAGCGCCCGCTCCCGGGCCACGGCCCGCCGGCGGTCGGAGACGACCACCGCCAGCCGGGCCAGCACCAGCAGGTAGAGCAGCGCCGAGAAGGCGCCGATCACGCCCGCGTTGCCGGTGTTGCCGGCCAGCGCCTCGATGATCAGGATCGCCGGGGCGATCAGCGAGGCGAGGGTGAGCAGCACCAGCCGGGCGGTGCTCAGGTCCGGCTGCTGGGTGGGCGCCGGCCGGGTCAGCTCGACCATCGACGGGTGCAGCGCCGCCGCGCCCCAGGCGGTGTAGAAGGCGGCCCAGCCGAGTTCGACGGGCGTGCCGATGCGCCAGGTGCCGTGCAGCTGGATCAGCCCGTACAGCACGTCGGAGACCAGCAGGCCGAGCGAGCCGACGGCGAGCAGTTGCAGCGAGCGGGAGTTGCCGCCGCGCGGGGTCAGCAGGCGCAGCAGCAGGGCGAGCACGACCACGTCGCCGAGCGGGTAGGCGATCGAGACGGCCTTCTGGAACCAGTCGAGGTCCGGGTTCCGGGCGTACGGGAGGATCAGGTAGATCCAGGAGAGCAGGGCCAGCCCGATGGTGGGGATGAGCGCGTCGAGCAGTCCGGCGCGGTCCTGACGGGCCGTGCGCCAGCGGATGAAGCCCAGCACGCCGACCGCGTACAGCACGAACTCGGCGAGGTAGAAGGCGTCCGCGACGGACGGGAACGGGTTGGGCAGGTGCAGGATGTCCAACTGGACGGCCTGGATCACCTCACCCACCGTGAAGCTGAGGTTGGCGAGCGCCAGCACGTACCAGAACCGCGCGTGCGCGGGCCGGTTGAGACGGACACCGACCACGATCGCGGCGACGCCGCCGAGGCCCATGCCCGTCCACCAGATGATCCGCTGGCTCGGATTCGCGTAGTAGATGCCGGTGAACAGCACCATCCAGAGCAGGTAACAGACCATCAGGCGTTGGCGCCGGCGAGTCAACGAGGCTACCTCCTCCGCGACATCACCCCGCCGGTCGGGCGGGGGAGTTCGGGCGAGGACGGGGTGGGCGGGGCGTACCGGCCGGCCCGGGTGCGGGACGGGTGAGCGCTTTCGCGCAGCAGCGAGGCGTCCGGTGGGGGTGCGACCGGACGTCCTCGACGGGGCAGGAGTGCGTATAGTCGGAAATGTCGCACTCCCCAGCATTCTGCCGCCACAGCACGAGGTCAAGCCGGTGGACGACGCAGTAGACAGCGCACAGGGCGTACGAACGGATGTGAGCTCCGGCCGTCACGCCGTGGTCCGCAACGACAACGGTCAGTACGCGATCTGGCCCGGGGACCTGACCGTGCCGGCCGGCTGGCGGCAGGTCCACGGGCCCGCCGGTCGGGCCGACTGCCGGGAGTGGGTGGAACGCGAGTGGCGCCCGGCCGAACTGGGCTTCCCCGGCGGCGTTCCCGCACGGCGGCCGACGGCCGGATTCGCGGACACGGTGCACGGACTGTTCCGCGCGCGGGCGGCGCACGACCCCGAGGCGGTCGCCGTCATCGCCGACGACGCCACCCTCAGCTACCGCGAACTCGACCGGCACAGCGACCGGTTGGCCGCCGCACTGCGGGCCCGCGGGACCGGCCCCGAACAGGTCGTGCCGGTCTGCCTGGAACGCGGGACCGGGCTGGTGACCGCCTGGCTGGGCGTGCTCAAGGCCGGCGGGGCCTTCCTGCCGCTGGACCCGGCCCACCCGCGGCGACGGCTGGCCGGACTCGTCGAGGACTGCGGGGCGCGGGTGGTGGTCGCGGACGGTGACGGCTTCCCGGACACCTCCCGGGTACCCGTGCTCGGACCGCGGGGCGGCGGCGCCGGGGAGTTCCTCGGGGAGTTCCTCGGCGACGACGGCGCCGTCCCGGACGACCTCGCCTACCTGATCTACACCTCCGGCACGACCGGCCGCCCCAAAGGCGTCCCCGTCACCCACCGTGCGCTGCTGTTCACCCTCGACCGGATCGTCCACGCCTACCGGCTGCGCCCCGGCGAACGCGTCCTGCAACTGGCCGCGCTGGGCTCCGACACCGCGCTGGAGCAGGTGTTCGGAGCCCTGCTCGCGGGCGCGACGGTCGTGCTGGGCGGTGGCGGGAGCGCGGGCGGCACCTGGGCGCCCACCGAGCTGGCCGGCCGGCTGCCCGGGCTGGGCCCGGCCGTCGCCGACTTCACCCCCGCCTACTGGCACCACCTGCTCGACCTGCTCCCGCCCGGCGGGCCCGGCCCCCGGGAGCTGCGACTGGTGGTGGTCGGCGGGGACGCCGTGCACGCCGACGACTGCCGGCGCTGCCTGGACCGGCTGCCGGGCGCCCGGCTGCTCAACGCGTACGGGGTCACCGAGGCGGCCGTCACCTCGACGCTCTGCGAGGTCACGGCGGAACTCCTCGGCGGGAGCGCCGCGAGGCCGGGTGCGACGCGGCCGGGTGCGGTGGGAGCGGGCGCGGGCGAGGTGGGCGCGGGTGCGGCGGGTGCGGACCTGGTGGGTGCGGACCTGGTGGGGGCTGGCCTGGCGGGGGCAGGCCTGGCGGGGCCGGCCGCCTCCGCCGCGCCCGTGCCGATCGGACGGCCACTGCCCGGGGTGCGGGTGCACGTGCTCGACGCCCGGCTGCGCCCCGTCCGGCCGGGGGAGAAGGGGCAGATCCACCTCGGCGGGCCCGGGCTCGCCCGAGGCTACTGGCGGCAGGCCGGGCTCACCGCCGAGTCCTTCCTCCCCGACCCGTACGCGCCGCTGCCCGGCGAGCGGATGTACCGCACCGGCGACGCCGGGCGGTGGCGGGCGGACGGGCAGCTGGAGATCCTCGGGCGCTTCGACGACCAGGTGAAGGTGCGCGGGCACCGGGTGGACCCGGCCGAGATCGAGGCGGTCCTGGCCGCACACCCGGACGTCCGGCAAGCCCGGATCGCGGCCGACGGGGAGGCGGCGGACGGCAGCCGCACGCTCACGGCGTACTACACGCTCGGCCCGGGGGCGGCGGGCGGGGCGCAGGGGATCCGGGCGTTCCTGGCCGAGCGGCTGCCCGACTACCTGGTGCCGGCCGAGTTCGTGCCGCTGGAGGCGATGCCGCTCACGCCGGCGGGGAAGATCGACCGGCGGCGACTGCCGCAGGCGCCGGTGCGCCCGGCCGGTCCGGCTCCCTCCGCTTCATCCGGTCCGTCCGGTGCGGCTGTTCCGTCCGGAGCGGGGCCGGTCGAGACGGGCGGTGCGGATGTGGTCGAGGCGGCCGTCGGGCAGCTGTGGGCGGAGTTGCTCGGCGTCGAACACGTCGGCCCGGACGGCGACTTCTTCGCGCTCGGCGGCACCTCGCTGCTCGCCATGGAGATGCTGGCGCGGGCCCGGATCATGTTCGGCGTCGACGTCGGGCAGGTGCGGGCACTCACCCGGGCGCTGCTGCGCGAACCCGTCCTGCACGCCTTCGCGGCGGCGCTGCGGGCGGCGCGCACGGAGGCCCCCGCGGGCGCCGTCCGGGAGGCCGGCGTCGACTGGTTCGCGGAGGCCGGGCTCACCGAGGACCTCCGGCAGTCCTGGAGCCCGGCGCCCTCCCGGGCCGAGCCCGCCGAGATCCTGCTCACCGGCGCCACCGGCTTCTGCGGCGCCCACCTGCTGCACGCGCTGCTCGCCACCACCCGGGCGCGCGTCCACTGCCTGGTCCGCGCGCCCGACGAGGAACACGCGCTGGAACGGCTGCGGGCGGCGCAGCAGCGCTTCCTGCGGCACGACCTCGCCGACCGGCGGGTGGTGCCGTTGGTCGGCGACCTCACCCGGCCCCGGCTCGGACTGACGGACCGTCAGTTCGGCTGGCTGGCCGGACACCTGGACGCGATTCACCACCTCGGCGGGCAGGTCAACTTCCTCTACCCGTACCACCAGTTGCGGCAGCCCAACGTCGGCGGCACCCGGGAGGTCGTCCGGCTCGCCGGGCACAGCCGGGGCATCCCCGTGTACTACCTCTCCACCCTCGCCGTCCTGGCCGGCTTCGGCGCGGCCGGCGTCCCCAAGGTCACCGAGCGGACCCCGCTCGCCCACCCGGAACGGCTCGGTGTCGGCTACGTCGAGAGCAAGTGGGTCGCCGAGCAGCTGCTGCACAACGCGGCCGCCGCCGGCCTGCCGGTCACCGTGCTGCGCACCAACGACGTCACCGGGGACCTCGCCGGCGGGGTGATGAACACCGGCACCGAACTGTGCGCGCTGATCGCCTACGTGGCCGACAGCGGCACCTGCCCGGACGTGCAGCTGCTGCTCGACTTCGTCCCCGCCGACCGCTTCGCCCGTGCCGTCGCCCACATCGCCGCCCACGCGCCGGCCGCCGGCGAGGTCTACCACCTCACCTCCCCGGGGCCGGGCGTGCTCGCCGACCTCGCCGAGCGGCTGCGGGCGCGCGGCCACCGGATCGCCCGACTGCCGTACGGGGACTGGGTGCGGCGGCTGGTCCGGTTCGCCGCGGGGAGCCCGACGCACCCGATCGCACCGTTCGTCCCGCTGTTCGTGGACCGTGCGCCGGGCACGGAACTGTCGATCAGCGAGATGTACTTCCGGCCGACGTTCCCGCTGTTCGACCGGGCCAACGCGGACGCGGCGCTGGCCGGGAGCGGGATCGAACTGCCGCCGGTGGAGGCCGGGTTGATCGACCACTACCTGGCGGGGCTGGAGCGGGAGGGCTTCCTGCGGACGGCCTCGTCGTGAGCCGCGCCGACGCCGGCGGCTCCGGGGCGGGCCGCCCAGAGCCGAGCCTCTTCGACGCGCTGGACGGTCAACTCGGCTCCGGAGACGGGCCGGTGGCCTTCGGTGGGTCGCTCGGCCCCGGGGAGCTGCTGGCGGCGTACCGGCGCGGACTGTTCCCGCTGCCGGCGGCGGACGTGTACGCGAGCGCGTACAACGAGGCGGTGTACGGGGACGCCGTCGAGGCAGGCGAGGTGGCGCTGCTGCCGGGCGGGGCGGACCCGTACGCGCTGGCCTGGTGGTCGCCCGACCCACGGCCGGTGATCGTGCCCGACGGCGTCCGGCTCGGGAGCCGGCTGGCGCGGCGGCTGCGCAACCGGTCCACGTGGTGGACGAGCGCGGACCGGGCTTTCCGGCAGGTGCTGGAGGCGTGCGCCAGGGGGCGTCAACCAGCCTGGCTCACCGGCGAGTTGGCGGAGGCGCTGGTACGGCTGCACGAGCTCGGGGCGGCGCACAGCGGGGAGGTCTGGGAGGGGGAGGAGCTGGTCGGCGGGGTGTTCGGGGTCGCGGTCGGCCCGGTGCTGAGCCTGGACTCGATGTTCCACCGCCGCCCGGACGCCGCCCGGGTCGCCGTCGCCGACCTCGGGGTGCGGTTCGGCGCGGCGGGCGGGCGGCTGCTCGACGCGCAGTGGGACGGGCCGCACGTGCGGAGCCTGGGGGCCGAGCCGATGGCGCGCTCGCGGTACCTCGCGGAGCTGTCGGGCGAGGGCTCGGGCGGCGGTGCGGGCGAGGGTGCGGGCGGTCTTGCGGGCGGGGTCGGAGCGCTGGACGGGGCGCCGCTGCCGGCGGCGCGGCTGGGGCGGACGGGCTCGTCCGGCTGATCTGTCCACGCTGGTGAACCTCGCTTGACCTGCGGTTAAACCTGATCACGTCGGATTTTTTGGCCTGTCTTCGACAAACTTATTCCTCGTCAGTAACATGACGCCGCGTGTTCAAAAGTTCCATAGGCAGGGCCGCCGGCCCCGCCGTCCTCACCCTCGTCCTCGCCGGGGCCGCCGCGTGCGGGCCGACCAGCCCCGGTACCTCCCAGGCCGGTGCCGCAGCGGCCGCCGCCACCGTCGCCGACCCGGCCGGGACCGCCGCCGGGGGCAGCCCGGCGGCCACCCCGCCCGCCGGCGGCACCCCGCGGGCCAAAGCGGGCACCCCCGCCGCCGGCCGTCCGACCCCGGGCAAGACGCCCGTCGCCGCCGCCCCCGCCGGGGACCAGCAGGCCGCGATCGGCAGTCCGGGCAAGGACGGTGGCGCCGTCACGGCGGCGGCGAAGAACCTCCAGCTGACGTCCTACGACCCGGCGCACGGCACCGCGGTGCTCTCGGGGGCCGGGCCGGCCGCGTCGGCTTCGGCTTCGGCCACGGCCACGGCTTCGGCCACGGCCACGGCCACGGCCACGGCTTCGGCCACGGCCACGGCCACGGCCACGGGCTCGGCCTCGCCGAGCGCCGTCCCGGCCGCCGCAGCCGTCCAGCCCGGGCAGCTGATCGCCAGCCCGCCCACCGCCGCCGCACCGCAGGGCGCGCTGGTCGCCGTCACCGGCGTCCGCCCCGGCGCCGGCAACACCATCGCCCTGACCACCCGTCCGGCCACCCTGGCCGAACTCCTCGGCGGCACCGAGGCGGACGGCAACGTCCCCGTCGACCCGCACGGCATCACCGTGACCCCGCTGGTCAAGGACCTCAAGGCGACCGCCGGCCTGTCCGGGAACGGCGTCCAGGCCGACGCCTCCGGCACCCTGGAGGTGGACGTCAAGGCCGCCGTCCCGATGCCCGAGGGCACGAGCCTCGACGCGTCCGGCTCGCTCCAGCTCCACCCCGCCGTCCACTTCGCCTACCACGGCGCGGCGGCCGGCAGCCCCCGCACCGCCTCGATCGGCTTCGACCTCGGCGCCCACGCCCAGTGGAAGGTCACCGGCGACGCCGCCCGCAGCACCGGCGCGGCCCCCGTCCGGGTGCCCTTCGCCAGGCTGCAGGCCAGCCCGGTGCTGACGGTCGCCGGCCTGCCGGTGGTCGTCAACCTCGGGCTCACCTGCTACCTGGAGGTCAGCGCCGACGGCCAGGTCCACCTGGAGACGGAGCAGGACGCCACCGGCACCTGGGCGGTGCGCGCCTACTACACCGGCGACAAGGGCTGGACCCCGGTCACCAGCGCCGAGACCAAGATCACCCCGGTGCACGTGCGGCTCAACGGCAAGGCGGGCGTCCGGGCCGCGCTCGGCGCCGAGATCAGCCTCGGCCTGTACGACACCGTCGGGGTCGAGACCACCGTCGCCCCCTACCTGCGGGCCCAGGCGGAAGGCTCGCTGGTCGCCGACTCCTCCGGCAACCCGCCGCAGGTGCAGGGCAGTTGGTCGCTGGTTGGCGGCGTCGACCTGAACGGCTCGCTGCTCGGGCACCTGAAGGTCTTCGGCACCCCGATCATCGAGGGCAAGCTGCCGCTGCCGCCGTTCCACCGGGAGTGGCCGCTGCTCGCGGGCTCGGCGACGCTGCCCGCCCCGCAGCACAGCTGACCCGCCCTCACCCCGCGGGCCCCTCACCGGAGTTCTCCGGTCGAGGGGCCCTCGTCGTGGGTAGGCTCGGAACGGCGGAAGGGGGCGGGATGGGAAGCAGGCGTTCGGTGCTCGGCGGTACGGCCGTCCTGATCTGGGTCGGGACGCTGGTGCTGCACGCCGCCACCGGGATCGGCTGGTGGGCGGCCCTCCCGGCACTCGCGGCGGCGGTACTGGCCGCGCTGGCGCTGCCGGCGCTGCCGCGAGCGCAGGCGCGGGGAGCCGGTCCCGGGCGGCGCGGACGGGCCCGGCTGTCGAAGGGGCCCGCCCGCGCGGGCCAGGCCTTTCCCGAACCCGCGGGCCGGGTGTTTCCCGAACCTGCGGGCCCGGCGCTTCCCGAACCCGGGGGCCGGGCGCTTCCCGAGCCCGGGGGTCTGCCACCGGACCTCTGGGAGGCGCAGGCTGTGGCCGGTGGTCCGGTCTTCCGGTCCGACGTCCCCGGCAGCTTCCTCGCCTGGGCGGTCGACGAAGCGGAGGCCGTCGGGAACGGCTCCGGGGCCCGGCGCCGCCCCCTGCTCGAGTACGCCGACGACCCGCTGACCCCGGTGGCCGCCGAGACCCTCACCGACGGCCTGGAACGGCTCTTCCTCCGCCTCGGCCCGCCGCCGGGCGCCACCCGCGGCCCCGACCGGACCGCCCCCACGCCCCGAGGTGACGACCGGTGACCACTCCCGAGGAGCGCGGCACCCGCCGCCCGACGGCGCTGGAGATCGCCACCCAGTGGGCCCAACTTCCGCCCGCCCACCTGCGGGTGGCCCTGGAGCACCTCGAACTGGAACTCCAGCGCGAGCACGCCCGGGAGAGCGCCCGGGAACGCCACCAGGCGGCGCTGGAACGCGATCGGACGGCGGCGGCGTCGGCGCTCGAAGCGGCCCGGATG
The DNA here is from genome assembly GCF_042721415.1 of Kitasatospora sp. NPDC058444. Lineage (NCBI taxonomy): Bacteria > Bacillati > Actinomycetota > Actinomycetes > Kitasatosporales > Streptomycetaceae > Kitasatospora > Kitasatospora sp. NPDC058444. The sequence continues at coordinate 151,913 of NZ_JBHXLL010000016.1, read as the reverse complement.
CGGGAGGAGCACGTGACCGAGCGCGCCCGGATCGCGGCGCAGGAACGCAGGGAGCAGCGCGCCCACCAGCTCTACGTCGGCGGACTGGTCGCCGGCTTCGTGCTCGCCGCCGGGATGCTCGCCGGCTCGGTGATCGTCGGCCTGGACGGCCGCCAGTGGCTGGCCGGCCTGCTCGCCGGGCCCAGCCTGATCGCCCTCCCGGTGGTCTTCGTGCTGCGTCGCAGCGACCGCCTCCCCGCCCGCCCGCGCATGCTCCCGCCGGAGCAACTCCCGGAGGACCGGCTGGCCTAGGGGGAGGTCGGGCCCGGCCTTCCCGGCGGGTGGTGGCCGGGCGGCTTCGGCCGTGGTGCCGCCACTGCCCGGAACGGGGCGTCAGGTGCCGCCGGCGGTGTCGTCCTTCTTGACGCCCAGGAGGATCTGGTCCAGCACCGAGACGTCCGGGGCGGCCGGGTCGTCGTCCACGCCGCCGTCGAAGACCACGTAGCCGCCGCCCTTGGCGGGGAGGGCCGCGAGCACCACGTAGCCCTGGGTGCCGTCGGCGTTGGTGATGTGCCAGCGGGTCGCGTAGCCGGCCACGCCGGCGACGGTGAGGCTGCCCGAGCCGTAGTCGGTCTGCGAGGTCATCCCGCTGAAGATCTGCTTGGCGACGGTCGGCATGGCGGCGTCGGCGGCCGCCTTCGGGGTGTCGCCCTGGACGGTGTTCTTCTCCACCGAGAACCGGCCGCGGATGCAGGCCTTGCCGTTCGTACAGGTGTAGCGGCCGCTGCCGAGGTAGACCGACCACTGCGGGGTGTCGGTCGTCGCCACCTCCCAGCCGTCGAACACCGGGAGGGTGATCGAGTGCTGCTTGTCCGCGACGGTGCTCCTGAGGACCGGGGCGGGCTTGGGCGTGGACGGCTTCGGGGTGGGGGTCGGGCTCGTGGTCGGGCCGGTACTGCGGCTGACGGAGACGGTGGGGTCGGTGGTCGGGTCCGCCGTCGGGTCACCGCCGTGGCTGAGCGCGATCCCGGCGATGCTGCCGCCGATCGCCAGGACGCCGACCGCGACGGCGACGATCACGCCCGGCTTGGCCCGCTTGGGGGCGGGGAGCGGGGCCGGGGCCAGGGGCGGGTAGCCGGTGCCGGGCGGGCCGTAGCCCGCGGCGGGGTACGCCTGGTGGGCCGGGTGGGCCTGGGGTGCCGGGTAGGCCGGGTACGCCTGCTGCGCCGGGTACGCCTCCGGGCCCGGGTGGCCGTAGCCGCCCTGGACCGGCCGGAGGTCGCTGGTCCAGGCGCTGCCGTCCCACCAGCGCTCGTGGCCGGGGGCGCCGTCCGGACCGGGGACCGGGTACCACCCGGGAGGCGTCTCGTTGCTCACGGCCGTACGGTACCGGGCGGTGTGTCACCCGAGGCGGGAGGGGTGCCGCGCCCGCCGTCACCGCCTGCCGTCACCGGCCGATCGTCACCGCCCGCCGCGGCCACCCCCGCCACCGCCGCGGCCACCCCTGCGGGCGGTCAGCGCGAGGGTCGCGGCCGTGGCCGCGGCGAGGGCCGCCCAGGCGGCGGTGAAGCCGTGGGTGGTGTCGCGGAGCAGCCCGAGGGCGGGCGGGACCAGGACGACGGCCAGTTGGTTGACCGCCATGGCCAGCCCGAGCGCGAAGCCGGTCCGGCCGGGCGGGGCGGACTCGGCCAGGTGGGCCACCCAGGGGCCGTACCAGCCGATCCCGAAGAAGCCCAGCCAGGTGAACAGGAGGGCGGCCGCCACGGGGGACCGGCCTGCCGGTGTGGTCAGGGCCGCCAGTCCGGCCACCACCGCGCCCAGGCAGACCAGGACGGGCCGGTACCGCCCGGCCCGGCTGCGGTCGCTCCACGCCGCCAGCGCGATCCGGCCGACCGCCCCCGCGACCTGGGTCGCGACCAGCACGGCGGCGCTCGGGCCGGGGCCGAGAGCCGTCACGTCGTGGAGGTGGAGCGCGCCGAGCACGCCGATGCCGCTGTGCACCGCGACCAGGCTCAGGCCGGAGAACAGGATCCTCGTCATGGCCGGCTCGCGGAGCACCCGCAGCCGGGAGCGGACGGAGGCCGTCGGCGCGGCGGCGCCGGGAGCGGGGCGCACGGCCGTGGCGGCAGGCGGCCGCCGGTAGAGGGCGGTGAAGAGCCCGGCGCCCAGGAGCGCGACCAGCCCGCCGACCACCAGCGCCGCCCGCCACCCGTACGCCACGGCCACCAGCGGCAGGACGGCGGCGGCGAGCGCGCCGCCCAGCGGCAGCCCGGCCTGGCGGATGCCCATGGCCAGCCCGCGCTGCGCCGGGGCGAACCAGGCGGCCACCGACTTGCTGCCGCCGGGCTGCACGGTGCTGTACCCGGCGCCGACGACCAGCAGGACGGCGAGCAGGGAGGCGTACCCCTGCGCCAGGCTGCCGAGGAGCAGGCCCGCGGCGACCACGGCGGCGCCGACACCGACGACCCAGCGCTCGTTGTGCCGGTCCAGGAGCTCGCCGGCCACCAGCAGGCCGACCAGCGGCACCAGTTGGGAGGCCGACAGGAGCAGGCCGAGCTGGGTTGTGCCGAGGTCCAGCGAACGCTGGAGGGGGACGGCCATCGCCCCGATGCCCTGCACGAAGAAGCCGGAGGCGGCCTGGGTGACGGTGGCGACGCCGAGGACCACCCAGCGGTACCCCGGCGGGCGGGCGGCGTCCCCGGAGGCGCTCGGCCCGGAACGCGTTCCGGTGTCGGTGTGCTGACTCATGCCCAGCAGCCTGCTGTCATGGTCTTATGCACCTCAACCCTTACGGCGAAGGCGCCGTGCACCTCGCCGCGGAGCTGGCCAACCGGCGTCCCGGAACCGCCCAGGAACTGGAGGACCGCTGCCGCGCGGCCGGACTGGTGGTCGAAGGGCCGGTCCTGCCGACGGACCTGACGCGCATTCTGGCCCTGCTGGACAGCTGGGAGTCGGTGGTCGACGCGGCCGACGAGCGCGAACGGGCCGAGCGGCTCAACCGGATGCTGGCCGCCGACGCCGCCCACCCCCGGCTGACCGATCACACGGGCGGCTGGCACCTCCACTACCGCGACGACCACCAGCCGTTCGCGGCCGTGCTGTCCACCCTGATCGCCGTCGGTACCGCCTTCCACCTGGTGGGCCGCGGCATGCACCGGCTCGGTCGGTGCGCCGTCGCCGAGTGCACCACCGTCTTCGCCGACACCACGAGGACCGGCCGCCGGCGCTACTGCTCCCAGCGCTGCGCCAACCGCGACGCCGTCCGCCGCCACCGCCGCGCGGCGCGACCGGCGAGCGGCCCGGCCCTCGCCTGACCAGCCCTTCCGGACGGCGGGTCGTACGGTCCGGCCGGTGTGTCCGGAGTGGGAAGTCGGCGGGCCCGACTTCCCACTCCGGCCGCACGCGAAGAACGGTGCCGGTGCGGCAGGTCGCGGTGCCCGCCCCGCCCGTCCCCGCCCGTCCCCGCCCCGGGGCGGGCGGTGGATCGTGCACGACACCGGCTGGATACGATCGCACGATGATCACCTCCAGCGCCCGCACCACGGTCTTCGACATCGACGGCACCCTCTGCTTCGACGGGCGGACGATCGACCGCCGGATCCTCGACGCCCTCGCGGACTGCGAGCGGGCCGGGCACCAGCTGGTCTTCGCCTCCGCCCGGCCGGTGCGCGACCTGCTGCCCGTCCTCGACGGGGCCTTCCCCACCGCCACGCTGATCGGCGGCAACGGCAGCCTGGTCTCCGTCGACGGCCGGGTACGGGCGCGGGCCGCGTTCGAGGCGGGTGAACTCGACCGGCTGCTGACCGAGGTCGAGCGGTTCCGGGCGGGCTACCTCGCCGACGGCCCGTGGGACTACGCCTACACCGGACCGGCCGACCACCCGATCCGCGGCCGGGTCGACCAGGGCGGCCTCGCCCGCCGGGTGGAGCTCGCCGAACTCCCCGCCGTCGTCAAGTTCCTGGTGGTCGACGCGACCGACCTGGCGGCCCTCGCGCAGGCCGGCCGGGCGCTCGGGATGACCGTCAACCACCACCTCGACGAGGCGATCATCGACTTCGCCCCGGGCACCACGAACAAGTGGGAGGCGCTGACCTCGCTGGGGATCGACGCCTACAACGCCTTCGGCAACGACATCAACGACCTCGACCTGCTGCGCAACGCCCGCCACTCCGTCCGGGTCGGCGGCCACCCGGGCCTGGACGGCGTCGCCCGCGTCACCGTCGCCGCCGAACCGGAGGCCGTCGCCGCCGAGATCGCCCGGCTGGCCGAGGCACCCGGCCGGTAGCCGCCGGGCGCCGCGTCCGGCCCGACGCGGCCGGGTGGCCTCTTGTGGTTGCCGCCGCCAGCCGTTTTTCCGACGCTTGATCAAAAGCGTGGGAGAGTCGGAGGAAGCGGCGGGAGAGCCGACTGCCGCCGGACCCTTGGGGGAGCATTGGGGGAGACCATGTCCGCGCCCGCCCTTCCGTTGCCGAGCCACCGGGCGATCGAGAACCTGATCGCGCGCTACGCCGAACTCGTGGACGACGGCGACTTCGCGGGGCTCGGCGCCCTGCTCGCCGACGCCGTCTTCGTCGGCAGCGGCGCACCGGTGCGCGGGGCCGAGGCGATCGAGGCGATGTTCCGGGAGACGCTCGTCGTGTACGCCGACGGGACGCCGCGGACCCAGCACGTCACCAGCAACGTGGCCGTCGAGGTCGACGAGCGGGCGGGGACGGCGGTCGCCCGCTCGTACGTCACCGTGCTGCAGGCGCTGCCCGAACTGCCGCTCCAGGCCGTTGCCGCAGGCCGGTACCACGACCGCTTCGCGCGCGGGGAGGACGGCCGGTGGCGGTTCGCGGAGCGGCGGGTTCGGATCACCCTGGTCGGTGATGTGAGCCGCCATCTGCGGCAGTAGGGTGCGCCGACCGCGACGGGGACGGGAACCCGGCCGGGACGGGAAGACCACCGGGGGCGAGAAGATGACGGGGACAGCGGTGCGGGAGCGGTTGGCGGGTGCGGCGCGGGCCGCGCTGGGCGGCGGGTGACGGCTGTCGGCGGTCGAACGGCTGGCGGGCGGCAGCAAGAAGGGCGTCTACCGGCTGCTGATGGACGACGGGACGACGGCGATCGCCTACCGCTGGGGCCGGGCCGAGAACTACTGGCCCACGGCCGAGGGGGACGACGACCTCGCCGACCCGTTCTCGCCCGGCCTCGGCCTCGACCTGTTCGAGGCCGCGCACGCGCGGCTGGAAGCACTCGGCGTCCGGGTCCCGGCGCTCCGGTTCGCCGAGCGCGCCGCGGATCTCGCCGAGCGCGCCGGGGCCCGGGGCGGCGCCGAGGACCGCGACGGCCCCGGCGCCCCGGACACGGCCGACCTCGCGATCGTCGAGGACGTTCCCGGCGAGAGCCTGGAGAAGCTGCTCGCCCGCGACCCACGCGCCGCCGCCCCGGTGCTGGACCGGCTCGGCGACGCGCTGGGCGCCATGCGCGGCCACCGCGCGCCCGGCTACGGGAAGGTGGCCGTGGTCGACGGGGGAGGAACCTCCCATGGGCCGTCCTGCGAGGGCGTCGTACGGGACCGCGCGCTGCGCGACCTCGCGGAGGCGGCGGCGCGCGATCCCCGGATCGCGAAAGCCCGGGACCGCTTCGAGGAGAGGCTGCACGGCCTGGCGGCGGCGGTGCGGCCGCGCGCCCGGCACACCGTGGTGCACGGCGAACTCGGGCCCGACCACGTGCTGGTGGACACCGACGGCCGCCCGGTGCTGATCGACCTCGAAGGCACGATGTACTTCGACGTCGAGTGGGAGCACGTCTTCCTGCGGATCCGCCTGCCCGAGGCCGACTACCGGCCGCTGGCGGCGGACGGACTGGACGAGGACCGGCTCGCCCTCTACACGCTGGCACAGCGCCTCTCGCTGACGGCGGGACCGCTGCGCCTGCTCGACGGGGACTTCCCGGCCCGCGAGGCCATGGCCGGCATCGCCGAGCACAACCTGCGGCAGGCCCTGGCCCTCCTCGGCGACCGAGGCTGACGGCCGCTGCCACCGGCCCTGGTCCGGTCCGTGCGCGCCGGCCGGGGTCAGCCGGTGAGCTGGGCCCGGAAGACGGCGCTGTTGAAGTACGCCGGAGACCCGGTGGGGGCTGTTTGCTGTCGTCGGTTCGGGGGATTGCGACCGGACTTCTGACATGGACAGGGCGGCGGGGGAATCCATGGCCCGGAAGGGTGCCGTAACCGGTTGGGCGCCCTCGGAAGGGAGAACAGTCATGCGTCGTCGGATTGCCGCGGTCGGGATGCTGGCCGCCGCCGGAGTGCTCGCCTCTGCCGTGCCCGCACAGGCGGCGACCGGGGTGCTGGTGGTGAACGGTGTGGGGCACCAGAACCCGGCGCGGGGGTGCTACCCGACGGGCCTGTCGCCCGTGGTCGTCGAGAACCTCACGGACGCGAGGGTCGACGTGTACTCCGCGGCGAACTGTCAGGGAACGGTGACGCGGCAGATCGCGGCGGGGATGTCCGCGGCGACGGTCGGATTCAGCTACTTCGTCAACTGACACGGGCTTAGGGCTTAGGGCCGTGGGGGGGGGGGGGGGGGGCCCCCCCCCGCCCCCCCCCCCCCCCCCCCC
>NZ_JBHXLL010000016.1:0-145326 GCF_042721415.1 Kitasatospora sp. NPDC058444 | reverse complement strand
GTTGGGTGGTTGGGCGGGGTGGGGGTCTCGCGCCCCCCCCCAACCCCCCACCCCGCCACCAGGGGGGCAGGGGGCGAGGGGGACGGTCAAGGCCCGCCGCGGCGGCGGAGTTCGTGTCGTTCGCCGCAACCGTCGAGGTCCGACCGGTTCTGCCCTACCCTTCCTGCATGCTCTCTGTGGTGGTGGCCCCCTGGGTGGGCGACTCGAAGCCGGTGTTCGTCCACAACCCGGACGAACTGCACGAGGCCGCGAGCACGATGAAGATCGCCGTGCTCGCCGCGCTCTGCCGCAGCGGCGTCAGCCTCGACGCCGAGGTCCCCGTGGTGAACCGCTTCGAGTCCGTCGTGGGCGGGGAGTTCGGCAACGACCCGGACCGGGACAGCGATCCGCTGCCCTGGGAGCTGCTCGGCACCCACGTTCCGCTCCGGCTGCTCGCCGAGCGGATGATCACCCACTCCTCCAACCTCGCCACCAACATCTGCCTGGCCCGCACCACCCAGCGGGCCGTCGCCGACGTGTGGCGCCGCGCCGGCGCCACGCACAGCTCCACCCCGCGCGGGATCGAGGACCACGCGGCCCGCGCCCAGGGCGTCCACAACCGGGTGACCGCCCGCGACCTGGTCCGGCTGCTGCGCTCGCTCGCCGGCGAACCCGAACTCCTCGGCCTCCTCGCATGCAACGAGTTCCGGGTGGACCTGGCCGCCGGCCTCCCCGCCAACACCCGGATCGCCTTCAAGAACGGCTGGATCCCCGGCACCCGGCTCGCCGTGGGCGTCGTGCAGGCGGCCGACTGCCCGCCCTACCTGATCGCCGTCTGCTACACCGGCCCGCTCGCCGACGGCACGGACCGCACCGACCCGGCGGCCCGCGTGATCGCCCGCATCTCCAAGGCGGTGTGGGACCGCCGGGACCAGATCAGCCGCGCGGTGCTCCCGGCCCGTCCTGCGCCGGCCCGTCCTGCGCCGGCCCGTCCTGCACCGCCGCGTCCTGCACCGCCGCGTCCTGCGCCGCTGCGTCCGGCGGGCTGATCCGTACGAGGCCCTCGCGGCCGGTGAGTTCGACGGCCTCCCGCCGGTCGGGCTCGACGTCCTCGCGCCGGTCGAACAGGCGGAACAGCGGCGGCGCCGGCCCTCGGGACGTCGGCTGACCGGGTGCGCGCGCCGGCCCGTACCGCGGTCCGGCGCGGGCGGAAGACCGTCTCCGTTCGGGTGTTCGCCTCCAAACCGTTACGGATCGTGTGCGCATGACGATCTGTTTCTTGCGGTATTTGATTGAAGCGTCCTGCTCAAGTGGTTCGGGGGTGGGCTGAAGTGTCGTCCCGTCTACGGATGTTCGCCCGGTGGGTCACGGCGGTCGCGGTCACCGCGGCCTATGTGGCGCTGCACCTGCTCGTCAACGTGGGCTTGGGGCAGCACGTGGACGGGAGCAGGACGGGGGCGCTGTGGAGCGGTGCGATCGCCCTGGCGCTGCTCGGGCCCGCCCTGTGGCTGCGGCACCGCCGCCGGTCGGGCGCCGCCGAGGTGGTCGGGCTCGTCAACCGGTACGGGACCCGGCAGCCGCGCTGGCGGCGAACCGTTCGGGCCGCCAACGCCGCCGGTTGCGTGCTGGCCGGGAGCGGAACCCTCGCCGTCGCGGTGGCGCGGTGCGGTGACCTGCTCCCGCCGGAGCCGTCGTACCGGCTGCTGGCCGGAGGCGTGACGGCCGCGGGGGCCGGCCTGGCGATCCTGCGCCGCACCCGGCCGTACGCGGCCCGCGGGGCCGCCCAGGCACTGCTGCGGGACGGCCGCAGACCGGTGCTCTACCTGCGCAGCTTCGACGACGAGGCCGCCGCCCGGGTGGACGCCGGGGCGGAAACCGGCCTCCGTACGCGGGAGGTGCAGTTCGCCGCCGCGCTGGGCGCCGTCGGGCCCGTGATCGCGGTGGGACGGCCGGGGGAGACGCTGCCGCTCCTGGGCGCCGCCCGCTTCTACCTGCCGCTCGACGACTGGCAGGGCACCGTGCGCCGGCTGATGGACCTGTCCCAGCTGATCGTCCTGCGCCTCGGGCCGGGGGAGGGGCTGCGGTGGGAGATCGGGGAGGCGCGGGCCACCCAGCCGCCGGCGAAACTGATCCTGCTCGCCCCGCGCGGACTCCCGGAGCTGGCCGGGCAGTTGAACGAGAGCCTCCCCACCCCGCTGCTGCCCCGGGAGATGGTCACCGGCGGGCACTGGATCGGCGCCGTCATCGCGTTCGACGGCCACTGGAACCCGCGGGTGTTCCCGGTGAAGGAGCGCAAGGGGCGGGCGGCGTGGACGGCCCGGTCGGTCGGCTCCTCCTGGCATACGCCCACCGTGCACCTGGTCCACACCATCCACGCGGCTCTGGCCGCGACCGGGAGGAGGCAGCGGGCGATGGCCTGGAGGGCGCGACTCGCCACCCGGAAGGCCGACCTGGTCACGGTGGGGCTGGCCCTGGGGCTGCTCCTGCCGGGGTGGCTCGGGTACCGGGTCCTGCAACTGGCCGGTCGCTGGTGAACCGCCTCGCCGGCCGGCGACCGGCGACCGGCGGGCCCGGCGGCGCGTCGCCGCGCACCGCCGAGCCCGTCAGCCGTCAGCCGTCCCCGCCCGCCGCGGGCGTCAGTACGGCTGGACCAGGACGTGCGCCGCGCCGGGGATGCCGACCTTGAGGAGCTCGTCCTCCTCAGGCGTGGTCGGCGTACCCGTCTCCTGCTTGAGGACGGCCCGCGACAGGGCCTGGACCCACATGGCGCGGGGCCGGCGGCGCTCCTCCCAGGCGGTGAGGGCGGCCGGCACGGAGTCGGCCTCGTCCAGGCTCCGGGCGAGCACGATCGCGTCCTCGACGGCCATCGCGGCGCCCTGGGCGAGGTGCGGGGTGGAGGCGTGGGCGGCGTCGCCGGCCAGGACGATCCGGCCGACGTGCCAGGGCTCCTCGACGGTGACCTGGGAGATCCGCGAGTAGACCACGGCGGCCGGGTCGGTGATCTGCGCCAGCGCCTCGGCGATCGGGCCGCCGAAGCCGGCCAGCCGCTCGCGCAGCTGGTCGTGGGCCCGCTCCGGGTCCGGGCGGAAGTCCTCGGCCTCGGCGAAGACCGCGCCCAGGTACATCTGCTCCGTGCTGATCGGGGTGAGCAGTGCCTTGGCCCGGAGGTTGCCGGAGGACATCACCACGCCCCGTACCTCCGGCGAACGCGGCAGCGTGACACGCCAGTTGGCGAAGCCGGTGTACTCGGGAAGGTACGTCTCGCCGTACAGGTGGCGGCGCAGCGGCGAACCGATGCCGTCGAAGCCGACGACCAGGTCGTAGCGGCCGACGTGCCCGTCGGTGAGGGTGACCTCGACGCCGTCGGCGTCCTCGCGCAGGGTGCCGACGGTGGTGCCGAAGCGGACCGTGACGCCCGCCCCCACGGCGGCGTCGGCGAGGACGCGGGCCAGCGCGGGGCGCGGGATGCCGTTGTTGGAGGGGGCGTCGCCCATCCGGGGCTGGGGGATCTTCGCGACGGTGGTGCCGGCCGGGTCGCAGATGGTCAGCACCTCCCACTCGAAGCCGACGGACAGGCAGTCCTCCAGGACGCCGATCTCGCGCATCACGTGCAGGGCGTTGGACGGCTGGATGATGCCGACGCCGAGGGCCTCCAGCTGCTCGCGCAGCTCGGCGACGTCGACCTGGTGGCCGCGCTGGGCGAGGGCGGTGGCGAGGGTGAGGCCGCCGATGCCGCCGCCGTTGACGAGGACGCGCAGGGGACTGGTCATGAGGATTGCTCCCAACGGAAGTTCACAGGAGGTTCGAGGGCCGGCCGGGGCCGGTTCAGCCGGCGGGCGCGGCGGCGAGGTCCATCAGGTGGTCGACCAGGGCGAGCAGGAGGTCCCGCCCGAAGGCGCGCTCGCGCACGTCCCCGAGCAGCATCGGCACCTGTGGGTCGAGGTCGAGTGCGGCCCGGATCTCGTCGGGGGTGCGGGTGTTGGTGTTGTGGAAGCAGTTGATCGCGACCACGAACGGGATGCCCCGGCTCTCGAAGAAGTCGATGGAGGCGAAGCTGGTCTCCAGTCGGCGGGTGTCGGCGATGACGATCCCGCCGAGCGCGCCGTTGACCAGGTCGTTCCACATGAACCAGAAGCGTTCCTGGCCGGGCGTGCCGAAGAGGTAGAGGACCAGCTCGGGGCTGACCGTGATCCGCCCGAAGTCGAGCGCGACGGTGGTGGTGGTCTTCTGGTCGACGCCGGCCAGGTCGTCGACGCCGATGCTGGCCCGGGTCAGGTACTCCTCGGTGCGCAGCGGCGTGACCTCGCTGACCGAGCCGACCAGGGTGGTCTTGCCCACGCCGAAGCCGCCCGCGATCAGGATCTTGACGGCGGCCGGGGCGGCGGCGGGGTCGTCGGTGGCGGAGTGGGGTGTTGCCATGTTCAGAGTCTCCGGAGTCCTTCGCGTACGGCCGTGAGCAGGCCGAGGTCCACGCCCCCGGCGGCCCGGGCCACCGACAGCGGCGCCCGGGCCTTCAGCAGGCCCTGGGCGACCAGGTCGCCCAGCAGGATCTTGGTGACCGAGACCGGGAGGTCCAGGCCGGCCGACACCTCGGCGACGGCGATCGGGCGCCGGCAGCGTTCGAGGATCAGCCGGTGCTCGGGCTGGAGGCCGCGAGCACCGGCGCGGCTGCCCCGCGCCAGGGCCGCGTCGGCCTCCGCCTCGACCGTGGTGAGCACGGTGATGAGGGTGAGGTCGTCGCGCTCGGGCGCGGTCCGGCCGCGGGTGATCGTGTACGGGCGCACCATGCTGCCCGACTCGTCCTCCGCGTCGTCCTCCTCCAGCTCGCTCCAGTGCGGCACCGCGCCGCGCCGCCAGCGGTCGTCCCAGCCGGGCTGCGGACCGGGCTGCGGAGCCGAGGAGCCGGACTGCGGGCCGGACAGCGGATCGTCGGTCCCGGCCTGCCGGCCGTCGTCGGGGCCGTCCCCCCAGGCGTCGTTCCCGTACGGTTCCACCCGCGTCAGCCCCGGTTCCGGGCGGCGAAGGCGTCGAAGGAGGCCGGGGCGGCGGAGGCGCCCTCGCCGCGGACCGGGGTGGTGAGCTTCTGGCCGACCTGCTGCACCAGGGTGTGCATCGCGACGGACATCACCTCGGCGTCCACCTCCTGGGAGGCGACCACGGCCAGGTGGGTGCCCTGGGCGGCGGCGATGACGAACAGCCAGCACTCGGCGAGCTCGACGATCACCTGGTGCACCGGGCCGCCGTCGAACAGCGCGCCGACCCCGCGGGCCAGGCTCTGCTGGCCGGTGGCGACGGCGGCCAGGCGCTCGGCGTCGGCCCGCTCGATGGTGCGGGAGTGACTGACCACGAGACCGTCGTCGGAGAGCAGGACGGCGTTCCTGGTCCCGGGCACCGAGTCGACGAGTCCGTCCAGCAGCCAGTCCAGGTCCTGGTGGGTGGCGATCGTGCGGTTCATGACTGGTCATCCGTTCGTGTGGTTCGGGAGTCCGCGGCCGGAAGGGCCCAGGGGGACGGGGCGGGCGCGGGAGCCGGGGGGCCGGCGGGTGCGGGGGAGGGAGCCGGCGGGGCGGGGGGCAGCAGGTGCTCGCCGCTGTCCTGGGCCCGGGCGGCGCGGGACTGGCGCTGGAAGGCGCCGATCGCCGCACCCGAGCGCCGCACCGGGCAGTCGGTGCGCTGGAACGGGCCCGCGGGCGGGACGGTCGCGGCGGGCCGCTCGACCCACTGCGGCTGCTCCGGCGGGGGCACCCGCAGCTCGGCCGCCAGGCTGGCCTGCCGGACGCGCTGCGGCAGCGGGGGCTGGTCGCCCTCGGCCGGGCTGAACGGCACCGAGGTCCGGTACTCGCGGCTCTGCCGGCGCTCGGCCAGCCGGTAGTGGTCGGCCGGGCGGTACTGCTCGTCGGCGTACGGGGCCTCGGCCTCGGTGACCCGGGCGTAGGCGATGTCCGGGTAGGCCGGGGTGTCCAGGACGGGTGCCGGATCGGCCGGGGAGCTGTGTTCGATCGGCTGCTCCGGTCGGAAGGGGTGTTCCGAACCGTAGGACGGATCCGGGGCGTACGACGGTTCACCGTCGGGCGACGGTTCGGATCCGTACGGCTGCGCCGGGTCGACGGACTGCCCGGCGGCGGCCGGGTACGCCTGGTACGGCTGCTCCGCGGGGTAGGGCTGCTGTACGGAGTACGGCTGCTCCGCCGGGAACGGCGCGGGTGGCACCGGAACGTCCTGGAGCGTGGCCTCCGGCCCCCCGCCCGGCTCGGCGTCCGCCGATGGCAGCCGCAGGGGGACCCGCACCGGCAGCGGCGTCGGAACCGGCTCCGGCGTCGGAACCGGCTCCGGCTCCGGCAGCGGCACCGGGGCGGCCTGCGGGACGAAGCCGCCCTGGGGGAAGGAGTCCACCGGCGCGACCGGCGGACCGGCCGGCACCGGGGCGGGCGTCTCGTCGGAGGCCGAGCGCACGGCCCGGCGCGAGCGGCGCACCAGCGGGATCGGCTCGGTGGCCGTACCGCCGGCGCCGTCCGGCAGCCCGGTGTCGCCCTCGATGACCAGCGCGTCCGGGACGAGCACGACCGCCCGGGTGCCGCCGAAGGCGGACGGGCGGAACTCGATCCTCAGCCCGTGCAGGGAGGCCAGCCGGGAGACCACGTGGAAGCCGAGGCGGATGTCGTCGGCCCGGGCCAGCACGTCGGTGCGCGGCGGGCGGCTCATCAGCTCGTTGGCGGCGTCGTACTGCTCCGGGTCCATGCCGAGGCCCCGGTCCTCGATCTCGATCGCGAGCCCGCGGCCGACCACGGCGGCGCGCACCTCGACCGGCGTGGGCGGCTTGGAGAAGGTGGTGGCGTTCTCCATCAGCTCGGCGAGCACGTGCGCCACCGGGCCGACGGCCCGCTCGGACAGCCACGGGTCGCCCTCGATGTCGATCGAGATCCGGCGGTAGTCCTGCACCTCGCCCTGTGCGGCGCGCAGCACGTCCAGCAGTGGGACGGGCTTGCGCCAGCGCCGCTGCGGCTGGCCGCCGGCCATGATGACGAGGTTCTCCTCGTAGCGGCGCAGGCGGGCGGTGAGGTGGTCGAGGTCGAAGAGGCCCTCCAGGACCTCCGGGTCGTCGTGCTTGCGCTCCAGTTCGTCCAGCTTGCGCAGCTGGCGGCCGATCAGCAGCTGGGTGCGGCGGGCGATGCGCTGGAGCAGCCGCTCGAAGCCGCGGTGCTGCTCGGCCTGGCCGACGGCGGACTCCAGGGCGGCGGAGCGGGCCAGGTTGAGCGCCTGGCCGAGCCGGGCCAGCTCGTCGGTGCCGTTGCCGTGCGGGCCGGCCGTGATGGTGCGGGTCTCGGCCTCGACGTCCACCTGCTCGCCGCGGCCGAGGCGCTCGACCACCTCGGGCAGGGTGCGCCGCATCTCCTCGGCCTGGGTGTGCAGGTCCTTGATGCGGCGGCGCAGCGAGCGGCTCAGGCGCCAGGAGGCGATGACGACCGCGACGACCGTGATCAGGCCGATGACGGTGGTCAGCACGACGCGGGTGAGCATGCCGATGATGGCGCCCTTGGCGACCTCGATGATGCCGTTGGTGCGGTCCTCGATGGCCTTGACCAGCGGCGGGTTGAGCCCGTCGAGGGCCTGGCGCCACTGGTCCTGGGTGGCCGGGAGCTTGACGGTGCCGGCCGCGTCGGCGGCGGTGGGCTTGAGCAGGGCCTGCTCGACGGCGGCCTTGGCCTGCCAGGAGGGGCTGTTGACCAGCTCGTGCCAGGCCGGCGCCTCGGCCTCCGGGATGTACGGCAGGACCTGGACGTTGAGCAGGTGGTCCTGCGCGCCGATCAGCTGCTGGACCTGCTGGTAGTCGGTGGCGGACAGCCGCCCGGTGGGCCAGCCGCGGGCCAGGATGGCGTCCTCGCGGGAGAGCATCTCCTTGGTCCAGAAGGAGTTGACCAGGGTCTTGGACAGCCAGGTGACCTCGCCGGTGTCGACCCGGCTGAGCGCGGTGAACAGCCGCAGGTCGACGCTGATCAGGTCGGTGTAGTAGGTGAAGACGCTCTGCTGGTCGGTGGTGGCGCGGTCGACGGCGGCGCGCTGCTCGGCCAGCTTGCCCATGGCCTGGCGGGCCTCGACGACGGCGGACCGGATCTCGGCGGGGGCGTTGTCGGCGGTCGCCACGGAGAGGGTCTGGAACTGCCGCACCGCGTCGTCGGTGAGCTGGCGCTGGTGGCGCAGCTGGTCGGCGTTGGAGCCGGGCCGGGCGAGCGCCTCGGCGCTGAGCCGGCGCTCCTCCTGGAGGTTGTAGTAGACGATGTTGGACGGCTGGCCGGCCTTCTGCGCGATGGTGGCCTGATCGGCCAGTCGCTGGAAGTCGGCGATGGTCTCACCGCTGGTCACGGCCCAGAGGGCGACCAGGGCGATGCTGGGGACGACGGCCAGGACGAGCAGCGCCGTCCGCAGGGACAGGCGTGGACGCCTGCGGGGGCCCTTCGGCGTCGGGGGCCGCCGATTCGCACGCGCGCGCAGAGCTGACTCCTTGAGGCTGGCGGCCGGCCGGTGAGGGGGCGGGCCGTCCGGGGCACGGTTTTTTGACGAAGCGATACTAGTCATACCGTGTGATTGGAGTGATAACCCGTTCGCCGTCTCGGCCGCGCTTGCGCACGAGGTCAACACAACGTCATGCGGTCGTTGACCGTACGTATGCGGAGCAGGCGGTTCCGGACCCGCTCGACACAGTGTCGGCGAGGCGCACGGCCGGCGGATGGCCGGGGTGTGAAAACTGTGTGACGCCCCGGCGCGAAGCCCAGGGGTGCGCTCAGGGGTGCGCTCAGGGGTGCGTGCGCCCAGGGGTGCGCCCAGGGGGTCGGCGGACGGCCGTCGCCGTGGAAGGCATGATGGGCCGATGACCTCCTCCCTCCCCACCCGCAGTCAGGCCGTCGCCGAAGCGCTGGCGGCGGCCGGTGTCCCCGGCGAGATCCGCGTCCTGCCCGACTCCGCCCGCACCGCCGCCGAGGCCGCCGCCGCGCTCGGCTGCGAGGTCGGCGCCATCGCGAACAGCCTGGTGTTCATCTGCGACGGCGCGCCGCTGCTGGTGATGACCAGCGGCGCCCACCGGGTCGACACCGCCCACCTGGCCGGGCGGCTGGGCACCGGGCCGATCGAACGCGCCACCGCCGCCCAGGTCCGCGAGGCCACCGGCCAGGCCATCGGCGGCGTCGCCCCGACCGGCCACCCGGCGCGGCTGCGCACCGTGGTCGACACGGCCCTCGAAGCGTACGAGGTGCTCTGGGCCGCCGCCGGACACCCGCACACCGTCGTACCGATGACGTACCGGGAGCTGCTGGCCGTCACCGGCGGAACGCCGGCCGCGGTGGTGGCCGAGTAGGCCGAGCCGGCCGGGTAACCGCACCTGCCGGGCTGGGATACTGCTGCGATGCTGTTGACGTGGATCGCCGAGCTGGCCGAGGAGCCGCTGGCACTGGAGCCGGACGACCACCCCGTGGAGTGGGAGACCAACACCTGGTGGCTGAGCGCCGAGGTCGAGGACCGGCAGGCGCTGACCGTCCGGGAGGTGGTGGACGCCTTCGAGCGCACCGCCGCCCTGCTCCGGGAACGGGTCCGCGCCCTGGGCCACGACGGACCGGCCACGTTCTACGTCTGGCACGACGACCAGGCCGGGCAGCTGCGGTGCTCGACCGGCTCGGTCGGCCCGGACGACCTTCCGTTCGGCGGCGCGTACGAGCCGGTGGCGGACCTCGGGCCGATCGTCGCGGACTACCTCGCCGACGAGGCGCCCGGCTGGACCAGGATCACGGACGAGGCGGAGGAGGCGGACGGGGAGGAGCCGGCGATCAGGCCCTTCCCCGTCTGGGTCCGTGACGTCGCGGACGTCGAAGAGGTGGTGGAGGCGCCCGCCGGCGCGGCGGACTACGCGCCGAGGTAGTGCAGGACGGCCAGGATGCGGCGGTTGTAGTCCGTGGTGCGGGGCAGGTCCAGCTTGTCGAAGACGGCGTTGAGGTTCTTCTCCACCGCGCTCAGGGAGACGTGCTGCCGCTGCGCGATGGCGGCGTTGGTCCAGCCCTGGGCGAGGGCCTCCAGGACGCTGCGCTCGCGCGGGGTGAGCCGGGCCAGCGGGTCGGTGCGGGTGGTGCGCCCCACCAGCTGGCGGACCACCTCGGGGTCGATCACCGCGCCGCCCGCCGCGACCCGCACCAGGGCGTCCAGGAACTCGTCGACCTCGGCCACCCGGTCCTTCAGCAGATAGCCGACCCGCTCCGCACCCGCGTCCAACAGCCGTGCCGCGTAACCGCGTTCGATGTGCTGGGAGAGCACCAGGACCCCGACCTGCGGCCACCGCTCGCGGATCTCCACCGCCGCCCGCAGCCCCTCGTCGGTATGGGTCGGCGGCATCCGGATGTCCACCACCGCGACGTCCGGGGGCTGCTCCGCCACCGCCGCGGTGAGCGCCGTCGCGTCGCCCACCGCGGCCAGCACCTCGTGCCCCTCCTCGGCGAGCAGGCGGACCAGGCCCTCCCGCAGCAGGGTCGAGTCCTCGGCGAGGGTCACGCGCATGGCAGCTCCGCGGTGATGACGGTGGGGCCCCCGACGGGGCTGTGGACGTGGAGGGTACCGTCCAGCGCGGCGACCCGCCCGCGCAGCCCGGTCAGGCCGCTGCCCGCCGGATCCGCGCCGCCGCGGCCGTCGTCCTCCACCCGTACGGTGAGCAGCCCGGCCGCGCTCTCGACCCGGGCCGAGACCGCCGAGGCGGCGGAGTGCTTGGCCGCGTTGGTGACGCACTCCGACACCACGAAGTAGGCCGCGGTCCGCACGGGTTCGGGGAGCGGGCCGGCCACCTCGTAGCGCAGCCGCAGCGGGACGGCGCACCGCTCGGCCACCCCGCCCAGCGCCTCCTCCAGGCCCAGGGTGTCCAGCGCCGACGGGTACGCCCGCCAGGCCACCTCGCGCAGTTCGGTCAGCACCTCCTGCGCCTCCCGGTGTGCCTGGCGCAGCAGCGCCTCCGTCCGCTCCGGTTTCTGGTGGCGGTCCAGGCCCCGCCGCACCCGGCCGAGCAGCATCGCCAGCGCCACCACCCGCTGCTGAACGCCGTCGTGCAGGTCCCGCTCGATCCGCCGCCGCTCGGTGTCCACCGCCCGCACCACCGCGGCCCGGCTGTCGGCGAGTTCGGCGATCCGGCGGCGCAGCAGCTCGGCCTCGGACGGCCCGAAGCACTCCCGGGCGGTCCGGGCGTCCAGCGCGGCCAGCGAGAACAGGCCCTGCACGGCCAGGAAGAGCAGCACCCCGCCGAGCACCACCTGGGTCGCCAGCTCCTCCCAGCCCAGTGAGCCGCGCACCACCCCGCCCACCAGCAGCACGGCCAGCACCAGCCCGAAGGCCAGCAGGCCGAGCACCACCCCGGCGACCAGCCCGTTGCCGCTGCGCACCACCAGGTAGCGCAGCAGCCTGCGGTCGTCCGCCCGGTAGTGGCGGGGGAAGCGGTCGCCGAAGAACGCCCTGCGCCGGGCCCGCTCCAGGGCGGCCAGCCGGCGCACCCCGGACAGCAGGCCCGGCACCGCGTACGGGCGGGTGCGCGGCCAGAGCAGGAACGGGCCGAGGACGGCGCCGGCCAGCAGCAGGTACAGCGCGGCGAGCAGGGCGCTCGGGCAGCCGAGCAGAACTCCCGCGGCGCGGCGCGGCCATGACGTGGTCTCTGCTCCATCCCCCTGCACGGGGTCCGAGCTTACGGGGCCGGTGCGGTTGGTGCGGTCGGTGCGTTCGGGGCTGGTGCGGTCGGTGGGTGCGGGGTCGACGGGGGCTTCGAGGACCGTGTCGCCGGCCGGGGCGGCCGGGGCGGTCACCGGGCGCGGCGGTGCTGGGCGGCGCTGTTGCGCCCGCGCCAGCGCATCACGACGTACCCGGCCACGGCCACCGCGACGACCACCAGGACCGCCTTGGAGAGCAGGCCGACGTACGTCTCCACCGTGTCCCAGCGGTCCCCGAGCAGGAATCCGGCCATCACCAGCACGCTGTTCCACACCAGGCTTCCGATCGTGGTCAACATGACGAACGCGGGCAGCGGCATCCGCTCGACCCCGGCCGGCACCGAGATCAGGCTGCGGAAGATCGGCACCATCCGGCCCAGCAGCACCGCCTTCGTCCCGTGCCGGGCGAACCAGGCCTCGGTGCGCTCCAGGTCGGAGGCCTTGACCAGCGGCAGCCGGGCCCAGATCGCGTGCATCCGCTCCCGGCCGAACAGGGCGCCCAGCCAGTAGAGGACGACGGCCCCGGCGACCGAACCGAGGGTGGTCCAGGTCAGTGCGGAGGCGAGGCTGATCACGCCCTGCCCGGCGGCGAAGCCCGTCAGCGGCAGGATCACCTCGCTGGGCAGCGGTGGGAACAGGTTCTCCAACGCGATGGCCAGGCCGGCCCCGGGGCCGCCCAGGGTGTCCACCAGATCGGCCGCCCAGCCGGCGAATCCGTCGGCGGGCTGCTGGGCGATGGCGAGGACGGTGTGCTGCATACGGGGCTCCAGAGTGGTCGGGGGACTGCTCGTCCCCGGCTGACTCCACGCTAGAAACCGCAGGTCAGTGGCGGTATGCGGGTTTCCGGCGATCCTCCTGCGGAAAGCCGCAGCACCGCACCCCGCGGTTTCCCGCAGGGCGGTGGACAACCGGGTGGCGCCGGCCGCGGTCGTCTTGTCAGGATGTCGCCATGAACGAAGCCTTCACCCTGGCCTGGCGGCACGCCGCCGGGCGGGTCTTCCCCGAGGACCTGCCGATGGCGGCCGCCGAACTGCTGGCGCGGGGAGTCGGCGGGGATTCACCCGCGCTCTGCGAGCTGGCCGGGCGGCCGGGTCGGGGTGAGCGCTCGGGCGAGCTGGCGGAGCTCTTGCGGCAGGCGATGGACGAGCTCGGTCTGCCGGTCCTCGACGAGGAACTCGTCGAGCGCTGCCGGATGTACGAGACGGCGGTCGAGCTGTTGTCCGGGGAGGTCGCGCCCGGTGACGTCGCCGCCGAGGACTGGCACTGGACGAGCGGGAACGCGACCGAGGCGGAGCGGCGGTTCGTGGCGGCGGTCGACGAGGCCGGCTGTCCGGACTGCCTCGGCGCGTGGCCGGCGGAGGCGGCGCGGGCCTGGGTGCGGGAGGTGATGGCGGTGGCCGCCGAGGTCGCGGCCGCCGACGATCCGCGTACCGCGGGTGGGCTCGGAGGCTGAACCTCCTTCGCGCACAGCGGTGTTCGGCATGGGAAGCCGGCCGGTCCGGTGTCCGGTGTCCGGTGTCCGGCTCAGGGTTCAGCGGTTCAAGGGTTCGGTGACTCGGCGGCTCAGCGACTCAGTGCGGCCACGGTTTCCCGGGACAGTTCCCGGGCCCCGGCGACGGTGGCCGTCAGCTCGGCCGCCGACCCGCCGGGCGCGGCGAGCAGGCCGCGCGCCCGGCTGCCGAAGTCCTTCGGGGTGTCGGGTAGTTGCTCCGCCACGGCCAGGGCGCCCTTCTCGTTGAGGCACCAGCGGCGGTGGTGGGCGTGGAGGGCCTGGACCAGGATGCCGACGGCGCGCGACAGGCAGAGCGAGACGTGCAGGGCGTCGGCGCGCTCGGCGCTCTTCGCGGCGGTGTCGAGCAGGAAGCCGGCCTCCCAGGCGGCCGCGGTGAGGGCCCCGCGCAGCGGCTCCGGGTAGTCGGCGGTCTGCCGCTTGAGTCGCGCCAACTCCCCGGTGGGGTCGGCCAGTGGCTGACCGAGGGCGACCTCGCCCGGGTAGCAGGGCGACCAGAAGCCGAGCGGGTGGCCGGCCTGCGTCCCCACCTCGTAGCGGCCCTCGCGGCAGTCCGCCCACACCCGTCCGACCCGGTCGAGGTCCCGCAGGATCCAGTCCACGGCGACCCCGTCGACCCGCAGCCACGCCCCGCCGTTCACCCACGGACCCCAGCCGCCCGGGCCGGCCACCTCGACCTCCGGACCGGCGAGCGTCCGCAGCGCGTCGAGGTCGAGGCTGCCCCGGTAGTACACCCCGAGGTCCCAGTCAGACCCCGGCCGCCCCTCGCCCCGGGCCCGGCTCCCGCCGAGCATCACCCCCACCACGCCCGGCACGCGGGCGAGTTGACCGGCCATGTTCTCGATGATCGCGCGCATGGGGGAGAGTCTGGCAGGCGGTTCGGCGCCGGGCCGGGGAATTCCGGTGTCGCGGCGGTGTCCGTGTCGGGGGCCGCGGCGCGGTTCGCGCCGGCGCGCGCGGTGGCGTTCGCGGAGGTGCACCCACTCCCCGCCACTCTCAACGTATAGCGCACGGGGGGCCTTGCCACAAGGCCCCGGTACTGCCGCAGAATCACCGACTCAAGGACGCGATCCGCAGAACGGGGAGTCACGAAGTGCGAGTGGTGTTGGCGACGTACGGGTCGCGCGGGGACGTCGAGCCGATGGCCGCGCTGGCGCTGCGGCTGCGGGAACTGGGCGCCGAGGCGCTGGTGTGCGCGCCGCCGGACGAGGAGTTCGCGGCCCGGCTGGCCGAGGCCGGGGTGGAGCTGGTGCCGGTCGGGGAGTCGGTGCGCTCGCTGGTCAGCGGGCCGCCCCCGGCGCCCTCGGAACTGCCCCGGCGCGCCGCCCGGTTGGTCGAGCAGTTCCACGCGGCGGTGCTCGCGGCGGCCGAGCCGGGCGGTGCGGTCGTGGCCACCGGCCTGTTCCCGGCGGTGGCCGGCGCACAGGCGGCGGCCGAGCAACTGGGCGCCCGCTTCACGTGCGTCGCCCTCCAGCCGACCATGCTGCCCTCCCCGCAGCACCGGCCGTTCGAGTACCCGATGCTGCCGTACCCGCCGGAGGTGACGGACCCGCGGGAACTGTGGGAGCTCGACATCGGGACGATGAACGCGCTGTTCGGCGTGGCGGTCAACACCCGCCGGGCGGCCGTCGGGCTGCCGGAGGCCGCCAACGTCCGGGACCTCGTCCTCACCGGACGGCCGTGGCTGGCCACCGACCCGCTGCTCGACCCGTGGGCGAGCCCGGGCGAGCCCGGCGGGGGCGGCGAGGGTGACGGGGGCGGCCGGGACGAGGGAGCGGCCGGCGCGGCCTGGCCCGCGGTGACGCAGACCGGCGCGTGGATCCTGCCGGACGAACGCCCGCTGCCCGCCGACCTGTCGGCCTTCCTGGCGGCCGGCGAGGCGCCGGTGTACGTCGGCTTCGGCAGCATGCCGCTGCGCGACCCGGCGGACGCCGCCCGGGTCGCCGTCGCGGCGGTCCGGGCGCAGGGCCGGCGGGTGCTGCTCGGCCGCGGCTGGGCCCGACTGGCCGAGGTGGACGGGGCAGAGGACTGCTTCGCGGTCGGCGAGGTCAACCAGCAGGCGCTGTTCCCGAAGGTCGCGGCCGTGGTCCACCACGGCGGCGCGGGCACCACCACCACGGCCGCCCGGGCCGGTACGCCGCAGGTGCTGGTCCCGCAGATCGTGGACCAGCCCTACTGGGCCTCGCGGGTGGCGGACCTGGGCATCGGCGTCGCCCACGACGGCCCGACCCCGACCAGCGAGTCCCTCGCCGCCGCCCTGCGCCGGGCCCTCGCCCCCGGCACCCGCGGGCGCGCCGCCGCCCTCGCCGCCGACATCCGCACGGACGGCGCGGAGGTGGCCGCGAAGCTCCTGCTGGGCTGAGGGGCGGTCGAGGAGTGGGAAGTCGGACCGGCCGACTTCCCACTCCCCTCGACCCCCTCATCCTCCTCCTGTCCGCCTCAGGAGGCGGGCTCCGTCAGGTACGCGGCTCCGGCGTCCGGGAGCCTGGCGCCGTCCTTGTCGAAGAACTCCCAGGACTTCGCCCGCATCGTCCCCGGGCGGGCCACCACCATCGCCCGGATGGGGGAGTCGGCCACGGTGACGGGCGCCGGCTCGGTGGTGCTGCCGTCCGCCCAGGTCACCACCACCCGGCCGACGTCCGGGCCGAGGGAGAGCAGCACCACGTCGAGCGGGGCCACGGTGTCGCCCTTGCCCCGGTGGCCGACCAGGCCGCCGCCGAAGACGGTCCGGTCGCGTGGGTCGACCTTGCCCGGGGCCGCGCGGGTGCCCTCGGAGTCATGGCTGAGCCGCACCCCGTCCACCGTGAAGTAGACGTCGGTGACGTCGGAGTCCGGCTGCCAGTACCGCTGGACGTACTCCTCCGTCGGCCTGGCGATCGCCGAGTCGTACCTGCTGCGCTCCTCCCACACCGCCGTGGCCTGCTCGAACGCGCGCTCCCGCGGGGCCTGCGGCCACAGCGCCTCCCACAGCTGCCACGGCTTGCCGTCCGGGGTCCGGCCCTGGCCGAGCAGCACCCGGACCGGGGTGAGCGGGTCCCGTACCGCGGAGGCGGCGCTCGTCGCGGCCGCGGGAGCCGGTTCGAGCACGGCGCCGACGCCCGCAGGGCCGGTCCCGTGCGCGGGCGTCGGCCCGGGGCGCAGCTGCGCCAGCGTCCCGCCGGTCGCGGCCACCGCCACGGCCAGCGCCACGGCGCCGACCACCGTACGGCGGCGGTGCCGCAGTCGGCGGCCGCCCGCGACGATGTCCGCCACCGGCGCCGGGCCGATCCGCGCGCCGGCCGCCGCCTCGGCCAGGCCGAGCCCCACCCACAGGTCCTCGCCGCCGTCCACGCCCGCGCCCACCCCGTCCGGCTCCCGGTTCATGCCATTCCTCCGATCCGTGTCGTGTCCTTGAGTTCCACCAGCGCCGTGACCTGGCGCAGCCGCGCGATGCCCTTCGCCGCATGGCTGCGCACCGCGCCCGCCGAGCACCCCATGGCCGCCGCCGTCTGGCTGTCGCTCAGGTCCTCCCAGTGCCGCAGCACCACCGCCTCGCGCTGGCGCGGCGGCAGGGTGGCCAGCGCGGCCAGCAGGGCCCCGCGCTGGTCGGACCGGGCGAAGCCGTCCTCCACCCCCGCCGTGTCCGGCACCGCGTCCACCAGCAGCTCCGGCGCCCGGCGGCGCCAGCGGCGGGCGTGCTGGTTGACCAGGATCCGCCGCACGTAGGCGTACGGATCGTCGGCCCGGCGCACCTTCGGCCAGGCCGCGCAGGCCTTCTCGGCGGCGGACTGCACCAGGTCCTCGGCCGCGTACTGTTCGCCGGCCAGCAGGTACGCCGTGCGCACCAGGCGGGGCCAGGCCGCGACGATGAACGCCTGGAACCCGTCGTCCCGATCGCTCTTCGCTTCTCCCATGAGCACCTTCGAGCACCTCCTTCACCCGTCCAGAGCCCGGGGGCGGCCGGAAGCGCTTACCGGGTGCTGCGACCGACGTGCTGGGGCGACCCGATGTGGCGACCTGATGTGGCGACTTCAAATCGCTTGGGGAACGGCGGCGCGGGCGCTACCATCCGCCTGATGATCATTTCTCATGATGTAGCAGGCAGTGGGCCCGCCGTGGTGCTGCTGCACTCCTCGGTGTGCGACCGGCGGATGTGGGACGCGCAGTGGCAGCCGCTGATCGACGCCGGGTACCGGGTGGTCCGCTGCGACTTCCGCGGCTTCGGCGACACGCCGCTCGCGGACGCCCCGTACAGCGACACCGGGGACGTCCTGGCCCTGCTCGACCACCTGGGCATCGAGACCGCCGCCCTGGTCGGCGCCTCCCACGGCGGCCGGATCGCCCTGACGGCGGCCGCGCTGCGCCCCGAGGCGGTCACCAGGCTGGTCCTGCTCGGCGCGGGCATGCCCGGACACCAGCCCAGTGACACGCTGCGCGCCTTCGGCGGCCGCGAGGACGAGCTGATCGAGGCCGGGGACATCGACGCGGCGGTCGAGCTGAACGTCGAGTCCTGGCTCGGCCCGGAGGCCGACGAGCAGACGCGTGCGAGCGTCCGCCGGATGCAGCGCCACGCGTTCGACGTCCAGATGGAGGCGACGGTCGGCCCCGACCGCGAGGAGGTCGACCTCGGCCGCGTCACCGCCCCCACCCTGGCCGTGGCCGGCGCCCACGACTTCCCGGACTTCCGGGACATCGCCGCCACCCTGCCCACCCTCCTTTCCGACGCCCGCCACCAGGAACTCCCGTGGGCCGGCCACCTCCCCAGCCTGGAGCGCCCGGCCGAGACCACCGCCCTCCTCCTCGCCTTCCTCCGCGAGCCCGTCCCGGCCGCCCCGTAGCGGCTGCCGGCACCGGAGCCCCGGACGGGCCCCGCCGGGCCCGCCCCGGCGTGGAAAGTCGGCCCGCCCGACTTCCTGTGCGGGGGCGGTGGCGGTGGCGGTAGTGGCGTCGGCGTCGGCCGGGCCGGCGCCCGGTCGACGTCGTGCAGTCCGTTGAACACGATCGGCACTCCGCCCGGTTGGTCCGACGGCTGAAGGGTCCGGCAGCGGTCGTTCCGGTGGCACCACGGAAAAGCCGGGGCTCGAACGTGTGCCCGGGGCCATGATGGCGGAGTGCACTTCACTTCGGAATCCAGCGCGGACGGCGTGACACAGCGTCGCTTCATCCTCGACGGCGTGCCCGGTGTGCTCTGGCAGCCGGACGGACTGCCCCTCGGCGGGCGGCCGTTGGTGCTGCTGGGCCACGGCGGCGGTCAGCACAAGCTGGGGCCGGGGTCGGTGGACCGGGCTCGGCGGTGCGTGCGGAGGCTCGGGTTCGCGGCGGTGGCGCTGGACGCGCCGGGCCACGGGGAGCGGCCGCGCAGCGCGCAGGACGAGCGGTTCGCCACCGAGATCGGGGAGTTGATCGCGGCGGGCCGGCCGGTCAGCGCGTGGGTGGCGCGGCACACGGCGGCGCTCGCGGAGCGGGCGGTGCCGGAGTGGGTGGCCGTGCTGGACGCGTTGGACGCGTTGGACGAGCGGGCGGAGGGCCTCGGCCCGGTGGGGTTCTGGGGGCTGTCGCTGGGGAGCGTGGTCGGCATCCCGCTGGCGGCGGCCGAACCGCGCGTCGCCGCCGCGGTGTTCGGGCTGACGGGGCACGCGTCGCAGACCGAGGCGGCGGGGCGGGTCGGTGTGCCGGTGGAGTTCCTCCTCCAGTGGGACGACGCGCTGGTCCCGCGCGAGGGGGCGCTGGCGCTGTTCGGCGCGCTGGGCTCGCGGGAGAAGACCCTGCACGCCAACCCCGGGGGCCATCTGGAGGTCCCGGAGCTCGAACTGGAGTCCTCCGAACGGTTCCTGGCGCGGCATCTGGGCCGGGCGGAGTGAGCACGGGCCCGGTCGGCACCGATGCCAACCGTCAGTAAAACTTCGCAAAGGATTTCTCCCTGCAACGAACGCGACCGACGCCGATTTCAACAGATTGTTGCAGCTCAGCGGCCCGGTGGTCACCCTTCGTGGATTTGACGTAACACCCCGCGCCCCCTGGACTTCGCAATCCGTAGGAGTACGGTTCCGGAGGAATCGCCGGGGCCGGCTTCCAGGCCGGCCGGCCGTACCGGAAAATGGTGCGCAGCATGGGTTTGCAACAGGGTGGGGAGAGCGCCTCGGTGGCGACTCGTCCGATATCCGGCAGGGTGGTCGCGGAAGTGCTGCGCGGCGTCGCGCAGGTCGATTTCATGCCGTCCGTCGTCTGCGGAATCCTCTTCGTGGCCGCACTGTGAGCCGCCGGCTGGCAGTACGGCCTCTACGGACTGCTGGGCAGTGCCGTCTCCACCGCCGTCGCGTACGGGCGGGGCCTACGCCCTGGTCGGCGCCGCGGGTGCGACCGTGCTGACCCCGGCGCTCGACGCGGTCTGCGCGCCCTTCGGCGGCCACGCCTTCACCTGGCCGTTCGTGCTGACCACGATGCTGTTCCTGGCGGCGGCGCCGGCCGTCCCGCGCCTGCGCCGGATCTGACGCCGCATTCGGATTCCCGGAACTCCCGCACTTCCCGCACTTCCCGCACTTCCCTGTTCTCCCGGAATTTCCGCACGATCGGCAGGTCGATGGCCCCGATCGAGCGATCCCCGAAATTCATCGGATTCTCGGAAAGGAAGAGTGACACCCGTGAATCTCTCGCCGCGCGAGATGGACAAGCTGTACATCTACGTCGTCGCCGATCTGGCCCGCAAACGCCGCGACCGCGGCGTCAAGCTGAACTACAGCGAGGCCTGCGCGCTGATCAGCGAGGCGATCATGGAGGGTGCCCGGGACGGCCGCACCGTCGCCGAGTGCATGGAGATCGGCAAGCAGGTCGTCGGCAGCGCGGACGTCATGCCCGGCGTGCGCGAGATGCTCCCGCTGCTCCAGGTCGAGGCGGCGTTCCTGGACGGGACCAAGCTGGTCTCCTGCCACGACCCGGTGGGTGCCTGAGCGATGACCCGGACCCAGACCGCCACCGTGGTGCTGGCCGGCGGACACGAGAGCGACGGTGGACGGGACCTCGCCGCCCTGGTGGCCCGCGAGTCCACCGTGCGCGCCGCCGCCCCCGCCGGCCGTCCGCTCACCGAGGCCGTACGGTCGGCACTCGCCACGGCGGGCGACGGACCGGTGTGCGTCGTGCCGATGACGCTCGGCCGCGACCCCGGGCTGGTCTCCGACACCGCCCGGGCGCTGCGCTGGATGGCCGCGGGGGAAGCCCGCGGACGCCTCGCGCTGACCGCCCCCTTCGCCGTCGCCGACCACCTGATCGGCTGGCTCCGCGCCGCGGCCGGCACCGCCCCCGGCGGCGCGGTGCTGGTCACCGCCCCGGCGGCCGGCCCGTTCGAGGACGCCGAGCTGTTCCGGATCGCGCGCCTCGCCCGCCAGTACGGCCGGCACCGCTGGGTCGAGGTCGCCTTCGACGGCGGCGACCCGGACCCGGCCGAGGGCGCCGAACGCTGCCGCCTGCTCGGCGCCCGCGAGGTGACGGCCGTTCCGGCCTCCTTCGGGCCGGCCCTGCGCACCGCACTGCCCGGCGTACGCGACGGCGGTCCGCTGCTGCGGCCGTCCGCCGTCGCCGGAGTGGTCGCGGCCCGGACGGCCGCGGCGCTGCACCTGCTCGGGCACGGGGAGGACGGCATCCTGGCCGGCCTCGGCGCCGAGCACGGGCACGGCTACGCGCACAGCCACGGCCCGGGCGAGCACGGCCACGGCCCGGGCCCGCACAGCCAGCGTCCGGGTGAGCAGGACCACGTCGGCCACACCCGGGAACACGCACCCACCCCCACCGATCCGGCAGAGAGGAAGGCCGGCCATGTCCGGTAGCGCCGCATACCTGTACGGCGAGGACCCCGTGGAGATCAACGCCGGCCGCGCCAAGGCCACCGTCACGGTCAGCAACACCGGCGACCGGGCGATCCAGGTGGGCTCCCACTACCACTTCTTCGAGGCCAACCGCGCCCTCGACTTCGACCGCAACGCCGCCTTCGGCAAGCACCTGGACATCCCGGCCGGCACCGCCGTCCGGTTCGAGCCCGGTGACACCAAGGACGTCACGCTCGCCGAGTTCGGCGGCCACCGCCGCCTGGTCGGCTTCGCCAACCTCGTGGACGGGGGCATCACCGCCCCCGGCACCAGGGCCCGCGCCCTCGACCGGGCCGTCGCCCGGGGCTTCAAGGGCACCAACCTCGACCACAAGCCCGACCACAAACCCGGCCACAAGCCCGACCACAGGCTCGACCACAAGCCCGGCCACAAACCCGGCCACAAGCCCGACCACAAACCCGACCACGAGCTCGACCACAGGGAGGACCGGCCACGGGACCTCCACCCGGAGACCCACCAGGAAGGCGACCGCTGATGGCCATCCTCTCCCGCAGGCAGTACACCGACCTCTTCGGCCCCACCGTCGGCGACCGCTTCCACCTCGCCGACACCAACCTCGTGGTCGAGGTCGAACAGGACTTCAACCAGGGCCACTACGGCGACGAGGCCGTCTACGGCGGCGGCAAGGGCATCCGCGACGGCATGGCCCAGGACCCGGCCGCGACCTCCCTGCAGGGGGCGCTCGACCTGGTCGTCACCAACGTGGTCGTCATGGACGCGGTGCTCGGCGTGGTCAAGGGCGACATCGGTGTCAAGGACGGCCTCATCGTCGCCGTCGGCAAGGCCGGCAACCCGCACACCCAGAGCGGCGTCCACCCGCGGCTGGTGATCGGCCCCGGCACCGAGGTGATCTCCGGCGAGCACCTGATCGCCACCGCGGGTGGCATCGACACCCACATCCACTTCATCTCCCCGCAGCAGGTGCGGGAGGCGCTGAGCAACGGCATCACCACCCTGATCGGCGGCGGCACGGGCCCGTCCGACGGCACCAACGGGACCACCTGCACCCCCGGCCCGTGGAACATCCACCGGATGTACCAGGCGGTCGAGGACCTGCCGGTCAACGTCGGCCTGCTCGGCAAGGGCAACGGCTCGCTGCCCGGCGCGCTGCGCGAGCAGGTCGAGGCGGGCGCGTGCGGACTCAAGGTGCACGAGGACTGGGGCAGCACCCCGGCCGCGATCGACAGCGCGCTGAGCGTCGCCGACGAGTACGACGTGCAGGTGGCCATCCACACCGACACCCTCAACGAGTCCGGCTACTTCGAGGACACCCTGTCCGCGATCGACGGCCGCACCATCCACACTTTCCACACCGAGGGCGCGGGCGGCGGCCACGCCCCCGACATCATGCGGATCGCCGGCGAGCCCAACGTGCTGCCGTCCTCCACCAACCCCACGCTGCCCTACACCGTCAACTCCGTGGACGAGCTGCTGGACATGGTGATGGTCTGCCACCACCTCAGCCACAGCATCCCCGAGGACGTCTCCTTCGCCGACTCCAGGGTCCGCGCCGAGACCATCGCCGCCGAGACCGTGCTGCACGACGAGGGCGTGATCTCGATCCTCTCCTCCGACTCACAGGCGATGGGCCGGATCGGCGAGTCCTTCACCCGCGCCTTCCAGACCGCCCACCACTGCAAGGACCAGCGCGGCAAGCTGGCCGGCGACAGCGAGCGCAACGACAACGTCCGCGTCCTGCGCTACCTCGCCAAGCTCACCATCAACCCGGCCGTCGCCTCCGGAACCGCCGACCACATCGGCTCGTTGGAGCCCGGCAAGCTCGCCGACATCGTGCTCTGGCCGATCAACTCCTTCGCCGCCAAGCCGAAGATGGTCATCAAGGGCGGCGTGATCAACTGGGCGCTGATGGGCGACCCGAACGCCTCGCTGCCCACCCCGCAGCCGGTCTACTACCGCCCGATGTTCGGCCAGTACGGGCGGGCCCGGCAGGCCACCCGGGTGTCCTTCATGTCGCAGGCCGCCGTCGACCTCGGGGTTCCGGCCCGACTCGGGCTGGAGAGCCGGGTGTTGCCGGTGCGGCGGTGCCGCTCGGTCGGCAAGCAGCACATGGTGCGCAACGACGCGCTGCCGAAGATCGCGGTCGACCCGGAGACGTACAGGGTCACCCTGGACGGTGAGCCCGCCACCATCGAACCGGCCCGCGAACTGCCGCTCAACCACCTGTTCTACCTCGCATGAGCAGGGTCTCCGAAGACCGGCCGGGCGGCTCGGGCGGCCCTGGTGGCCTGGACGCGCTGCTGGTCTGCCTCCAGCTGACCGACTCGGCCTTCCCCAGCGGCTTCTACACCCTCTCGCACGGGCTGGAGGGCTACGCCCAGGCCAAGGCCGTCACCCCGGACACCCTGCCGGCACTGCTCGCCGACCTGCTGCGGCACGGCGTCGGACCGTCCGACGCCACGGCCCTGGTGCTGGCCCACCGGGCGGCCTCGGCCGGGGACTGGCAGCTGCTGGCCGAGACCGACCGGCGGCTGCACGCCACCAGGCTCAACCGTGAGCTGCGCCTGGCTTCCACCCGTACCGGCCGCCAACTCCTGGACATCGCCCGGGAGTCGGTGGGCGGCGGGCCGCTGGAGCGGTACGCCGAACTGGTCGCCGAGAAGCGGGCCCCCGGCTGTCAGGCGGTGGCGGCCGGGGTGGCCTACGCCTCGGCCGGCGTTCCGGTCGAACAGGCCGTCACCAGCGACCTGTTCGCCTTCTGCGCCAGCTTCGTCGGCGCGGCGCTGCGGCTCCGGCTGACCGATCACCGCAAGGCGCAGGTGGTGCTGCGGGCGGCCTCTCCGGTGATCCGGGAGGTCGTCTTCGCCGCCCTGGCAAGGGACTTGGCGGATCTCGGCGGCTGCGTGCCGGTCGCGGACGCGATGTCCGGGCGGCACGAGCGGGCCGAGGCCCGGCTGTTCGCGAGCTGAACCCCTTCGTACGCAAGCAAGCAGAGGAGACCAGGCAGCATGACCGAGAACGTGCTCCGCGTGGGCATCGGCGGGCCGGTCGGGTCCGGCAAGACGGCGCTGATCGAGGCGCTCGTCCCGGTGCTGATCGCCCGAGGCCACCGCCCGGCGGTCGTCACCAACGACATCTACACCCAGGAGGACGCCCAGCACGTGCGGCGCACCCTGGCCGGGGTGCTGGACCCCGAGCGGGTGGTCGGCGTGGAGACCGGCGCCTGCCCGCACACCGCCGTCCGGGACGATCCGACGATGAACCTCGCGGCCGGCGCCGAGATGCTGGAGCGCTTCCCGGACGTCGACACCCTGCTGTTCGAGTCCGGTGGCGACAACCTCACGCTGACCTTCAGCCCGGTGCTGGTGGACCTCTTCCTCTTCGTCCTCGACACCGCCGAGGGGGAGAAGATGCCCCGCAAGCGCGGCCCGGGCATCACCGAGTCGGACCTGCTGGTCATCAACAAGATCGACATCGCCCAGTACGTCCGCGCCGACCTCGGGGTGATGGAGTCCGACGCCCGCCGGGTGCGCGAGGGCGGTCCGGTGGTGCTCACCAACTGCCTGACGGGGGAGGGGCTGGAGGAGATCGCGGCCTTCCTGGAGACCTTCCGCAAGGTCCCGGCGTGACCGTGGCGGCGGAACGGGCGGCGGAACGGGCGGTGCCCCGGCTCGACCCCCGGCACTACGAGCCTGCCCGCGTCCCGTACGAGGTCCGGCGCCACGCCGGGACGCCCGACACCCTCGGGGTCGGGCGTCCCGGCAAGGTCGGGCTGCTGGAGCTGGCCTTCGAGAAGGTCGCCGGGCGCACCGAACTCACCGGCCACTACCAGAAGTCGCCGTTGCAGATCATGCGCCCGCTGTACTTCGACCCGGCCCGCCCCGACCTCGCCGTCACGTTCCTGATGTCCACCGGCGGCGGGATCCTCCAGGCCGACCGGCTCCGCACCGACCTGCACTGCGGCGCCGACACGGCCGTCCACCTGACCACCCAGGCGGCCACCAAGGTCTACCGGATGGAACACGACTACGCGACGCAGCTGGTCAACCTGACGGCCGGCCCGCGCGCCTACGTCGAGTACCTGCCCGAGCCGGTGATCCCCTTCGTCGACTCGCGGCTCTACCAGCGGACCGTCCTCACCGTCGACCGGGACGCGACGGTGCTGGCCGGTGAGACCGTCCTGGCCGGCCGGCTCGCCCGCGGTGAACGCAACGCCTACCGGGTGTTCGCCTCCGACCTCGAAGTGCGGCGCCCGGGCGGCGAGTTGGTGGCGCTGGACACGGTACGGCTGGAGCCCGCGCCGACCGGCGGCGGAGGAGTCACCGGGCCGGCGGTGCTGGCCGGGCACGACGTGATGTCCAGCCTGTACGTCCTCAGCCCGCTCGCCCCGGCGGGCCGGATCGCGGACGTGCTGCACGAGGCGGTGGCCGACCGGGACCGCTCGCTGCTGTACGGCGTGAGCGTGCTGCCGCAGGACAGCGGAGCCTGGCTGCGCCTCCTCGGCTCCGACACCCGGGCCTGCGCGGCCGCCATGCGCGGGGCCTGGGACGCGGTGCGGCGGCTGCTGATCGGGGCGCCGGCGCCGGAGCTGCGGAAGACGTAGCGGCGGCGGCCGGGGCCACTCGTGATCTTCTTCCGGATCCGGTACAACCCTGGGGCGGGGTGCGAAGTCCTGTCTGGCGTGAACGAGGATGCGAGACGGGATGCCGTGTCGGACGGGACGCGCGAGGTCGTGCCGGATGACCTGCCGGAGGCCGTGGCGGACGGTGCGCCGGCCGAGTCGCTGCCGCCGGCCCGGCCGGCCCGGCGCCTGGTCAGCCGCCGGAAGCTGCTGATGGGCGTCGCGGGCCTGGGTACCCTCGCGGCCGCGGCGGGTGTCAACGAATGGGTCCGCCGGAGGAACTCCCACGGCCCGCGGCTCTGGCAGACGACCGCCGCGAGCGGGCGGCTGGAGCTCTCCACCGGCCGTCAACAGGCCCTCTACGTGTCCGGGTTCGACAGCAGCGTGCGAGCCCTCGACCTGCGCACCGGCGAAGTCCGCTGGAGCCACTCCGTCAGCACGCCCCACGACGCCGAGCAGCAGGGCGGCTGGCCACTGGCCGCCGGGGAGGGGGCGGTGTGCGTGGCCACCGACACCCACCTGCGGGTCCTGGACGCGGCGTCGGGGGAGCAGCGCTGGGAGGCGGCCGCACCCTACTGGTCCCAGTTCGCCGGGAAGCAACGCCCCGCCGTCAGCGGCGACAGCGTGTTCGCGGCGCACGGGAGCTCCGTGCGCTGCTTCGACCTGGCCACCGGCAAGCCACGCTGGACGGGCCCGGTGCTCTTCGCTGACTCCCTGGCCCTCGACGGCGGCACCGTGTACGCGGCCGGCGAGTCGACCGGGGTCGTCGCCCTGGACGCGCGCACCGGCGAGCAGCTGTGGGAACGCAAGGTGGCCGTCACCGGCCCGCTCACCGCCCACCGGGGAGCTCTGTTCCACACGTCCGAGGGGCTGGGCGGCACGGTCGTCACGGCACTGGAGGGGTCGACCGGAGAGGTGCTCTGGGGCTCCTTCCAGTACGGCCGGGTGACCTGTCCACTGTCGGCGGCCGACCGGACGGTCTTCGTGTTCGGCGGGGCCCGCCTGCTCGCGCTGGACGCGGACACCGGAGACCGGCGCTGGTCGGCCGACGTGCCCGTCGGCAGCCACCCCGGGCCGACAGCCATGACCGCTGCCGTGGGCGGTGGCGTGTACGCCGACGCGGGCGACGACCAGCTGTACGCGTTCGACCTCGCGACGGGTGAACTGCGCTGGCAGGACCAGTCGGAGCCGCCCGGCGGCGACATCGGAGGAGGAAACCCGATCCGGCTGGCCGCCGCCGACGGGACCGTCTACCGCTCCAGCCGCGCCGGCGTCCTCGCGCTCGGCGCCCTGCCGCCGCTGCTGTCGGCCTGACCGGGCTGAGAAGCCGCTCGGTGGCCGGGACGCGCCTGGTGGCTCAGGACCTGCCTGGCTCGGCTGACTCGTCTGGCTCGTCCGACCTGCCCGACTCGTCCGACGCGCCCGATTCCATGGCCGCCAGCCGGGCCACCTGCCGGTGGCTCAGCTCGACGGTGCGGTTCATGTGCCGGAGCAGGAAAGCGAGTTCCTCCTCGCTGTCCTCGGCGAAGACGGCCGCCCAGTCGGTGGAAAGCTCGCGCCATACCGCCCCGAAGCGCTCCAGCGCCTCGGGGAGGACCGCGACCAGCACCCGCCGCCGGTCCGCCTCGTCCCGCTGCCGGGTGACCAGCCCGGCCTTCTCCAGCCGGTCGACCAGCCGGGTGGCCGAGCCGCTGGTGAGCCCGGTGAGCTCGGCGATCCGGCTGGTGGTGACCGGCCCGTCCTCCAGGGTGAGCAAGTTGAGGCACTGGACGTCGGTCGAGTGCATGCCCAGGTGGTCGGCGACGGCCTGGTTGAACAGCACGTACGAGGCCAGGTAGCGGCGCGAGACCGGCCACAGCCGGGCCATCAGTTCGTCGCGGGTCGTCGTCATGGGGGAAGGGTAACCGGCTGTCCGATAATTGCTTGCGCCACGCAGAGATCCCTCTCTATGTTGTCTGCGTGACGCAGATAACTGACTCCGCCGCCTCCCTTCCCGTCGCCGTCGCCGGTGCCACCGGCGCCCAGGGCGGCGCCACCGCCCGCGCCCTGCTGCGCGCCGGCCGCCCCGTCCGAGCCCTCACCCGCGACCCCGGCTCGCCAGTCGCCGCCGAACTCGCCGCCCTCGGCGCCGAGGTGGCCCGCGCCGACTTCGACGACCCGGCCTCGGTGGCCGCCGCCCTCGACGGCACCGGCGCGCTGTTCGCGATGTCCACCCCGTTCGGCACCGACCTGGACGCCGAAGTCCGCCAGGGCATCGCCCTGTTGGACGCGGCCCGGGCCACCGGCACCATCCGGCACGTCGTCTTCACCTCCGCCAGCAATGCCGACCGCTCCACCGGCATCCCGCACTTCGACAGCAAGTACCGGATCGAGCAACACCTGGCCGGCCTCGGCCTGCCCTGGACCGTCCTCGGCCCGGCCGCCTTCATGGACAACTACGCCAACGACTGGACCCTCGAATCCCTCCGCGCCGGCGTCTTCCACCTCCCCATGTCGCCCGGCGTCCCCCTCCCCGTGATCGCCGCCGACACCATCGGCGCCTTCGCCGCCCACGTCCTCACCCGGCCCGACAGCTACGCGGGGCGACGTATCGACATCGCCTCCCAGTGGCGGACGGGCGAGCAGATCGCCGCTGCCATCGGCGCGGCGAGCGGCCGGCCGATCCGCTGCGAGGAGGTGCCGCTCTCGGTCGTGGCCGGCTACTCCGAGGACCTCGCCACGATGTTCCGGTACTTCCAGGAGACGGGGCTCGACATCGACCTCGACGCCCTGCACACCGAGCACCCCGACATCGACTGGCAGTCGCTGGAGAGTTGGGCGGCGGCCCGCACCTGGGACCTCTGACGGAGCTCAGGCTTCAGCGGTGAGATGCGCGACGGCCCCGAGCCCGGCTTCGGCTGCCTCGCGGACCTCGGGATCGGCAAGGGCACTCCGGAGGATCTCCTCGGTCTCCGGGCTGCCGGGCCATTGCCAGGCGAGCATGGTCAATGCCCGGCCTCGCACATCCGGACTCGGGTCGTCGGCCGCCCGGCACAGGATGACGTCCTTCGCGGATCCGGGGGCGAGTGCCGCGTAGCAGCTGAGCGCCGTGCCGCGAACCGCGTGGTCGGGATCCCGCTCGATGCGGTCCAGGAGCAGGAGCGCGGTCTCGTCCTGAGAGCCCCGCTTGTCGGAGAGCACCTCCAGGGCCAGTTCCCTCGCCCGTCCGGACTCCGCGTCGACGGCCGCGCGGGTGAGGGACGAGACCACGCCGGGGTCGTCCGGATCCTGCGCGGCGAGAGCCGACAGGGCCCGGCCGCGAACGACGTCATCGGGATCGCGATCGGCACGCTCGCGCAGCAGTGCCAGGACGGTCGGGTCCCCGGCCCACCGGGTCGCCAGCTCGTGGACCGCCGCGTACCGGATGCGGCTGTCCGCGTCATCGACGGCACGGTCGAGCAAGGTGGCGAAGACCTCGGGGTGCTGCGGCCACACCCGCGCGAGTCGCTGGAGGGCGGTGGCCCGGAGGATCACCGAATCATCCGCGACGGCCTTCAGCATCGGCGTGTGGTCATCGGGGTCGGCCGACAGACGCGCCAACAACGCGTTGAGCGCCTGGGCGACCTCCGCCACCCGGTCGTCGTCGGGGTGGGCGACCGGGCGGGAAAACCGCGGATGACCGGGCCACCGCTCCTCCAGTTCGGCCTGCGCGGCGGCACTCGCCCGGTCGTGGCCGGGGCGGACGGCGAGGTCGCACAGGGCGTCCACGATCTCCGGGTGGGCGCTCCAGCGTTGCGCAAGGCCGGTCACGGCGAACTCCCTGATGGCCGGGAACCCGAAGGTGGCGAGGGCCAGTGTGCTCCGGAAGGTGGTGTGGAGGGTCATGGCCGCGACGGTGGCCGTCCCGGCTCCGGCGAGGAACTGCCCCCGGAGGTGGAACCACCGGAGGTAACGATCGCGACCGGTCCAACCGGGCACGGAACACAGCGCGGAGAGCGAGGTCATCAGCAGATTGCTGTGGAGGACCGCGTAGTCGAAGTGCGTGACGAAAGCACCGATGAGGCGGTCGACGGCCCGGTCGCTCTGCGCCTTCAGCAGTCCGATCTTCCGAACCTCGGCCAGGGACCGGAAGGCCAGGACCAGCGAGGGGTCGTCCCCCCGTTCCAGCAGCCGGTCGACCACCCTTCCCGCGTCCGGCTCACTCAGCTGGTTGACCACCAGCAGCAGCACCTCGTGCCACGCCGGGTCGTCCGTCCTCCGCTCGAAGACCTCCTCGATCAGCTCCTCCGGCGACCACTCCCGTCCCACCGTGTAGCGGTGCACGATGTCAGCCGCCGCGAGGTACTCCAGGAAGGCCCGGTGCACGAAGCCGTACACCTCGCAGCCGTACCTGGCCAGGATGAAGTTGCGCTCCCGCAGTTGGTCCCGCAGCGTGCGGGCGGCGGCGAGGCACTGGTGGGGCGGGAGGCCGAACTGGGTGAAGTAGCCGCGGAACACCTCCTCCAGCTCCTCCGCGTGGATGTGGTTCCCGGCGATGCCGCCCGTTCCCTCCTGCATGCGGCGGGCGAGCAGGCGGAGCAGTTCCAGGCGTTCGCGGTCGTCCAGCAGGTCGAGGGCCTCGGCGGCGCCGGGCTTCAGGGGGATGCTCAGGTGTTTGGTGTCGCGGTCCCAGTGGGCGACCAGGACCCGCACCGCGTGCTCGTAGACGCCCTGCCGGTCGCGGGGCAGGGCCTGGCGGCGGCCGATGATGGCGAGGATCGTCAACAACAGGGGATTGCCCGCGAGTTCGCGAATGGGACGGGAGGCCTCGACCGCACTGGTGATGCGCTCGACCAGGTGCGCGGCGAGGTCGGGATCGGTCGGGCAGGCGATGGCGTACCAGCGGCGGGCGAAGGCGGCGATCCGGTTCGGGTCGAGGTCCTGGAGCATGACGTGGGTGAACCCGGCGCCGCCGAGCGGGCCGCGCTGGTAGCCGATGACGCGCGAGGTCACGACCACCCGGGCCCGGTCGTAACGGGCCGCGAAGGCGGCGATGCGTTCGGCCGCGGCGGCGCGCACGCCCGGGTCGAAGAGTTCGTCCAGGCCGTCGAAGACCACCACGGCCTCGCCCCGGGAGAGGAGTCGGCGCAGCTCCGGGCCGGGGAGGGACATCCCGGCGACGGCGTGGCGGTGGTCGAGGAAGTCCTCGAACGTCCGCTCGCGCCACTGGCCCTCGGCGTACTGGCGCAGCTCGACCACGAGCGGCATCAGGCCGTCCAGCGGGGCGAGCGGACCGTCGGTGCCCTGGGTGAGGGTGAGGGCGAGGTAGCGGGCCAGCGTGGACTTCCCCGAGCCGGGGTCGCCGAGCAGGACCACCCGTTCGCCGCGCGGCCCGGCGAGAACGGAGAGCACGTCCTCGGTCGGCCGGTTCAGGTACTCGGTGCGCAGCCGCTCGAGGGCGGACCGGCCGAGCTCGGCCGGCAGTGCCTCATCGTTCAACTCTCCGCTGGTGAGCAGTCGTTGGACCAGTTCACGCGGCAACTCCACCGGCGGCGGATCCTCCCGCACCCGCGGGGTCACGAACACCTCCCGCAGCTCGACCACCGGGTGCTCGCCCTGCTCGGAGAGCGGCGTGAGCACCTCCAGGTCGAGCCGCCCGTACGTCTCCCGGACCCGCCGGGCGTACGCGGCGCGGGCGGCGGCCATGGACTCGGGGGTGACCTCGCGCTCAACGGCCTTGGCCAGATTGACCGTTCCGGCCTGGATCAGGTCGCCGTTGACCGTGCCGCTGACCTCGTTGGCCACCGAGGCCACCGAGGCCGGCGGGGCCACCGGGGCCACCGGGGCCACCGGGGCCACCTCAGGATCGCTACCCACCCGTCCTAGGCTAGCCGCTCCACGAACTTGCGCTGCCAAGGCGTTTCGACGGCATGCCGGCTGTAGTGCTCGCGCACGTACGCCACCGCCTCCGCGGCCGGGACGCCGTCCAGGACGGCGATGCACGCGAGTGCGGTGCCGGTACGTCCTCGCCCGCCGGCGCAGGCGAGTTCGACGCGTTCGGTGGCGGAGCGCTCCCACGCCTCGTGGAAGGCGTCGGCGGCGTCCGCGCGGTCGGCGGGGAGGCGGAAGTCGGGCCAGCGCACCCAGCGGATCGGCCAGGCGACGTGCGGCGGGCGGCCCAACAGGTAGAGGCCGAAGTCCGGTCGGGGGCCGGGCGGCAGCGGGCGGCTGAGGCCGCGGCCGCGCAGCAGGCGGCCGGAGGGCAGCCGCAGGATGCCGGGGGCGGTCGGGTCCCAGGTGGTGGGGGCGGTCGGGTCCCAGGCGGTGGGGGCGTTCACGGGATCTTCTTTCAGGAGGTTGCTCAGGACGCCGCGTGCAGCCCCACCGGCCCGCGCGGGTGGCCGGCGCGGTGGGCGAGGGCGGCGGCCTCGCCGCGCGAGGATACGTCGAGTTTGGCGAGGATGTTGGCGACGTGGAACTTCACCGTCGACTCGCTGATGTGCAGCGCCGCCGCGATGTCCCGGTTGCGGCGGCCGCGCGCGAGCTGGTCGAGGACCTCCCGCTCGCGCGGCTGGAGGCCGTCCAACGGGTCGGTGACGTGGGCGGGTTCGGGCAGGGCGAGCGGGAGGTCGACGGTCACCGTGGTGCCCCAGCCGGGGACGGCCTCGACGCCGTGGTGTCCGCCGAGGGCGGTGATGCGGTCGGCGGTGCGGTGGACGGTGAGGGCGTCGGCGGGGAGGGTGCCGAGGCCGTCGCCGCGCACGACGGCGCGCAGCAGGCCGTCCGCCGTGAGCTGCCAGCTCACGTGCAGCCGGGTCGGCTTCTCCCGGTCCAGCATCAGCAGCACGGCCACCCGGACGGCGTCGCGGGCGGTGTGCGCGGCGTCCGCCGGCACGGAGCGGTCGGCCTGCGCCGGGGGCGCCACGTCGAGGTGGACCCTGGTGTGCCGCAGCAGCGGGCGCAGCTCGCGCACCAGCCGGGCGAAGGCGGCGT
Source organism: Kitasatospora sp. NPDC058444 (assembly GCF_042721415.1). Lineage (NCBI taxonomy): Bacteria > Bacillati > Actinomycetota > Actinomycetes > Kitasatosporales > Streptomycetaceae > Kitasatospora > Kitasatospora sp. NPDC058444. The sequence goes on along the minus strand of NZ_JBHXLL010000016.1, from coordinate 112,725 downwards.
CGGCGGGTTGTTCGCTGAGCGCGCGGTCGAGTTCGGCGCCCTGGCGCAGGTCGAGCAGGGCGGTGACGGCCAGCTCGGTGGCGCTGCGGCGGGCCGCGGCGTCGTCCAGGTCGGCCGAGCGCAGCGGCGCCAGGATCGCGGTGAGCGCGGCGCTGTGGGTGCCGGTGAACTCGGCGATGGCGCGGGCGCGGGCGTTGGCGGAGGCGCGGGAGGCGGCTGTCTGGGTGGGGGCGGCGTCGGTGGCGCGGTGGTCGGAGTGGGCGATCACCAGGTCCCACAGCTGTTGCAGGACGGCGAGTGCCCCGGGTGCCACCGGCTCGGTGCCCGCCCGGACGAGGACCAGGACGGCGCCGCCGTCGTCGCCCGGGGTGGTGGCGACGACCACCACCGGGCGGGACCGTCCGGCGAGTTCGGCCTCGCCCTGCCAGGGGCGGCCGGCCGGGGTGGTCGCGGCCGCGCGTTCGGCCAGCCGGGACAGGTCCCGGGTGCTGAGGGCCGCGGTGAGCTCGGGCGAGCCGTGGCTGTGCGCGGGGTTGAAGGTGCACACGCCGCTGAGCTGCGCGAGCGCCGTGTGCGGGACGAGGGTGTCGAGCACCTCGGACAGGCGGGGCAGGAGGTCCGGCCGGGGGGCGCGCAGCACCTCGACGGCCCGCGCCAGCGCGTCCTCGGGGCGGCCCCAGTGCTGCCGCCAGGCCTCGTCCGTTCCGGCGGCGTCCGCTGGGCCGTCCGATCCGCCAGCGTCCGCTGCGCCGTCCGATCCGGCGGCGTCCGCTGTGCCGTCCGCGCCCGCGGCGTCCGCTGCGCCGTCCTTGCCGGTCATCTCGCCCCTGCCGTCCGTGCGGTCCATGCGGTCCAGCCTAGTTCGGGTGCCGCCGCCGCGGCCTGGCCGTTCGGACAGGTCGAACCGTCCGAAGGGCCAGCCGGGCCGCCGCCGTCCCCGGCACAGGATGGAAGGCGTCGGGAGCGACCAGCTCCACTGGAACCGAAGGACCTTCCATGACCAAGGCGATCACCTTCTCCGAGTTCGGCGGCACGGACGTGCTGCGCCTGACCGACATCGAGCTGCCCGCACCCGGGCCCGGCCAGGTGCGGGTCGCGGTTCGCGCCGCCGGCGTCAACCCGGTGGACCGCAGGCTGCGCACCGGTGAGCTGGCGGGGCTCATCCCGGTCGTCTTCCCCTATGTGCCGGGTGTCGAGGTGTCCGGCGTGGTCGAGGCCGTCGGCGCCGGGGTGAGCGGCTTCGCGCCCGGCGACGAGGTGTTCGGCAGCATGATGGGCGGCGCCTACGCGGAACACGCGCTGGTGGACGCGGCGGCGCTGGCCCACAAGCCCGCCGGGCTGGGCTGGGAGGAGGCCGCCGCGCTCCCGACGGCGGCCGAGACCTCCGAGCGGGCCCTGGACCTCCTCGGTGCCCGGTCGGGCGAGACGCTGCTGGTGCACGGCGCCGCCGGCGGGGTGGGGACCCTGCTGCTCCAGTTCGCCCGGGCACGCGGGATCAGCGTGGTCGGCACCGCGAGCGAGGCGAACCATGACTACCTGCGGGAACTCGGCGCGATCCCGGTGACGTACGGCGAGGGCCTGGCCGAGCGGGTGCGGGCCGCCGCCCCGGGAGGGGTGGACCGGGCGCTGGACGCGGCCGGGCGGGGCGGGGTGCTGCCGCTGTCGATCGAGCTGACGGGCAGCGCGGACCGGGTGCTGACGATCGCCGACTTCGCGGGAGCGCAGGAGCACGGCGTGCGCTTCAACGGCGGTGTCGAGGGCGTGGAGCCGTACCACCGGCGCGCCTACGCGGCCGCGCTCGCCCTGCACGAGGCCGGCACCCTGCGGCTGCCGCTGCACCGGGTGTTCCCGCTGGCGGAGGCCGCCGAGGCGCAGAGGGTCAGTGAGGCCGGACACCTGCGCGGCAAGATCGTGCTGACGGTCCGATAGGCGTGGGAAGCCCGTCCTGTCCGCGTCTGCCCGTTTTGCCTCCGTTTTGCATTGGGCTTGCCATTTTCGTACGGTTTCATCCGTTCGGAGTAATTCGGCAGGCGGACGCGCCGTGAACACGGTGGTAGGCCGTTCGGCCGACATGCGGTCCCTCGAACGGTCGACCAGGGTTGGCCGGGCGTGGGCGGCACCGGACCGCCTGCCCTGACGGTCAGGAGGACCAGGCGCATGGGTGGAACGGACAGGCGGGCGGTGATCGGCGAGTTCCTCGGGACCCTGCTGCTGGTGCTGCTGGCGGTGGGCGCGGCGGTGCTCGCGGGGGAGGCGATCGGTCCGGTGGGCATCGCGTTCGCGTTCGGCTTCGTGCTGCTCGCGCTGGCGTACGCGCTCGGCCCGATCTCCGGCTGCCACGTCAACCCGGCGGTGACGCTCGGCTTCCTGCTGGCCCGCCGGATCGACGGCCGCACGGCGGTGTCGTACTGGGTGGCGCAGGTGCTCGGCGGCATCGCGGGCGCGGCGCTCGTCCTGCTGCTGGCGAAGCAGATACCGGGGCTGGAGACCCACGGCAAGCTCGGCACCAACGGCTGGGGCGAGCGCTCCCAGATGCACATCAACGCCGGCGGCGCGTTCCTGACCGAGGTCGTCCTCACCTTCCTGCTGGTGTACGTCGTGCTGGCGGTCACCCACCGGCTGGCCGCGGTCGGCTTCGACGGGCTGCCGATCGGCGTCGCGCTGGTGGTCGTCCACCTGGTCGGCATCCCGCTGACCGGCACCTCGGTCAACCCGGCGCGCAGCCTCGGCCCGGCGCTGTTCGCGGGCGGCGACGCGCTGTCGCAGCTGTGGCTGTTCCTGCTCGCCCCGCTGGTCGGCGGCGCGCTGGCGGCGGGCGTGCACCTGCTGACCCACCCGCAGCCCAACCTCCCGGTGGCGCAGGCCCTGGCCACCGACGCGCGGGCGTAGTCCCCGCAGTCGATCCGGCGCGGCGGCCGGGGCCGTACCGACGGTCCCGGCCGCCGTCGTCGTTGCCGTCGTCGTCCTTGGTGGTGTCGCGGCCCGGGCCCGCCTGCTCGGGGCGCCTCGGCTTCCCTCCGCGCCGGTTGAGGTCTGCTCCGCGCCGGTTGGGTTCTGCTCCGCGCCGCTTCGGATGCCTTCCGTGCCGCTTCCGGTCCCTTCCGCGTCGCTTCGCGTCCCCTTCGGACCGCTTTTGCGTCACCGACCGCCCGGATCCGGCGCACTGGCCGAAGAGTCCCGGCCCCCGCCCGCCGGCTGGGTAGAGTCCCGCCATGGTGACTGAGAACGCGGGGAGTCCGGCGGGCGGGCGGCTGGCCGGCCGCTCCTGTGTGGTGACGGGCGCGGCCAACGGCATCGGGCGGTCCGTCGCCGAACGCTTCGTCCGGGAGGGCGCGTCGGTGGTCGCCACCGATGTGGACGCGGCCGGGCTGGACCGGCTGGTCGAGCAATTCCCGGGCGCCGTCAGCGCGGTGGTCGGAGACGTGGCCAGGGACGAGGACGCCCACCGGATGGTGGCGGCCGCCGTCGAGCGGCACGGGCGACTGGACGTCCTGGTGGCCAACGCCGGGATCATCCCGCTGATGGAGATCACCGAGGCCACCGTCGAGGACTGGGACCACGTGATGGCGGTGGACGGTCGCGGCATGTTCCTCACCTGCAAGTACGCGATCGAGGCGATGACGGCGCAGGACCGGCCCGGCGGCTCGATCGTCTGCCTGTCCTCCATCTCCGGCGAGGCCGGCCAGCGCGGCCAAGCGGTGTACGGGCCCGCCAAGTTCGTCGCCTCCGGCCTCACCAAGCACCTCGCCGTCGAATGGGCCGACCGCGGCATCCGGGTCAACGCCGTCGCCCCCGGCACCATCACCACCGCGCGCGTCGCCCGGCTCTACGACGAGCCCGGCGGCCCCGAATACCTCGAGGCGATCGAGAAGCGGCACCCGATGGGACGGCTCGGCGCCCCGGCCGAGGTCGCGGCGGCCGTCCTCTTCCTCGCCTCCGACGACGCGTCCTTCGTCACGGGGGTCGTGCTGCCGGTGGACGGCGGGTACATGGCGCAGTAGGGCCGCGGGGCGTCGGCGAGCGGCTCGACCGGCATCGACACCCCGTCCGCGCCGCGCCTGGACGAGTGGTTCCGAAGCCGGCCGGGTTCGCGGATCCCGCTCCGGTCATGCGGGAAGGGTGTCCAGCAGCGGGTTGTGACGACCGAAGCGCTGGACACCCTCGTGACGGCACTCTACGGGCGATCGGTGATCAACCGCCCCGGACACGCTGGTTGGGGCGCCCGCAGCGGCTGACGGACTCCGGTCCGGTCCGCCCGGCCGCGGCGCAGGTCCTGCCGGGCGGACCGGACCGAAGCACGCCGGGGCCGCCTCGCCCGTGCTCACCCGCGCGGCCTGCTCCCGGGCCTGCCGGACCGGCCCGCCGACAACGAGCGCCCGCGCGCCGCCCGGTGGCAACGAGCGCCCGCGCGCCGCCCGGCTGCTGCTGCAATCGGCGATCCGCGATCCGGCCAACGCACCGACCGCCCCGGCTCGGCCCGCGCCGAGCTGCGCGCCGGCCTGGCCGGTGAGCGCGCTGGGGCGCCCGGAGGATGCGCGAACTCTCCGAGCCCCGAGGCCTGTTGGGTGCCACCACGGGCACGGAGGCGCCGCGCGCGGGGATCCGGTCCGGCCGGTTCGTGGTCGGGGGCGCGGAAACCCGATGGCGTTCGGTCCCGGGCCGTGCTGGAGTGAGCGGATGAACCATGACGAGGTGCTCGCCCTGTTCGACGACCGGCTCCGGCGCACCGCACCGCCCGACCCCGGCTGCCGCGTCGAACGCGACGGTGCCGTGGTTCGACAGGTGGGCCCGGAGCACAGCTGGAACGGTGTGGTCTGGTCGGGCCTGGACGAGGCCGGGGCGGACGCGGCGATCGCCGCGCAGGTGCGCCACTTCGCCGGACTGGGGCTGGAGTTCGAGTGGAAGGCGTACTCCCACGACCGTCCCGCGGACCTCGGCGCCAGGCTGCTGGCGGCCGGCTTCACCCCGGAGCCGGACGAGGCGCTGATGCTCGCCAGGATCGCGGACCTGCCCACCGACGACGCCCTGCCCGAGGGCGTCCGGCTGCTCCCGGTGACCGACCCGGCCGGGGTGGACCTGCTGATGGAGGCCCACGAACAGGCCTTCGGCTCCGAGCACCCCGGCCTGCGCGCGCGGATGCTCGACCACCTGCGGCACGGCGCCGAGACGGTCAGCATGGTCGTCGCGATGGCCGGCGACCGCCCGGTCAGCGGTGCCCGGATGGAGCTGATCCCGGGCACCGGGTTCGCCGGCCTCTGGGGCGGCGGCACCGCACCGGACTGGCGCGGCCGGGGCATCTACCGCGCCCTCGTCGCCCACCGGGCCCGCCTCGCGGCCGAACTCGGTTACGAGTACCTCCAGGTCGACGCGAGCGACCAGAGCCGGCCCATCCTCCAGCGGCTCGGCTTCGCCTGGGTGAGCACGACGACTCCGTACGTCCACCAGCCGTAGGCCCCGCCGAGGAGCGGGCCAGGCCGAGAGGCCCTGCCGGCGCCGGCGTGTCGGGGCGGGCGTGTCGGAGCGGGCGTGTCGGGGCGGGCGTGTCGGGGCGGACGTCTCGGTGCCCTTCGCGGACGGCCCGCGAACCCTCACCCTGGAGGTCGAGACGGCAGGCCCGGCTCGCGTCGGCAGGGAGACGACGGTCGAGTACGCGCCCGGTGCCCCGGCCTTGGGGGCCCAGCCGCACGCATACGCCACGGTCGACGGTCTCGCGCTGCCGTGGATCCTGGCCCTCGCCTTCGCCGGCCTGGTCTTCGTCCCGGTGGTGCTGGCCGACGGACGTCGCGGTGTGCACGCGTCGCGGCGGTTCCGACCGGCCGTGCACCTGCCGGCGGCCGCCGTCCTGCTGGTCGGCGCGGGACTCGCGGCGTACGTCGGGTTGGCCCTGCCGTCCCCGTCCGCCGGCTGGCCGCTGGCGGTGATCTCCTCGGCGACCCCGTGGCTGGCCCTCGGGCTGGGGGCGGCGCGGTCCGGCCGTGCCCGGTCCTGAAGGCCCCCGGGCGGCCGGTGCCGATGGCCGTCCGCCGCTGTCGCTCAGTCGCTTCGCTGCTCAGTCGCTTTGCGCCCCCTGCCGATCGGCAGGGGGCGCGCGGGGCGTAGCTGTTCAGGTTGTGCCGTTCGGTACATGTGCGGGAGGGGCGGCCGGGGTCATCGTTGAGGCACCACGAGCGGGGGCCGTCCGGGTCCCCGGGGAAGGAGCCTCGGCATGTTCGACCTCTGCCACCCGCGCGTCCTCGGAGCGACGGCCGTCGTCCCCGCGGCCCTCCTCGGCCTCGGCCTCGCTTGCGGCCTTGTTTTCTGTCTGACTGGGGGCCGCCCGTCATGGGGGGATCGTCAACCGTCCGGGGACGGTCTCCCCGGGCTCGCCGGAGAACACCACCTCGCCCCGGTGCAGCACGTGCACCACCGCCGCCCCGGCCAGGGTGCGCGGCAGCGACCGCGCGGCGAGCACGACGGTACGGCCGTCGGTGGCGCCCGCCAACAGGTGAGCGTGCAGCCGCGCGGCGACGGCGGGGGCCAGCCCGCGCTCGGGCTCGTCCAGCAGCAGCAGTGCAGGCCGCGAAGCCAAGGCCCGCCCGACGGCGACGAGTTGCTGCTGACCGCCGGACAGGAATCCGGCCCGGCGGTCCAGCAGGGAGATCAGCTCGGGGAACAGCTCCAGCACCTCGGCGCGGCCGGGCCCGCCCAGGGTCAGGTTCTCGGCCACGGTCAGCGAACCGAACACCCCGCGCTCGGCCGGGACCAGGGCCAGGCCCCGCCGCACCCGCTGGTGCACCGACAGCCCGCCGATGTCCCGGCCCCGCCAGAGCGCCCGCCCGCCCGCCAACGGCACCACCCCGGCCAGGGCGTGCAGCGCGCTGGTCCGCCCGGCCCCGTTGCGGCCGAGCAGGACCGTGACGGCGGCGGAGGGGAAGTCCAGGTCGACGCCGTGCAGCGCCTCCAGCGGGCCGTAGCGGACCCGGGCGGCCCGGAGGGAGGCTTCGACGGGCATCAACCCACCTCCGGGGTACGGCGGTTCGGCCTCACGTGGCGGCTCCCCAGGCCGCCGTGACCCGGGGATCGGCGAGAACGGCCGCGGCCGGTCCGGCGGTGACCACCCGGCCCTGCGCCATGGCGTAGACGGCGTCGGCGAGTTCGGCGACCAGCTCGGCGTCGTGCTCGACCAGCAGCAGCGCCATGCCGCGCTCGGCGAGTCCGCGCAGCACGGACACCAGTCGGGCCGTCTGCGCGGCATCGAGGCCCGCCGCCGGTTCGTCCAGCAGAAGCACCCGGGGCCCGCCCGCCAGTGCCCGCGCCAGCTCCACCAGCCGCAGCACCCCTGTGGGCTGCCCACCGGCCGGCTCGGCGGCCAGCTCCTGCAAGCCGAACAGCCGCAGCGCGCGGGCCGTCTGCTCGGCGGCCGTCCGGGCGTCCACCCGTCGGGCGTACTGCTCGGCGCCCACCCGGACGTTGTCGGCCACCGAGAGGGTCGGAAAGACGGCGATCTGCTGGAAGGTCCGCCCCAGCCCCAGCCGCACCCGCCGGTGCGCGGGCAACCCGGTGACGTCCCGGCCCCCGAGCAGCACCCGCCCGCCGTCGAGCCGCACCGTCCCGGCCAGACAGTCGAACAGGGTGCTCTTCCCCGCCCCGTTGGGTCCGATCAACGCGGTGATCCGCCCCGCCCGCGCCACCAGGTCCACCCCGCCCACCGCCTCGATGCCCCCGTACCGGCGCACGATTCCCCGTGCGGTGAGCCGGGCGGGGGGAGGGGTTGTGGTCACGGTCGGTCCTCGTGTGTGGGGGTGTCGCCGGGCGCGTGTCGTGGTCCGTGCCGGTCGTGTCGTCAGGTTCGCCTCGCGCATGGCTGTCCCTCGTGCGGTACGTGGCGGCCTGCTGTCGCGCTCGTTCGGCCCGGCGTTCTCGCGGTCGGCCCGTCCGCGGCACCACCCGCTGCATCTCGCGGCCGTGGCACTGCTGTTGCAGCGCACGGGGGCCACCACCGGCCGGTGGGTGTCGCTGGCCGGCCACGGCACAGCACACCTTGCCCGGTCTGGCCGTGGCCCGCTCCGGCGATCCGCGGACGGCCGTTGTCCGTGGCCGTGAGGGTGGGGCGGCTCGTGCCGTCTCGGGGTGCTGTGCGGGAGCCCGGCCGGCCGCACTTCCTCCCGCCGCTTCCGTGGGCAAGGCGATGTGCCCGGTCCGTGGCCGTGGCGGCTCGATGGTCCTCGCCGCGACAGGGGGCTTGGCGGTCATCGCTGTCCGTACCGTGCGATGAGGGTCTCCCGTAGACGGCGGCCCGTCGGGGTGAGGCGGGACGGCGGGAGAGGGGACGTCGGGGGTGGGCGGCGGCGGGGGAGGGGGAGGGCGGTGAGGCCGCCGGGCAGGCGGCCGATGGTGGCGGCGAGGAAGCCGACGGCGACGGCGGAGACTCCGGCGACGGTGCCCGCGTCGAGGCCGATGAGGAGGGCGGCGGCGAGGACGGCGGTGAGGGCGTTGTCGGCGCCGGCGACCACCACGGCGGCGAACCAGAGGAGGCCGCGCACCGGGTCGAAGGCGGTGGGGTCGAAGGCGCGTCCGGCGAGGCCCATCAGCCCGCCGCCGAGGGCCGCCAGCGCCGCTCCCGCGACGAAGGCGAGGAGCTTGAGACCGGGGACGTCCACACCGGACGCGACGGCGCCCGGTTCGTGGTCCCGCATGGCGGTCAGTGCCCGGCCGAGGCGGCCCCGGTGCAGGGCGCGGACGGTGAGCAGGCCGAGGCCGAGGAGAAGGAGTTCGGCGAGGTAGAAGACGCGGTCCCCGGCGAGGAAGGCGGGGCGGTCGAGCACGAGCCCGGTGGTGGCGTACGGCTGCTCGAAGACGAACCGGCTCATCGCCGTCCCCACCGCGAAGGTGACCAGCGCGAGGGCGAGTCCGCGTCGGCGGATCGCGGGCCAGCCGGTGAGCAGGCCGAGCGGGGCGGTGGCGAGGACGGCGAGCAGCAGCGCCGGTACGGCGGGCAGTGGCGGGAGGCCGGGGATCCGGCCGGACATCAGCAGTGCGGTGCCGAGCGCGCCGAGGCCCGCGTAGCCGGCCTGGCCGAGCGAGATCTGCCCGCCGTAGCCGGTGACCACGACGATGGACAGCAGGACGAGCGCGAGCGCGGGTACGAGCAGGGCGTCGCGCAGGTCGTTGCCCCGGAAGCCGAGCGGCAGCAGGAGCAGTACCAGGCAGACGGCGCCCGCCAGTCGTCCGCCGCCTTCTCCTGCTCCTGCTCCCGTTCCGACTCCCGTTCCCGCTCCCGCCCTGGCTCCGGCTCGGCCACTGCCCCGGCCTCCGGCTCCGCCTGCGCCGCGTCCTCCGCCCGCGTGCCCCGTACGGCGGGTGGCCGGCGTGGCCCCGGCCCTTACCCCGACCCCGGACCCGGTCCGTTCCCCGGTGATGCCCGGCCCGGCGAGCAGGGCGGTGGCGAGCAGCGCGATCACGAACAGGTTGGACTGCACGGCCTGGACCAGCGGCAGCAGTTGCCCGGACGGCCGCAGCCGGGTGAGCTCGGCCTGGGCGATGCCGAGCGCGAGCCCGGTGGCGACCGCGACCGGGATGCTGCGCAGCCGGGCGGCGACCGCGACGGCCATGGTCTCCATCACCAGCAGCGGCAGACCGTACGGGTCGAGCAGCAGGTACGGCGCGAGGGCGACGCCGACCAGCCCGGCGGTGAAGGTGCCGAAGGCCCAGCCGGCGGCGGAGACCCGGTCGGCGTCGACCCCGGTGAGGGCGGCGAGGCGGCGGTCGTCGACGACGGCGCGCAGCCGGAGACCGAAGCCGGTCCACCGGGTGGCGGCGAGGACGGCGACGCCGAGCACGAGGATGGCGGCGAGCTGGGCGACGGTGTCCGGCCGCAGGCTGTGCCCGCCGGGCAGCCGGATCGGGGCGCCGCCGAGCGGGGAGGGCGCGCCGGCCAGTGGCGCCGAGCCCCACAGCAGGACGGCCAGGCCGATGAGCAGCACGAACACGCCGATCCCGGCGACCATGGTCTCGGCCGGGCCGGCTCCACGCCGTTGCAGCGGGCGGTAGACCAGGAGGTCGAGCAGCACCCCGAGCGCGGGGGCCACGACCAGCAGGCAGCAGGCGACGGCGGGCCACACCGGCCAGTGCCGCACCACGACGAGGTCGCGCAGCAGGTAGGCGATGGCCATGGCCTGGGCGCCCTGGGCGATGTTGAGCACGCCGGTGGCGCGGTAGCAGACGACCAGGCCGATACCGCTGAGCGCGGCGGCGGCGCCGACGGTGAGCCCGGCGAGCGCGAGGTCGACGGTGAGGTCGAACGAGCCGGGGGACGCGAACGAGCCGGGGGACGCGAACCAGCCGGGGGAGGACGTGAGGGCGCTGATGGCACCGAGGGGCGAGGAGCTCATGGGCGGTCAGCCGCTCGCCGGGGAGGATCCGCCCGGCCGGGTGGGGCCCGGTCCGGCGGCGGAAGGTGAGCAGAGCGGGCAGGGCGTCAGCCCCCGGGCCCGGACGGCGTTCGCGTCCACCGGTGCGGCCCGCTCCTTGCCGGTGACCAGTGAGCAGTCCGGCCGGTGGTAGCGGGTGCCCTCGGGGACGGCCAGCCACCCGGCGTCACCGGCGTCACCGGCGTCACCGGAGCCATCCGCGTCATCCGCGATGCCGGTCTCGCCGGCTTGTCCGGGCGGGTGGGCCGCGTCCGGCGGAGCGGGCCCGGCGTCCGGTTCGACCAGCAGGTCGTACAGCCGCTCCACCCGTCGGTCGGTCAGGTCCGCGCGCTCCGGCGGGGACGACGGCGGCCGCAGCGCGACCAGGAGGGTCCCGGACACGATCAGCGCCGCGCCGGGGATGGTGGACGAGGCCAGGTAGGGGACCTGCTGCTCGACGAAGCGCTCACCGGAGGTCCCGTACCAGCCGAGCACGCACAACACGGCGCCGGCCGCGGCGAGCAGCCAGCCCGCCCACTCCCGGCCGGTCCGGAGCGGCCGGGACCGACGGAGCCCGTCCCGACGGAGCCCGTCCCGGACGTCCCGCAGCGCCCGGCCGGCGCGCCGGACGGGCGAACCCTCCAGGGCGTTACGGGTGATTTCTCCGTCTGATTGCGATTCGTCCATGGATCCGCCTTCATGGTGTCACTTGAGACGTTTCCAGGAATGGCCTGGAACAGCATCCGGGACACCGAGAGCGGGGCCCGGGCGGCGCAGTCGAGAGGGAAGACCACCATGCACGTGACGCGAAGCGGCACCCCCGAGGACGGCGGACGGGCCCGGCGGGCGGCGAGCGTGCTGCTCGCCCTGCTGCTCGCGGGTACGGCGGCCGCGTGCGGCAGCAACGGCAAGTCCGGCTCCGCGGCCACGTCCCCGGCGGCGACGGGCGCCACCGCCACGGCAACCGCCACCGAATCCGCCCCCGCGACGGTCACCGCCACTGCCACCGCCACCGGTACGGCCCCCGCCGACCCGGCCGCCGCCAAGGCGGAGATCACCACCAACTGGGAGAAGTTCTTCGACCCCAACACCCCGATCGCCGACAAGGCCAAGCTGCTCCAGGGCGGCGAGGAGCTGCTCCCGGTGCTCGAGGGCTTCGCCCAGGACCCGCGGGTCGGCCAGGTGCAGGCGAAGGTCGACGACGTCACGTTCACCGACGCGAGCGACGCGACCGTCACCTACGCGCTCTCGCTCCAGGGCAACGTGGTGGAGCCGAGCGCGACCGGCCAGTCCGTCCTCGACAACGGCACCTGGAAGGTGTCCCGCTCGACCCTGTGCGGTCTGCTCACCCAGGCCGGTGGCGCCACCGCCACCCCGATCCCCGGCTGCAGCTGACCGGATGCGGCCGACCGCCCCGCCGCGCTGCCGGGCCGGTGACGCGCTCCCGCGTCGCCGGCCCGGCCGTGTCCAGCCGTCGGCCCGTTCGAACCGTTCGAGCCGTTTGAACCCTTCCCTCGGCGCCCTCACCGTCCGCTCCACCGTCCTCCTGCTGTCCCTCGCCGCGCTGCTCCCCGGCTGCGGCACCCGGCTGCCCGGCGAGGCCTTCACGGTCCGCCCCACTCTCGCCTCCCCTGCCGCCGGTGCGACCAGTGCGGCCGGTACGACCGGGAACGGCAACCCCGCCTCCGACACCGGGGTCACCGCAACCGAGATCAGGATCGGCGTCGTCACCTCGGTCACCAGCCCGGTCGGCAGCGAGGTGTTCAGCGGCCCGCGCTACGGCGCCCAGGCCTTCTTTCAGGCCCTCAACGACCGCGGCGGCCTGCACGGGCGCACCGTCCGGCTGGTGACCTGCGACGACGGCGGCAGCGGGGTCGGCAACCAGGACTGCGTGCACCGGCTGATCGACCAGGCACACGTCTTCGCCTTCGTCAGCGGCAGCGTCCTCGACTACGCGGGCGCCCCGTACGTGAGCGGCAAGGCGGTGCCGGACATCGGCGGCCAGCCGATCGGCACGGAGTACGACCGGTGGCCGCACCTGTACGGGATCTACGGCAGCGCGGCCCCGCGCGACGGGCGGTCGGTCGGCTGGAACGGGACGCTCTACCAGAGCACCGAGGTGTTCCGGTTCTTCAAACAGCGACTGAGCGCGACCAGCGCCGCCGTGGTCGCCTACAACCAGGCCGACTCGACCCGTTACGCCGGACAGCTGAAGGCCGGGCTGGAGGCCGAGGGATACCGGGTGCTGCTCCAGACGGTGGACTTCGCGCTGCCGAACTTCCAGGCGGTGGCCGCGGCGGTGCGCGCCGACGGCTCGCAGCTGCTGTTCGACGCGATGGACTCCCGGGGCAACGCGGCGCTGTGCAGGGCGCTGGACGAGGCCGGGGTGACGGTGGCGGCGAAGGTCACCAACGTGCAGAACTGGTCGGAGACGGTGCGTACCGACTACGCCTCCTCGCCGAACTGCCGCAACGCGCTGTGGGCGACCTCGTCGAGCCTGAACTACGAGGACGAGCAGTACCCGGCGGTGCACGACTTCCGGACGGCGATGGCCCGTTACTACCCGGACCGGGCCGCGCGGATGTCCGCCTGGGAGCTGGAGGGCTGGGCGGGCGCACAGTGGCTGACCGACGCGCTGGACTCCTGCGGCGCCGCGCCGACCCGCTCCTGCGTCGAGGCGTTCATGAACCGCGCCGAGCCGTACGACGCGCACGGCCTGATCCTGCCCGCCTCCTTCGTCCCGCAGCCGCCGCCGACCGGACCGACCCGGGCCTGCCTGAACGCCGCCCGCTGGCAGGACTCGGCCCAGGGCGGGCAGGGTGGCTGGGTCACCCAGGTGTCGTCGATGACCACGACCTGCTTCGACGTACCGCAACTGCCGTACAAGCCGTAGCGCAGGGTCCGGGCGACAGCCGACAGCTGACCGGTAACAGATTTCAGATAACAGAGTTCGAAATCTGTCATCTGAAATCTGTCATCTGTTACTTGTCGGCTGTCCGGTGCCCGTTGTCCGTCGCCCGCCCTCCTCACGGCAGCCGCTCGACCACGACCATGGCCGCGTCGTCGTCCAGCCTGCCGCCGACGTGCGCGAGCAGGTCGCGGCGCAGGTGCTGGAGCAGGGTGGTGGGGCGCTCGGCCCGCCAGGCGGTGACGCGTTCGGTGAGCGGGTAGAAGCGCCGCTGGGCGTCGCGGGCCTCGATCACGCCGTCGGTGTAGATCAGCAGCCGGTCGCCGGGTCGGAACGGGAAGGTCTCCGTCTCGTACCGCACCGGCGCGAGCTCGCCGAGGCCCAGCGGCGGGGAGGGGTGGCGGGCGGCGAGGGTGGTGATGCCGCCGGGGCGCAGCAGCAGCGGGGGCGGGTGGCCGCAGTCGATCAGGCGGACCGGGGAGCCGTCGTCGGGGATGTCGAGCAGGACGGCGGTGATGAAGGATTCGCCGGCCTCGCCGCTCTCCTCGGGGGGTTCCTCGGGCGAGGGGAGGGGCAGCGCGGACAGCGCCTGTCGGAGCTGGCGGTCACGCCGGTCCCGGCGGGACTGTTCGGCGAGCTGGGCGAGGTCCCAGCTGACGCTGCCGTCCAGGTAGGCGGCCAGGTCGGGCAGTTCGGCGTGCAGGTGGGCGGCGGCCCGGAAGGCGCCGAGCAGCAGCGCCGCGTCGCCGAGCGAGGACAGGCCCTTGCCGCGTACGTCGCCGACCAGCAGCCGGGTGCCGGTGGCGGTGCGGGCGGCCGCGTACAGGTCGCCGCCGACCTGCGCCTCGGCCTCGGCGGCCAGGTAGACGGAGGCCAGGTGCAGTGGTCCGATCCGCTCCGGCAGCGGGCGCAGCAGTACCCGCTGGGCGGCCTCGGACACCGAGCGCACCCGGGCCAGCTCGCGCTCGTGCCGCTCGCGCAGCACCCGCAGGCCGACGATCAGCACCGAGACGATCAGCTGCGCGCTCAGCTGGGTCTCGATGTTCGCGCTGGTCAGGCTGTCGCGGACGGCGCCGATGACGGTCAGCGCGGCGAACGCGAGTGCGGCGACCCCGGCCGTGGCCCGGGGGCCGGCGAAGGAGGCGGTGAGGGCGGGGGCGACGATCAACAGCGGGCCGAGGTGGATCTCCGGCGGGGAGAGGACGTCGACCACGGCGATCAGCACGATCAGCGCGAGGGTGAGCGCCGTCAGCACCCGGCGGTCGGGCAGCCAGGTGCGGCGGCGGTCGGGGGGATGCGGCGCGGTCGGCGGGCGCGGCGCATCGGGGCGCTGCCGGAGGGGCACTCCTCCTCTGTACACCGTGGAGGCGGCGGGGCGCACCCGGAAGGGCTCGACCGGTTCTGTGGCCGACTCTGCGGCCGGTTCTCTGGCCGGTTCTGCGGCCGACTCTCCGGTCGGCTCTCCGACGGGCCCTGTGGCCGGCTCTCCGGCTGCCCCCGCCGTCGGTCGACCCGGTCAGCCCTCCTGGCCGTAGCGGGCCAGGTAGTCGGCGAAGCGGGCGACGTCCTCGTCGGACCAGTCGGTGAAGCGCGCGGTGAACGAGAGCCGCCGCTGCTCGTTGGCGTCCCGCAGCAGGGTGAGGCCGGCCTCGGTGGCGCGCAGGATCTGGCCGCGCTGGTCGTCCGGGTCGGTCTCGCGGGCCAGCAGGCCGAGCTTCTCCAGGGCGGTGACCTGGCGGCTGACGGTGGACTTGTCGAGCATGAAGTACGCGGCCACGTCGGCGGCCCGGCAGCCGCCGCGCTCGGTGATCAGGTCGAGGATGCTGTAGGTGACCAGGGAGAGGTCGGGGTGCAGCTGGGAGGCCTTGTGCCGGGCGCGGCGGGCGAAGGCGGTCAGCTCGCGCTGGATGGTCTCGATGGACGACTGGCGGCCGGGCACGGCGTTCCTATCTCCTCGAATTTTGTTGCACTATACAACGGATTCGCCCGGGGTTGCGCGTCGCTCCGGTCCCCGCTGCTCCGGCGCGGCCTGCCAGGCGCGGGCGGCGGCGATCCGCCTGGTCGCACTCGGGTGAGTGGCGAACAGTAGCTCAAGCACCCTCGGCGGGTCGACATCGGAGACGTTCGCCACCGCCAGTCTGCGCTGCATGGCCACGAACTGCTCGACGTCCCCGGTCAGTTCGAGCGCGTGCCGGTCCGCCCTGGCCTCGATCCGGCGGCTCACCGCGCACTGCGGCGGCCCCGACAGCGCGCCCAGCAGCGCCGCGAGCGCCGCCAGCAGCGGCAGCGCCCGGGGGTCCGCCGGGTCCGTCGCCCCGGCGGCGTCCAGCAGCGGCCGCCAGGCCGCGAGCAGGCCGAGGACGGCCACCGCGACGGCCGCGCCGACCGCGCCCAGCGCGGTGCCGACCGGCACGTCCCGGTGCTTGACGTGGCCCAGCTCGTGCGCGACCACCAGCTCCACCTCGCGCGGTTCGGCGGTGGTCAGCAGCGTGTCGTACGCGACGATCCGGCGCGTCGCCCCGAACCCGGAGACGTACGCGTTGAGCGCGGTGGTGCGGCGGGAGGCGTCCGCGACCAGGACGTCCCGTACCCGGACGCCGTCCCGATCGGCCAGCGCGAGCAGTGCGGAGCGCAGCTCCCCCGGAGGCATCGGGGAGAAGCGGTTGAAGACCGGCTCGATCAGCAGCGGATGGAGGAAGGAGAGCGCGGCCGTCAGCAGCGCCGCCGCGCCCGCCGCCGGCAGCCACCAGTACTGCGGCGACCAGGCGGTCAGCACGAACAGGCCGAGCGCGATCGGGAGGACGAGGGTGAGGGTCAGCGCGAGGCCGCGTACGGCGTCCAGCGCCCAGCCGGCCCACCCCTGGGTCACCAGCCCGTACCGGGCCCGGACGGTCCGCGCCCCGGCGCCGAACGGCAGTTGCAGCGCCTGGCCGAGCAGCACCAGGGCCGCCGCCCCGGCCAGCACCCCGGCCGTCCGGGAGCCGCCGAACCAGCCGCCGACGGCGGTCACCAGAGCGGCGCCGATCGGGGTGAGTCCGAGCAGCAGGGTCAGGGCCAGGCCCGCCAGCCGCCCGCCCAGTGCCCACGGCAGCTGGGCGCGGCGCAGCGCGCGGCCCCGGGCGCGCTCGGCAGGGGTGAAGGGGGTGAAGTCGGGAGTGACGTCCGGAGACCGGGGGGCCGGGGTGTCGGGGGCAGGCGTGGCGTCCATGGCGAGGTGCGGCTCTCCCGGTCGGGTCGCGGGGCGGGGTCGGTACGCGGTTCAGCGGGGTTCAGTGCGGTTCGGCGGGGTTCAGCGGTGATCCAGCATGGCGCACCCGACCGGCCGGTGCCCACGCCACGGCCAGGGGCTCACGCTGCGGACCGGTGCCCGCCCGTGGGTGGGGCTCACTCCTCGGTGGGCCCGGTGGCGCCGTGGACGCCGGCGCGCAGCAGCTGGTGGCCGAGGTCCACCAGGGCGCGGCCGACCGCGAACTCGTCACCGACGGCAGGGGCCGGGGCGTCGCGCGGGTTGCGGCGGGCGCGGGCGTCACTGTGCAGCACGTTGCCGTCGGCGTCCAGCACGGCGTGCACCCGGGTGGTGTCCTCGTCCTCGACCACGTGCAGGCTGAGTTGCCAGTCCTTGGTGCGCACGGCGTCGGCGGCCTGCTGGTCGGCGCCTTCGGCCACGGCTGCCGACGGGGCGGCCGCCGTTCCGTCGGCGCGGACGATCACCACCGGGCAGGCGCCGTGCACCGCGCAGCGGGTGGACACCGAGCCGAGCAGCGTCCGGGCGAAGGTGCCCCGGCCCCGGCTGCCCAGCACCAGCAGGTCGGCCCCCTCGGCCGCCTCCAGCAGCACCTCGGCGGCGTGGCCGAGCACCAGGCTCTCCTGGACCTCCACCGGGCGGTCCGGGCCGAGGATCTCGTTGATCTCGGCGGTCAGCGTGCGGCGGGCGGTCCGCTCGAAGCCGTCGTCCACCATCGGCGCGAACCACCCGTACAGCGAGGGGTACTCCCAGGCCGCCACCGCGTGCACCGTCGCACCGGTCAGCACGGCCTGGTCGACCGCCCAGCGCAGCGCTGCCTTCGACGGCCCGGAGCCGTCGATCCCGACCACGATCCGGCGCTCCCGGGCGGGGGAGGGTCGACTGCCGCCCACGGAAGAGAGCTGGTTGCTGTCCATCACGTCACACCTCCCGGCCCTTCGGCGCGGAACTCCGCCCATCGGCACGGAACCCGCTCCCTCTCCACCACGCTGCGCGCCCCGCCCGCCCCGCGCCAGGGACGCGGTGGCCGGGTCGGCGGGGGCGATTGGGACGGGCGGGCCAGGGGCGCCGTCCGGCGACCGGCCGTCGCTGCTCGGCCGTTGATGCCTTGATGCCGTGATGCCGTGATGCCTTGATGCGTTGATGTGGTGATGCCGTTGATGCCCGGCTTGTTCAGGCCCGGCCGTCGATGCCCGCCTGCCTGCCCGCGTGTCGCCGCCCGGCCGGGTCCGGAGGTGCCCTTCGTGGCCGGAATGTTGCGGACTCGCGTCCGGGCGGTGGTGATTCGGTGGCGTAGGCTGACCGTTCTCGCATCATCCTCGGGGGGATCCACTCATGCGCCGTGTCGCGGCCGCCGTCGCGCTGCTCGTCGGAATGACCGCCGTCGCCGCCTGCGGGCCGGACGACCCCGACCCGGCCCCGGCCTCGGCCGCCCCCGCCCCGCCGTCCTCCGCGCCGGACGGCTCGCCCTCCGGCACGGCCCCGGGCAAGAGCGCCCCGCCCCGGCCCGACGGCACCATCACCGTCGCCTTCGCCGGGGACGTCCACTTCGAGGGCCGTACCGAGGCGCGGCTGGCCGTCCAGACGCCCGAGCCCGCGCTCGGCCCGATCTCCCGCACCCTCGCCGACGCCGACCTGTCCGTCCTCAACCTGGAGACCGCGATCACCGGGCGCGGCGCCCCGGAACCGAAGACGTACACCTTCCGCACCTCGCCCAAGGCGCTGTCGGTGCTCAAGGACTCGGGCGTCGACGTCGTCTCGATGGCCAACAACCACGCCGTGGACTTCGGCGCCGACGGGCTCACCGACACCCTCGCCGCCAAGGACTCCTCGCCGATCCCGGTGGTCGGTGTCGGGCGCAACGCCAAGGAGGCGTACGCCCCGTACGTCACCACCGTGCGCGGGGTGAAGGTCGCCGTGGTCGCCGCCAGCCAGGTCGAGGACCTCACCAACCAGAAGTGGCGGGCCGGCGCCGACAAGCCGGGAATCGCCTCGGCCCTGGACGTTCCGGCGCTGGTCAAGGCGGTGGAGACGGCCAAGCAGCAGGCCCCGGTGGTGCTCGTGTACCTGCACTGGGGCGACGAGGGCAAGGCCTGCCCGACCGGGCCGCAGACCACCATCGCCAAGAAGCTCGCCACCGCGGGCGCCACCGCCGTGGTCGGCACCCACGCCCACACCATGGTCGGCTCGGGCATGCTCGGCAACACCTACATCGGCTACGGCTTCGGCAACTTCCTCTGGTACGGAACCTCCAACTATCCCAACTCCAACGAGACCGGCGTCACCACCCTCACCCTCACCGCCGACGGCAAGGTGACCGGCGAGGCCTTCACCCCGGCCACCATCGACGACAAGGGCGTCCCGGAGCCGGTCAGCGGCGCCACCGCCGAGGCCGCCCTCAAGCGCCGCGACGGCCTGCGCGGCTGCACCGGCCTCTCCCCGGCACCGGCCGCCCCGGGCGGCGCCCCCGCTCCCGCCGCTCCCGCCCCCACCGCTCCCGCTTCCGCCACTCCCGGTTCCACGCCTCCCGCCAAGGCTCCTTCGGGCTCCACGAAGGCGTCGACCACCCCTGCCGCACCGCGTTAGGGTGCCCGCCACGGGCGGACACGAGGAACTGCCGACCGACTCTCCCTGCTGCGCCGACCGAGGGCGACGTCGACGCCATCCTCGCCATCCACCGCGACCCGACCACCTTCGTCCACAACCCCTCGGACGCCCTCGCCACCTGTGCCGAGGCCGAGGAGCTGTACGGCCGCTGGAACGCGGTCCGGGAGCGCCACGGTTGCGGGAACTGGACCGTCCGCGAGCACAACTCCCCGGCGGCGCCGGGCTTCTGCGGCGTCAAGCCGATGGCGCCGGCGGGTCTGCCGGTCCTCAACCTCTTCTACCGGCTCGCCCCCGCCGTCACCGCCTGGGCGTCCGCCCGCGTTGCCGACCTCCCTCTGACCGCCCGGGTCCGCCCGGAGAACCTCGCCTCCCGGCGCGTCGCCCTGCACCGCGCGGAGCACCTCGACGGTGAGGGCTGCGACGGCTTCGCCCCGATCTTCGCGAGCCGCCTGCCGTAGCGGCCCGCCGGACGCACCACCACTGCCGACAGGCCGTCGACGCGGTCGAGGCCGCCCATGCCGTTGAGGCTGCCGAGGCCGCCCACCCCAACCGGGGTCGGGCGGCCTTGTCGTGTCCGGGCGCCGCTCTGGTGGCGGGGTGTCCGGCGGGGGCAGTGGGGCGAGTTGACGTTCGCACAGGCTCTCGGTGTAGGCGAACAGCTGTGTTAGGTTAGGCTTGCCTAATCTTGCTGGTCGGAGGGATGTCCTGTGCAGCAACAGTCCGAATTCGCCGGTGCCGTCGCGATGGTCACCGGGGCCGGGCAGGGCATCGGCGCGGCCGTGGTGCGGGCGCTGGTGGCCGAGGGGGCCGTCGTCGCGGCGGCGGACCGCAGGCGCGGCGGGCTCGATGCCCTGGCGGCCGAGCTGCCGGGCGTGCGGCCGTACGTGCTGGACGTCTCCGACGGCCAGGCCGTGGACGGTGCCGTCGAGTTGATCGAGCGTCAACTCGGGCCGATCGGCGTGCTGGTGAACGTCGCGGGAATCCTGCGCACCGCTCCGGTCGTCGAACTCACCGACGGGGACTGGGCGGACACCTTCGCCGTCAACACCACCGGCGTCTTCCACACCGGCCGTGCCGTCGGTCGCCGGATGGCGGCGCGCGGGCGCGGGGCGATCGTGACCGTAGGATCCAACGCCGCCGGAGTGCCGCGGGCCGGGATGGCCGCCTACGCGGCCTCCAAGGCGGCGGCCACCATGTTCACCCGCTGCCTGGGGCTGGAGCTCGCCCGGTCCGGGGTGCGGTGCAACGTGGTGTCGCCCGGTTCGACCGACACCGAGATGCAGCGCGCACTGTGGGGCGAGGACGCCGAGGCGGCCGAACGCCGGGTGATCGAGGGCGACTTGGGTGCCTGGCGGGTCGGCATCCCGCTCGGGCGGATCGCCGCGCCCGCCGACATCGCGGAGGCGGTGGTGTTCCTGGCCTCCGACCGTGCGCGACACATCACCATGCACGACCTGTACGTCGACGGCGGCGCGACCCTGCGCGCCTGAGCGGCGCGGGGTGGTGCCGGGTGACGCCGGGCGGTGCCGATCGGCGCTCCGCCCGTCGTTCCGCCGTGCCCTCCCGCTCCCTCCTCCTCCTCCCGTTGCTCCTCGTCCCCCGTAGAACCGTCCCAGACTGGAGAAACCGCCGTGACCACGGTGCACCACGCCCCTGCCGGGCCGATACCCGCCGGGGCCGACGCCTCGGCGACCGCCCTCGTCGAGGGACCGGACCACGCCGTCATCGGCGCGGCCAGCGGACTGCTCGGCCAGTACCGGGCCGGCTCCGACGAGGCGTTCCTCGCCTCGCCGACCCGCACCCTGCTCGGCTCCGGCGTGCACGCCCGGGTGCCGCAGGACGGTCGGCCGCTGCCGGTGCGGGTCGCCGAGACGCTGGCCGAGGCGGGCCGGGCCGGGGTCGAACGGCCGCTGGTGGTCGGCGCGGTGGCGTTCGACCGGGACAGCCGGGTCGAGCTCGCCGTGCCCGCCCGGGTCCGGACCGCCGGACCGCTGCGCGACGACCCGCTGGTCGCCCTGCCCGCGCCGGCCGCCGAGCGGACCGACTGGCGGATCGCCCAGGTGCCCGCGCCGGAGGCGTACGGCGCCGGCGTCGCGGCGGCCGTCGAGCGGCTGCGCGGCGGGGAGTTGAGCAAGGTGGTGCTGGCCCGGACGCTGGAGCTGAGCGCCGCCGAGCCGCTCGACCTGCCCGCCATCCTGCAGCGCCTCGCCCGGCGCGACCCGGGCGGCTACACCTTCGCCGTCCCGTCCGGCGGTGGCCGCACCCTGATCGGCGCCAGCCCCGAACTCCTGCTCTCCCGGCGGGGAACGGCCGTGCTGGCCAACCCGCTGGCCGGCTCGGTCCCGCGCAGCGAGGACCTCGGCGAGGACGTCCGGCGCGCCGCCGCGCTGCTGGAGTCGCCCAAGGACCTGCACGAGCACGCCGTCGTGGTGGACGCGATCCGCGAGGCGCTGGCGCCGTACTGCCGCACCCTGGAGGTGCCCGAACGGCCCACCCTGGTACGGACGGCCGCGATGTGGCACCTGGCCACCACGATCCGCGGCGAGCTGGCCGACCCCGCGGTCTCCGCCCTGGAGCTCGCCTGCGCACTGCACCCCACCCCGGCGGTCTGCGGCACGCCGACGGACGTCGCGCGCCGGGTGATCGGCGAGGTCGAGCCCTTCGACCGCGGCCTCTACACCGGCATGGTCGGCTGGGAGGACGCGACCGGCGACGGCGAGTGGGTGGTCACCATCCGCTGCGCCGAGGCGGAGGAGCGGACGTTGCGGGTGTACGCCGGTGCGGGCGTGGTCGAGCAGTCCCGGCCGGAGGCCGAACTCGCCGAGACCAGCGCCAAGTTCCGCACCTTCCTGGACGCCGCGGGGGTGGCCCGGTGACGCCGCGGGACGGGTTCACCCCGTACCCCGCCGAGTTCGCCGAGCGCTACCGGGCCGCCGGGTACTGGCGCGGCGAGACCTTCGGGCGGATGCTGCGCGAACGCGCCGCCGCGCACGGCGAGCGGACCGCCGTCGTCGACCCGGGCGGCCACTCGGTGGCGGCCGTCGAGCGGCGCTGGACGTACGCCGAACTCGACCGCCGGGCCGACCGGATGGCCGCCGGGCTGCTCGCCCGTGGCATCCGGGCCGGGGACCGGGTCGTGGTCCAACTGCCCAACGCCGCCGAGTTCTTCGAGGTCGTCTTCGCGCTGTTCCGGATCGGCGCGCTGCCGGTCTTCGCGCTGCCCGCCCACCGGTACGCCGAGATCGGGTACTTCTGCTCCTTCACCGAGGCCTCCGCCTACGTGGTGCCGGCCGTCGAGGGCGGCTTCGACTACCGCGAACTCGCCGGCCGGGTCCAGGCGGAGAACCCGGCGCTGCGGCTGGTGCTGGTGGCCGGCGACGACCCGGGGGAGCACATCCGGCTCGCGGACGTGCCCTGCGACGGGCCCGGCCCGGAGGCCTTCGACGGGGAGCCCCGGCCCGGGGACGTCGCCTTCCTCCAGCTCTCCGGCGGCAGCACCGGCGTGCCGAAGCTGATCCCGCGCACCCACGACGACTACATCTACTCACTGCGCGGTTCGGTCGAGCTCTGCGGGCAGGACCGGGACAGCGTGTACCTGTGCGTGCTGCCCGCCGCCCACAACTTCCCGCTCAGCTCACCGGGTTCGCTCGGCACGCTGTACGCCGGCGGCCGGGTGGTGCTCTGCCCGCAGCCCGCCCCGGAGACGGCCTTCCCGCTGATCGAGCGCGAGGGCGTGACCATCACCGGGCTGGTGCCGCCGCTCGCCCTGCTCTGGCTGGACGCCGCCGAGCGCGGCGCCCGCGGGTACGAGAGCCTGGAGGTGCTGCTGGTCGGCGGCGCCAAGTTCAGCGAGGAAGCGGCCCGCAGGGTGGGACCGGTGCTGGGCTGCACGCTCCAGCAGGCGTTCGGGATGGCCGAGGGACTGGTCAACTACACCCGACTGGACGACCCGGAGGAGCTGATCACCACCACCCAGGGCCGGCCGATCTCGCCGGACGACGAGGTCCGGGTGGTGGACGACCAGGACCGGGACCTGCCCGACGGCACCACCGGCCACCTGCTGACCCGGGGCCCGTACACCATCCGCGGCTACTGGAACGCGCCCGAGCACAACGCCCACTCCTTCACCGCGGACGGGTTCTACCGCACCGGCGACCTGGTCCGGCGCACCCCGACCGGCCACCTGGTGGTCGAGGGGCGGGCCAAGGACCAGATCAACCGCGGCGGCGAGAAGGTCGCCGCGGAGGAGATCGAGAACCACCTGCTCGCACACCCGGCGGTGCACGACGCGGCGGTGGTGTCGATGCCCGACCCGTACCTGGGCGAGCGCACCTGCGCCTACGTGGTGCTGCGCGCCGGGCATCGCGAAGACCCCCCGAAGAGCGTCGAGTTGAAGAGGTTCGTGCGGCAGCGCGGGCTCGCCGAGTACAAGGTGCCGGACCGCGTCGAGTTCGTCGCCGCCTTCCCGGCCACCGGGATCGGGAAGGTCAGCAAGAAGGACCTGCGCGCCGCGATCGCGGCTTCGCTGAACGGGCGCTGAGCGCACGCCGATCGGCGATCGCCGGCCGCCCGCCCGCCTCCCGATCCCGCGTACCGCCAGAGCGCCAGACCGCCACACCGCCACACCGCCACACCGCCACACCGCCACACCGCCACATCGAGTTAAGGAACACCGCCGTGGGCCTGCCCCGCATTCCCCGCTATCCCATGCCCGCCGCCGAGGAGCTGCCCGCCAACCGGGTCTCCTGGACCGTGGACCCGGCGCGCGCCGTGCTGCTGGTGCACGACCTGCAGAACCACTTCCTGGACGCCTTCGACGCCGAGGCCGCGCCGGTGCCCGAACTCCTCGGCAACGTCTCGGCGTTGGCCGGGGCGGCGCGCGCCGCCGGCGTCCCCGTCGTGTACTCGGCGCAGCTCGGCGGGCAGAGCCCGGCCGAACGCGGTCTGCAGCAGGACTTCTGGGGGCCGGGCATCCCGAACGACCCGCGGGCCACCGCGATCGCCGAGGCCGTCGCCCCGGAGCCGGCCGACACCGTGCTCACCAAGTGGAAGTACAGCGCCTTCGTGCGCACCGAGTTGGAGCGGCTGCTGCGCGAGCAGGGGCGGGACCAGCTGGTGATCACCGGCGTCTACGCGCACATCGGCGTGCAGGCCACCGCCTGTGACGCCTGGATGCGGGACGTGCAGGCCTTCGTGGTGGCCGACGCGGTCGCCGACTTCGGCCCGGCGGAGCACCGTGGCGCGCTGGCCTGGGTGGCCGGGCGCTGCGGGGTGGTCACGACGGCGGAGGCCGTGCTCGGGGCGCTGGGTTCGACCGCGCGGTCGGCGGCCGCCCCCGGCCTCGTGGGTGCTTCGGACGCCGCGGGCGTGCCGGATGCCGCGGTACTCGAAGGGGTGAGCGGGAAGTGACGGGCATGGGCTTCACCGTGGAGCGGATCCGGGCCGAGGTCGCCGACCTGCTCGGCGAGGACCCGGCGGAGATCCCGCTGGACGAGAACCTGGTCGACTGGGGACTGGACTCCATCCGGCTGATGGCCCTGGCCGCGCGCTGGCAGGAGGCGGGCGCCGAGGTGGCGTTCGTCCAGCTGGCGGAGCGCCCGGCGATCGAGGCCTGGGCCGAGCTGCTGGGCGTGGAGTGATGGCGCCGGAGCTGATGGCGCCGGAGCTGCGGACGGCGGGGGTGCGGACAGCGGGGGTGGGCGTGGCGGTCCGGGACGCGGCCCGCGGGGCGGTGCTGCCCGCGGTGCCCGAACTGCCCGCGCTGCCTCGCCGCGAGGTGCGGTACCCGGCGACCACCGTGGTGGGTCCGGTCGAGGCGCAGGCGGCCCGGACGCCGGACGCGCCGGCTCTGGTGCTCGCGGGCGGGGAGACCGTCGGCTACCGGGAGTTGAACGCCTCGGCCAACCGGTTGGCGCGCGCCCTGGCCGCCCGCGGGGCCCGCCCGGGCGCGGTGGTCGGCCTGGCGGGCCTGAGACGTCCGGTGGAGCTGCTGACGGCGCTGCTGGCGGTGGTGAAGTCGGGTGCGGCGTACCTCCCGCTGGACCCGGCGGACACGCCCGGGCGGCGGGAGCGGCTGCTCGCGGAGAACGCTCCGGTCTGCGTGTTGGGGGAGGGGGTGCCGGGGGCGCTGGCCGGGCTGGAGACGGACGGCGAGCTGTCGACCGACCCGCCCCGGGCCCTGACCCCGCAGCACCCGCTCTGCCTCGGGTACGGACCGGGCGGGCGCCCGACCGCCGTCCGGCTCACCCATGCCGAGGCGGACCGCCGGGTGCGCGAGCTACAGGCGGAGCACCCGCTCGGGCCGGGCGACCGGGTGCTGCACCTGGGCCTGCCGCTCTGGGAGTACCTGTGGCCGCTGCGGACGGGTGCCGCCGTGGTGCTCGCCGACCCGTGGCAGGAGGGCGAGGTCGGGGCGCTGGTGCGGAACCTGGGCGTGACGGCGGTGCGGGTGGCGCCGGGGGTCGGGTGACAGAGGACAACTTTCAGCGAACAGATTTCGTTATCTGTTCGCTGAACGTTGTCGGCTGTCATTCGTTCGCCGCCTCCGACCCCGCTTCCGTCGCCAGGTCCCCCGCCGCCCACCCCGCCGCCAGGTCCGCCGCCGTCCAGGCCATCGCCACCGCGCCGTCCAGCACCGCCCGCTCCGCCTCCACGCCCAGTGCCGCCTCGGCGAACGCCGCCTCGTGCGGGGCGCAGGCGCCGCCCGTGATGTCCAGCACCGGATGGATCGACGGCACCGCGTGCGACACGTTCCCCATGTCCGTACAGGCGAAGGGTCCGCTCTCGACCGGTCCCGGTCGGCCGAGTGCCGCCGCGTTGGCCCGCCACAGCGTCAGCAGTCGGGGGTCGGAGCGCATGTCCAGGTAGTCCGGCTCCGGCCGGGTCAGCTCCACCTCGCAGCCGGTGGCGAGCGCGCCGGCACGGAAGCAGTCCTCGACCCGGGAGCGCAGCTCGGCGAGGTCCTCGGCGACCGAGGCCCGGATCTCGTACTCGGCGCTCGCGCTGTCCGGTATCAGGTTCGGCGCCGTCCCGGCCGCCGTGGTGATGCCGTGCACCCGCCACTGCGGCGGGAGTTGCTGGCGCAGCAGTCCGATCGCGACCTGGGCGACGGTGAGCGCGTCGGCGGCGTTGCGCCCCCGGTGGGGGTCGAGGCTCGGGTGGGCGGCGCGGCCGGTGTAGCGGACGGACAGCGTGCCGAGCGCGAAGGAGTGGAAGTCGGCGACCTCGATGGGGCAGGGGTGGACCATCATCGCCGCGTCCACCCCGTCGAACGCCCCGGCCTCCAGGAGCAGCGCCTTGCCGGCCCCGCGCTCCTCGGCCGGCGCGCCGATCACCCGGACGGTGAGCCCGAGTTCGTCCGCGTACGGGGCGAGCCCGATCGCCGCGCCGATCCCGGCGGCGGCGATCAGGTTGTGCCCGCAGGCGTGGCCGAGTCCGGGCAGTGCGTCGTACTCGCAGACCAGCGCGACGGTGACCGGTCCGCTGCCGAGGCGTGCGTCCAACGCGGTGGCCAGTCCGTGGGCGGGTGCCGTGACCGAGTAGCCGTGCGCGCGCAGGAGTTCGGAGCACCAGGCGGCCGCGAGGTGCTCCTCGAAGGCGGTCTCGGGGTGGGCGTGGATGCGGTGGCTGAGTGCGAGCAGCTCAGCCCGGTGGGCGTGAACGCGGTCGCGCACGGCCTGCCTGGCCTCGGTGTGGAGAGTGGTCGGCGGCTCGGTCGGGGGCATGGGCGGCGTCTCCGGGGTGTCAGGGGTCCAGCCGTACGGGGCCGTTGACCAGTTCCTGTGAAGTTAGATTAGGCTAACCTAAGTAAGGCGTTCCGGATCCCCGAGGAGCTCTCCACCCCATGCCCGCCGTCGAAACCCAGATCGCCGACAGCCCGGTCGCCGAAATCCAGACCTCCGACATCCCCCTGCTCGCCGCCCAGGCCGCCATCTGGTACGCCCAGGCCCTCGACCCCGCGAGCCCGGTCTACAACACCGGCGACGCCGTCGAGATCACCGGTCCGCTCGACGAGGACCGGTTCGAACAGGTGCTGCGGCAGGCGGTCGACGAGGCGCAGGCGCTCAGCGCCGTCGTCGTCACCGGCCCGGACGGCACGCCCCGCCAACACCTGTGCCCCGACGGGAGCTGGCCGCTGCACCGGCTCGACCTGCGCGCCGCCGCCGACCCGGCCGCCGAGGCCGAGGCCTGGATGCGCGCCGACCTCGCCCGCCCGGCCGACCTCGCCGAGGGCCCGCTGTTCACCCACGCGCTGATCCGGACCGCCGAGGACCGCCGGCTCTGGTACCGCCGCATCCACCACCTCGCCGTCGACGCCTACGCGTTGACCCTCCTCGGCGAGCGGATCGCCGCCCTCTACGCCGCCCGCACCACCGGCGCCGAACCCGCCCCGAACCCCTTCGCCGAACTCGCCGAGGTCGCCGCCGAGGAGGCCGCGTACCGCGAGAGCGCCGAGTACGAGGCCGACCGCGCCCACTGGTCCGCCCGGATGGCCGACGCCGACACCCCGGCCGCCCTCCCGGCCGCCCCCGAGCCCGTCGCGCCCGCCGAGCTCCCCGAGCCCGCCGAGCTCCCCGCGCCCGCCGCGCCCGGCGAAACGATCCGCCTCGCCGCCGACCTGCCCGCCGGCACCCGCGACCGCCTGGAACGCGCCGCCGGCGCCGTCCGCGCCACCTGGGCCGAACTGCTGCTCGCCGCCGCGGCCGGATACCTGCACCGCCTGACCGGCACCCAGGACGTCGTCCTCGGCCTGCCGCTCGCCAACCGCCGCGGCCCCGCTGCCCTGCGCACCCCCGTCGCCGCCGCCAACGTGCTCCCGCTGCGCCTCGCCGTCCGCCCCGCCGACAGCGCCGAGACCCTGCTGCGCGCCGTGGTCCGCGAGCTGCGCGCCGTCCGCCGCCACCAGCGCTACCCGCTGGAGGAGCTGCGCCGCGACCTCGGCCGCACCGGCGACCGCCGTGCCCTGTTCGGCCCGATGGTCAACATCAAGGCCTTCGAGAGCGATCTCGATCTGGCCGGCCTGCCGGGCACCGTCCGCAACCTCGCCGCCGGCCCGGTCGACGATCTCGCCCTGAACGTCTCGCCCGGTCCGGACGGCGCACTGCGCCTGGTCATCGACGCCGACCCGGCCCGCTACGGGGCCGCCTCGCTCGCCGCCCACCGCGACGGCCTGCTGCGCTACCTCGACGCCCTCGCCGACCTGCTGCTCGCCGACCCGAGCACGCCGATCGCCCGGATCGACCTGCTCGACCCGGAGGGCCTGCGCCGCGCCACCGAGGGCCGCACCGAGCCCCCGGCCGAGCGGACCGTGCCCGAGCTGTTCGCCGTCCAGGCCGCCCGCACCCCGGACGCCGTCGCCGTCCGCTCCGGCTCGACCGCGCTGACCTACCGGCAGCTCGACGCCGCCGCCAACCGGCTCGCCCACCGCCTGACCGGCCGGGGCGTGCGGGCCGGGGCGCCGGTCGCGATCGCCCTGCCGCGCGGCACCGACACCCTGGTCGCGATGCTCGCCGTCCTCAAGGCGGGCGGCGCCTGCGTCTCGCTCGACCTCGCCCACCCCGCGCAGCGCCTGGCCGCCGTCCTGGCCGACGCCCGCCCGGTCTGCGTGGTCGGCTCCGCCGAGGCCCTCGCCGGGCTCGACCTGCCCGCCGACCTGCCCAACCTCCACCCGGAACCGGCCGGTGCCAAGGCCGGTGCCGAGTCCGGTGCCAAGGCCGGCGCCGAGCCCGACAGCGAGCCCGGAACAGCCGCCCCGCCCGCCCCGCGACTCCACCAGCCCGCCTACATCCTGCACACCTCGGGCTCCACCGGCCGCCCCAAGGGCGTCGTCGTCACCCACGCCTCGCTGGCCAACCTGCACGCCGGCCTCGGCGAGGACCACATCGCCCCCGCCCTGCGCCGCACCGGCCGGGACCGGCTGCGCGTCGCCCACAGCGCCTCGTTCGCCTTCGACGCCTCCTGGGACCCGGTGCTCTGGATGGTCCACGGCCATGAGCTCCACCTGCTGGACGACGCCACCTACCGCGACCCGGCCGCGCTCGCCGCCCACCTCGACCGCGAGCGCGTCGACTACCTCGACCTCACCCCCTCCTACCTCGAAGTCCTGCTCGCCGAAGGCATCCTGGACGAGGGCCGGCACCGCCCGTCCGTCCTCGTGGTCGGCGGCGAGGCCACCCCGCCCGCCCTCTGGCAGCGGCTGACCGCCGTCTCCGGCCTGCACCCGGTCGATCTCTACGGCCCGACCGAGACCACCGTCGACGCCTACGCCTGGACCCCTGGGCCGGACGGCGCCCCGCGCGGCCGGGTGGTGCGCGGCTCCCGCGCCTACGTCCTGGACGGCTCGCTGCGCCCCGCGCCCGACGGCGTCACCGGCGAGCTGTACGTGGCCGGCGCCTGCCTGGCCCGCGGCTACCTCGGCCGTCCCGACCTCACCGCCGAACGCTTCCTCGCCGACCCGTTCGGCCCGCCCGGCAGCCGGATGTACCGCACCGGCGACCTCGCCCGGCGCCGCCCCGACAGCACCCTGGAGTTCCTCGGCCGGGCCGACGACCAGGTGAAGATCCGCGGCTTCCGGATCGAACCCGGCGAGATCGCCGCCGTCCTCGCCGAACTGCCCGGCGTCGCCCAGGCCGTGGTGATCGCCCGCCCCGGCCCGCAGGGCAAGCGGCTGCTCGGCTACGCCGTCCCGGAGGACGGCAGCACCCCCGACCCGGACGGGCTGCGCGCCGCGCTCGCCGCCCGGCTGCCCGCGCACATGGTCCCGGCGGCGGTCCTGCTGCTGGACGAACTGCCGCGCACCGCCCACGACAAGCTCGACCACCGCGCCCTGCCCGATCCGGTGGCCGTCGCCACCGATGGCGCCGCTGCGGCCACGCCCCAGGAGGCGCTGGTCTGCGGCCTGTTCGCCGAGGTCCTCGGCCTGCCGCGGGCGCCCGGCCGGGACGCCTCCTTCTTCGACCTCGGCGGCCACTCGCTGCTGGCCGGCCGCCTGGCCGCCCGGCTGCGCGACACCTTCGCCGTCCCGGTCGGCTTCGCCGACGTGTTCCGGCAGTCGACCCCGGCCGGCCTCGCGGCCTTGATCGCGGAGGCGCCCGGCGGGGGAGCGCAGGCCCCGGCGCGCCGCGACGCCCCCGTGGCCGTACCGCGCGCCGAGCGGATGCCGCTCTCGCCCGCCCAGCGAGGACTCTGGTTCCTGCACCGCCTCGAAGGCCCCAGCCCCACCTACAACATCCCGCTGGCGCTCACCCTCACCGGCCCGCTCGACCGGCACGCCCTCACCCTCGCCCTCGGCGACCTCGTCGCCCGGCACGAGGTCCTGCGCACCGTCTACGGGGAGGAGCCGGACGGCACGCCGTACCAGCGCATCCTTTCCCCGTCGACGATCGAACTGCGCGACAGAACCGGCGAGTTGGACGAGGCGGTCCGGTACGCCTTCGACCTGACCGCCGAACCTCCGCTGCGCGCCACGCTGTTCGGCGAGGGACCCGAGCGGCACACCCTGCTCCTGCTGCTCCACCACATCGCGGGCGACGGCGCCTCCACCACCCCGCTGCTGCGCGACCTGGCCGCCGCCTACACCGCCAGGAGCGCCGACCGGGCACCCGAACTCCCGCAACTCACCGTCCAGTTCGCCGACCACGCGGCCTGGCAGCGGGAGCGGCTCGGCACCGCCGAGGCGCCCAGCCCGCTCGCCGTCCGACAGGCGGAGCACTGGCGCGCCGCGCTCGCCGGGCTGCCCGACCAGCTGGAGCTGCCCCTCGACCGCCCCCGCCCGGCCGTCGCGGGCCACCAGGGTGCCACCGCGCCCTTCGCGCTCGGCGCGGAGGCGCACAGCGCCCTGGCCGGGCTCGCCCGGGCCGCCGACAGCACCGTCTTCATGGCCGTCCAGGCCGGGCTCGCCGCCCTGCTCACCCGGCACGGCGCCGGCACCGACATCCCGGTCGGCACCCCGGTGGCCGGTCGCGAGGACGAGGACACCGCCGCCCTGGTCGGCTACTTCGTCAACTCGGTGGTGCTGCGCACCGACACGTCCGGCGACCCCACCTTCCGCGAACTGCTGGCCCGGGTCCGCGCCACCGTGCTCGCCGCGCACGAGCACGCCGAACTGCCCTTCGACCGGCTGGTCGAGGATCTCAACCCGGCCCGCTCGCTCGCCCGCCACCCGCTGTTCCAGGTGATGCTCGCCTGGCAGAGCCGCCCGGACGAGCGGATCGCCCTGGGCGGCGGCCTCACCGCCGACATCGCCGCGATCCCCAGCGGGACGGCCAAGTTCGACCTCACCCTCAACGCCGGCGAGCTGCCCGGCGGCGGCATCGGCGGCTTCCTCGAGTACCGCACCGACCTGTTCGACGCCGCCACCGCGGCGGCCCTCGGGGAGCGCCTCGCCAGGCTGCTCACCGCCGCCGCGAGCGCCCCCGACACCCCGATCGGCCTGCTGCCGCTGATCAGTGAGGAGGAGCGGCAGCGCGCCCTGGTCGAGTGGAACGGGGACTCCGTCACCTCCGCCCCGGGCGCGACCCTGCCCGAGCTCTTCGAGGCGGCCGCCGCCACCAATCCGACCTCCGTCGCGGTCAGTTACCGGGACGAGCAGCTCGACTACACCGAACTCTCCGCCCGCGCCGACCGGCTGGCCCGGCTGCTGGCCGCCGAGGGCATCGGCCCCGGCACCATCGTCGCGCTCGCCCTGCCGCGCTCGCTCGAACTCGTCGTCGCGCTGCTGGCGGTGGCCAAGTCCGGCGCCGCGTACCTGCCGCTCGACCCCGACTACCCGGCCGACCGGCTCGCCTACATGCTGGCCGACGCCGCCCCCGCCGCCCTGCTCACCGACCGGGCCACCGCACCCCGGATGCCCGCCCACGAGGTGCGCCAACTCCTGGTCGACGGACCGGAGTCCGCCGCCTTCCCCGCCACCCCGCTGAAGCAGCACGAACGCACCCGCCCGCTGCGCGCCGAGGACACCGCGTACGTCATCTACACCTCGGGCTCCACCGGCCGGCCCAAGGGCGTGCCCGTCACCCACCACAACGTGGTCCGGCTGTTCGGCTCCACCGACCACTGGTTCGGCTTCGGCGCCGAGGACGTCTGGACACTGTTCCACTCCTACGCCTTCGACTTCTCGGTCTGGGAGCTGTGGGGCGCCCTGCTGCACGGCGGCCGGCTGGTCGTGGTCCCGCACCTGGTCAGCCGCGACCCGGCGGCCTTCCTGGAGCTGCTCGCCCGCGAGCGGGTCACCGTGCTCAACCAGACGCCGTCCGCCTTCTACCAGCTCAGCGCCGCCGACCGGGACCACCCCGGCAGCGAACTCGCCCTGCGCTACGTGGTGTTCGGCGGTGAGGCGCTCGAACTCGCCCGGCTGGACGACTGGTACGACCGGCACGCCGAGGACGCCCCCACGCTGGTCAACATGTACGGCATCACCGAGACCACCGTGCACGTCTCGTACATCGCCCTCGACCGGGCGAGCGCCGCCGCCGGGAGCAGCAGCACCATCGGCGTCAACATCCCCGACCTGCGGGTCTACGTCCTCGACCGGCACCTCCAGCCCGTCCCGCCCGGCGTCACCGGCGAGATGTACGTGGCCGGGGCGGGCCTGGCCCGCGGCTACCTCGGCCGCCCCGAGCTGACCGCCACCCGCTTCGTCGCCGACCCGTACGCCGAGCTGTTCGGCGAGCGCGGCACCCGGATGTACCGCTCCGGGGACCTCGCCCGCCGCCGCGCCGACGGCGTGCTGGAGTACTTCGGCCGGGCCGACCAGCAGGTCAAGCTGCGCGGCTTCCGGATCGAACTCGGCGAGATCGAGGCGGTGTTGGCAGCCCACCCGGCCGTCGCCGACGCCGCCGTGGTGGTCCGGGAGGACGTGCCGGGGGACAAGCGCCTGGTCGGCTACGCGGTGGCCGCCGGCACCACCCCGGACGAGCTGCGCGCCCACGCCGCCGCCGGACTTCCCGGCCACATGGTGCCCTCCGCCGTCGTCCTGCTCGACCGCCTCCCACTGACCGCCAACGGCAAGCTCGACCGCCGGGCCCTGCCCGCCCCCGAGGCCCCGGCGGCGGGAGCCGGCCGCCCGCCGCGCACCCCGCGCGAGCAGCAGCTGTGCGAACTGTTCGCCGAGGTGCTGGGCGTGGCCTCGGTCGGCGTCGAGGACGACTTCTTCGCGCTCGGCGGGCACTCGCTGCTGGTCGTGCGCCTCGCCGGGCGGATCCGCGAGGTGCTCGGACTGGAGGTCGGCATCGGCGCCCTGTTCCAGGCGTCCACCGTGGCCGCCCTGGACGCCGCCCTCGCGGCGGGCGCGCCCGCCGCCGACGCCCTGGACGTGCTGCTCCCGCTGCGGCCCGTCACCCCCGGCCGGCAGCGCCCGCTGTTCGCCGTCCACCCGGCCGGCGGCCTCAGCTGGTGCTACACCGGACTGATCCGCAACCTGCCCGGCGACGTGCCGATCTACGGTCTCCAGGCCCAGGGCGTCGGCGCCGCCACCGCCGAACTCCCCCTGCCCGCAACGCTGGAGGAGCTGGCCGCGCACTACGCCGACCGGCTTCGCGAGGTCCAGCCCGAGGGCCCGTACCGGCTGCTCGGCTGGTCCACCGGCGGGATCATCGCCCACGCGGTGGCCGTCCGGCTCCAGGAGCTCGGCCAGGACGTCGAGTTGCTCGCCATCCTGGACGCCTACCCCGCTGAGGGCTTCCGTGAGCTGCCCGTCCCCGACCAGGCCGAAGCGATGGAGGCGCTGCTCACCATGGGTGGCTTCGGACCCGAGGACCTCGACGGCCGCCCCCTCGAACTCGGTGCCGTCACCGAGCTGTTGCGCCGCGAGGGCAGCCCGCTCGCCGGACTCGACGAGGCCACCCTGGCCGCGCTGAACGAGATCTACCTCAACACCAACCACCTGGTGCGCGGCTACGACCACCGCCGGTACGAGGGCGACGTGCTGTTCTTCCGCGCCACCGTCGACACCATCGACGACACCCTGGTGCCCGAACTCTGGGAACCGTACGTGTCCGGCCGGATAGCCAACACCGACGTGGCCTGCTCCCACAAGGACATGACCCTGCCCACCCCGATCGCGCACATCGCGAGCGTGATCGCCGACCACCTCGCCGGCCTCCCGGCGGGGACCGACGACGGAGAGAACCACCGATGAGCGACGCCCCCGCCAACCCCTTCGACGCCGACGGCGAGTTCCTCGCGCTCGTCAACCCCGAGGGACAGCACTCCCTGTGGCCCGCGTTCGCGGCCGTCCCGGCCGGCTGGAGCATCGCGCACGGCCCGTGTGAGCGAGCAGCCACGCTGGAGTGGATCGCCGCGAACTGGACCACCCTGTGACCCCTCCCGCCCCGTCCGGCGCCGAGGCCCCGGCGCGCCCCCTACTCGCGGGGCGCGCCGCGGTGGTCGTCGTCTACACGGCCGCGATGTGCATGAACGGCCTGGACTCGACCATCGTCAACCCGGCGCTGTTCAGCATCGCCGAGGACTTCGGCCGGCCCGTCACGGCGGCCAACGCCGTGGAGACGGCCTTCCTGGTCGGCCTCGCCCTCGGCCTGCCGGTGGCCGGCTGGCTCGGCGACCGGTACGGCGTCAAGCGGGTCTTCCTCGGCTCGCTCGCCGCCTTCACCCTCGCCTCCGCGCTCTGCGCGGCGGCACCCGGCCTGGGCACGCTGTCGGCCGCCCGGGCCGTCCAGGGCGTGGCCGGCGGACTGCTCACCCCGGTCGGGATGACGCTGCTGTTCCGGGCCTTCGCCCCGCACGAGCGGGCCGGCCTCGGCCGCATCCTGATCGTCCCGACCGCGCTGATGCCCGCCCTCGGGCCGCCGCTCGGCGGCTTCCTCACCGAACACCTCTCCTGGCACTGGCTGTTCCTGGTCAACGTGCCGATCGGGGCGGCCGCCGTGCTCATCGGGCTGACCGGCCTGCGCGGCGCGGAGGAGGAGCCACCGGCCGGTCGCTTCGACACCACCGGCTTCCTGCTCGCCACCCCCGGCCTCGGCCTGCTGACCTACGCCCTCGGCTTCGGCCCGGCGCACGGCTGGACCTCGCCCGCGGTGGCGCTCGGCGGGGTGCTCGGCCTTGCACTGCTGGGCGCCGCCGTCCGGCACCAACTGCGGGCCGCCGAACCGCTGGTGGACCTGCGGCTGCTCGCCGACCGCACCTTCGGCGCGGCGAGCTGGCTCGCCCTGCTGACCTCGGCCGGACTGATGGGCGCACTGTTCGTGCTGCCGCTGCTCTACCAGGCGGCGCGCGGTGCCACCGCCCTGGACGCCGGACTGAGCGTCTTCCCGGAGGCGATCGGCCTGATGGCCGCCTCGCAGGTGGTGGACCGCCTGCTGCCCCGCCTCGGCCCCCGCCGGCTTGCCCTGCCCGGACTGCTGCTGGCGGCGGCCGTGCTGGCCGCCCTCGGCTTCGCGGAGAACCCGTGGGCCGTCCGGGCGTTGATGTTCGGCGTCGGCCTGATCCTGGGCACCGCCGTCCTCACCGTCCAGATCGCCGGCTTCGCCGACGTCCCCGGCTCCGCCATGGGCCGCGCGATGGGCCTGTTCACCATCCTGCGCACCCTCGGCGGCGCCCTCGGCATCGCGGCCACCGCCGCGCTGATCGGCGCCCTCGGCGACGACGCGGGCGCCGGACCCTACCGGCTCGCCCTCCTGCTCACCGCCGCCCTGGTCGCCGCCGGCAGCCTCCTGGCCCTCCGCCTCCCCGCTGAGGCCCCGGGCCCACCCCCGGAGGGCTGAGCCTTCAGGTGGTGGTGCGCCCCGGCCTCGCGCCGCGGCCGGGCGGACCACCACCACACCGTGCCCAGCAGCAGCGCCCCCGGCACGATCCCCGCGGCCGTGCCGACGGCCGCCGCCGAAGCGCCCCCGAAGGCCAGCACCAGCCCGGCCACCGCGCACAGCGCCATCGCCCCGCCGAGCAGGCGAAGGGCGGGCCGCTCCCAGAGCGCGGCGAGGACGAAGAGGTACGCGCCCACCACGACGGCGACCCACGGGCCGGCGGCCTGCGGGGTGTGCAGCAGCTGGTCGGCCGCCCAGGCCCCGAGGAGGGCCGCGGCTCCCGCGGAACCCGCGAGGTACCAGTGGTTCCGTCCCAAGTCGCGCTTCGGCGGGGTCTCCTCCCGGCCGCCCCACCGCCTCCCGACCCCGACCAGCGCGAGGAACGCGGCCACCGAGACCACGCGCAGCGGTATCTCGGCGGTCGTTGGCATGGTGCCCGCGCCGGTCTGGACGAACACGAGCCCGAGGCCGGCCACGAGAAGCCGAGCGGTCCGATCATCTGCCATAGGGACAAGTCTGATGGCCACCTGGACAGCGGACAAGCCACCTGGTCACGGGGCGTCAGACCGGCGAGGAGGTCCGCAGCTCCGCCGTTCGATCCCGAGGTGGACAGCGTCGGGCCGGTGCCCTACCGGGACCGGCCCGCGTCGGGGCCGCCGTCGTGGGAGAAGCCGATGAAGTCGGCCCAGGCCTCGGTGGTGAAGGTGAGTTGGGGGCCGGCCTTGTCCTTGGAGTCCCGGACGTGGACTGCGCCTGGAGCGAGGGCGACCTCCACGCAGGCGCCGCCCTCGCTCCCGCTGTGACTGGACTTGAACCAGACCAATTCGCGATTCACTGATCCTCCACCAGCTTGCTGATAAACCCGGCCGACTTCTCCGGAGTGAGAGCCTGTCGGAGGATCCTTTCATGGCGGTGGCTGAGGAGCTGTACCTTGTCGACGTCCGAGTACAGCCGCCCGCCAGCCTGGCCCTCTTCATAGGCGATCCGTTGGTGTTCGGGCAAGTCGAGGAGGATGAGCTGTCCTTCCAAGCCAGGGTGGAAACCCTTCGAGGGAACGACCTGGATGACGACGTTGCGTTGCTTGCCGACCGTGAGGAGGTGTAGCAGCTGCTCGGCATGGGCTTCTTCCGTGCTGAGGCGGCGGCGTAGGACGGCCTCTTCGATCACAAAGTTGAACGCCTTGGTCTGAATGTTCAGCAACGCCCGACGTTCGAGACGAGCGGCCACTCGCGCCGCGACGGTCTCGTCGTCCAGTGGCGGCCAACGACCATCGATGATGGTTCTGGCCGTCGCTTCGGTCTGGAGCAGGCCGGGAACGAGCTGGTTCTCATACCAGTTGATCACCAGCGCCTCTTCCTCGTTCCGGATGTACTCCTCCGCGAACTGCGGAAACTTCTCCGGCACCAGGAACTGAGCTCCCGCCAGCAGAATCCCCTTCGCGTCGCAGAGATTGTCTGCGACCTGCAACAAGTGCTGCGAAGGCTTCCGCCGTCCCGCTTCCATCGACCGCAGGCTCTCGATGTTGTACCCGGCCTCTTCGGCCAGGTCCTCGCGGCTGACGCCGGCGCGGGTCCGCCACAGCTTGATCTGGTTGCCGCAGTACCGCCACGACATCGGCGGCGGCGTTGCGGGCGATGACGTCTTCATGGGGTACCTCCAGGCCGATCGGTGCGAAGTTCGACGCTAGACGCCCGATGGCCTGGAGGTATGCGAATCAGTCCGAAACCATCCCCCAGGGTGATCCGAGCAGGTGCGCCAGCCCGTCCGCCAGGCCGCCGCGCCAGCAGGCGTAGTCGTGGCCGCCGTTGAACTCGCGGTAGGCGAGGTCGTAGCCGCGGGCCGTCAGCACGTCGCGCAGGTGGCGGTTCTGGGCGAGGAGCATCCACTCCTGCGAACCGACCTCGATCCAGAAGCGGGCCGGGCGCCGCTCCTCGGCGGCGTAGCGGCGGGTGAGCCATTCGCTGCCGGCGTCGAACTCGGTCTCGTCGGGCCACCAGAAGGATCCGGACTGGGAGAGCGCGTTGCCGAAGCGGTCCGGGCGCTGGTAGGCGGCGTAGGCGGCGGTCAGGCCGCCCGCGCTCTGGCCGGCGATCACGGTGGCACGAGGATCGGTCGTCACGCCGAACTCCTTTGCGGCCCACGGCAGCAGGCGGTCGGCGAGGAGGTCGACGAAGGCCGGGTTGCAGCTCAGGTCGTCCGGCCGCTGCGGCCCCATGGTGTGCACCAGCAGGGCGACGGTGGGTGGGATCGCGCCGTCGGCCGTCAGGTTGTCGAGGGTGTCGCCGACGGACAGCACCTCGCCCCACATCTCGCCGTCCAGCAGCACCGCGACCGGGTACGGCCCGCCCTCCGCCCGGTGCCCGGCCGGGAGGTGGACGTCCACCCGCCGCCCGGCCACCGTGTGCGCGAGCGCCCGTCCGCGTGGCACGTCGTCGCGCCGAGCCACGTACGGCTGCGCGGGGGCGGCGGGCAGGCTGAGCACCGAGGACGGGTGGCGGCCGTCGCGGGCGGGCAGCCGGGGTTCGGTGTCGTACGGGTCGGGGCGGGCGTGGTCGAGGACGCGCAGCCAGTCGGGGCGGGTGGTGCCGGGGGCCTCGCCGCGGAACGGGTACAGCTGGTAGGAGGCGCGGTGGTCCTCGCGCAGCCGGTAGGTGATCGACCACGTGCCATCGGTCTGACGTGTCATCAGATGTGGTGTCAGGTCACCGGAGTGGCGGTCCTTGTCGGTGACGGTGTGCACCAGTGCGAGCACGCCGTCGCAGTTGCCCTCCCCGTGGGTGAAGGTGACCAGGCGGTAGGCGGGGTCGTCGGGGTCGGGGGCGACGAGCGGGGTTTCCACAGCGGTGTCTCCAAATGGCTTAAGCGGGGCTGCCCTTGCGGCCGAGCAGCACCCAGAGCAGGAAGGGGCCGCCGAGGACGGTGGTGACGATGCCGACGGGGATCTCCACCCCGGCGAACAGCACCCGTCCCAGGGTGTCGGCGAGTACGACGAGCAGCGCGCCGGTGAGCGCCGAGCCGAGCACCGGCACCCGGGCGGGCCCGGCCAGGCGCCCGGCGATCACGGGTGCGGCCAGGGCGACGAAGCCGACCGGCCCGCAGACGCCGACGGCCAGTCCGGCCAGCGCGACGGCCAGCAGCAGGCAGGTGAGTCGGACCCGACCCGGGTCGACGCCCAGGGCGGAGGCGACGCTGTCGTCGAAGCGCAGCACCGCCAGCCGCCTGGCCACCGCCAGGGCGAGCGGCACCAGTACGGCCAGTCCGAGCAGTACGGGGGTGGCGATGGCGAGGTCCCGTCCGTTGAGGCTGCCGTTGGTCCAGATGTACAGCGAGCCCGCCGAGTTGAGCGAGCGACGGGCCATCGCGACCTGGATGACCGCGGAGGCGAGCGCCGACATGGCGAGCCCGACCACCAGGACCCGGTAGCCGCGGGCGCCGAGTCCGCCGGAGGCGAGGGTGACGACCAGGACGGCGACCAGTGCGCCGAGCGGTCCGGCCCACCAGGCGCCGAAGGTGCCCGCGGTGCTGGCGGAGATCAGTACGGCGGCCGTGGCTCCGTCGTTGACGCCGAGGAGTTCGGGGGTGGCCAGGCGGTTGCGGGCGAGGGTCTGGGTGAGACAGCCGGCCAGGCCGAGGGCGGCCCCGGCGGCGAGCCCGGCGACGATCCGGCCGAGCCGGAACTTCTGCACCAGCAGCACGTCCAGCCGGTCGCCGTACCCGAACACGGCCTGGAAGGTGCGGGCGAGGTCGAGTTCGCTCTGTCCGGCGTGCGCCGAGACCACCACGGCGGCCAGCAGTGCGGTGGCCAGGCCGAGCGAGGCCAGGAGCGCCCGGCGCGGCAGCAGCAGCGACCAGGCGCCGTACCGCAGGGTCAAGTCCCGCTTGGGCGGGGCGGGTTCGCCGCTTCGTGCGGCCGGTGCGGACTCGGCGGGGTCGGCCATGGCCAGGGCGGCGGAGCGCCGGGAGCGGACGATCGCGATCAGCGCCGGGGCGCCGATCAGCGCGACGATCACCGACACCGGCGCCTCGAAGGGCCGGGCCACCACCCGGGCGAGCACGTCCGACCCGGTCAGCACGACGGCGCCGAACAGCGCGGCGAGCAGAGTGAGTCGGCCGATCCGGGGGCCCGCGACGGTGCGGGCGAGGAAGCCGGCGAGCAGCCCGAGGAACGCGACCGGCCCGGCCAGTGCGACGGCCGAGGCGGTCAGCAGGGTGACGGCGACGGCGACGGCGGCCCGGGTGGCACCGGGCCGGTGGCCGAGGCCGCGGGCGAGGTCGTCGCCGAGGGCGAGGGCGGTCAGCGGCCGGGTGGTGAGGGCGGCGAGCAGGAAGCCGGCGCCGAGCACCGGGGCGAGCTGGCGCAGTGTCGTCCAGCCCTCCACTCCGGCCAGTGAGCCGAGCACCCACACCCGGTACCGCTCGTACGCCTCGGGGGAGTTGACGATGAGCACGTCGGTGAGTCCGCGGAAGATCGCCGCGACGGCGGAGCCGGCGAGCACCAGCCGCATCGGCGATCCGCCGCCCCGGGTGCTGGCGACCAGCAGCACCACCGTGCTGGCGAGCACCGCGCCGCCGAAGGCGAGGGCGAGGTAGCCGAAGGAGGTCTGCACGCCGAGCACGGCGATGCCGAACACGACGCCCAGCGAGGCGCCGGCGTTGACGCCGAGCAGGCCGGTCTCGGCCAGCGGGTTGCGGGTGACGGACTGCAGTTGTGCCCCGGCGACGCCGAGCGCGGCGCCGACCAGCAGGGCGGCGAGGGTGCGTGGCAGCCGCAGGTCGCCGACGACCAGGGCGAGCCGGCCGTCGGCGCGGGCGCCGTCGCGGTTCAGCAGGTAGTCGAGCACTCGCCCGGGGCCGACCTCGCCGGCGCCGACCGACAGCGAGAGCGCGGCCAGGGCGAGCAGGAGCAGCACCGTCGCGGTGACGGCCGGCCAGGTGGGGCGGGCACCCTCGGGCCGACGGCTCCGCCGGCCCGGTGGCGGCGAGTCCGGCGCGGTGGCGGGGGGCGCCGTGGGGACGCCGACTTGCGACAATGTCATAAGGTAAGGCTAACCTAATGACCGAGCCCGTCCCGCGGGGCACCCCCGTCCGCCCGGCTGTCCGGACGCCGCTCAACTCCCGTACCACCGTTGCCCGGAGGCACCCATGCCGTTCGCCCGTCGCCCGCTCAGCCCCGTCCGCCGCCGTGCGGCCCAGGCGCTGGCCGTCACCGGGGCGGCCGCGCTCCTGCTCACCGGCTGCGGTTCCTCCGGCTCCTCGTCCTCGGGTTCGTCCGCCTCCGGCTCCCCGGCGGCGGACGCGGCGGGCGGCAGCGCGGGCGGCGCCGGCAACGGCGGCAAGCGGACCGTCAAGGACGCCACCGGCAAGGCCGTCGAGGTCCCCGCCGAGCCCCAGCGGATCGTCACCCTCACCCAGGAGGACCTGGATGCGGTGCTCGCCCTGGGCGTCAAGCCGGTCGGCATCACCAACGGCCAGGGGCTGGCCGAGCCGCCC
Organism: Kitasatospora sp. NPDC058444; assembly: GCF_042721415.1. Taxonomy (NCBI): domain Bacteria; kingdom Bacillati; phylum Actinomycetota; class Actinomycetes; order Kitasatosporales; family Streptomycetaceae; genus Kitasatospora; species Kitasatospora sp. NPDC058444. Next base: position 71,328 of record NZ_JBHXLL010000016.1, on the reverse strand, counting down.
GCGTACCTCAAGGACAAGGTGCAGGGCGTCCCGGTGGTCGGGAACCTGCTCCAGCCCGTGATGGACAAGGTGATCGCCGCCAAGCCCGACCTGATCCTGGCCGGCGACATGCAGGACGAGCAGGTGCTCAAGCAGCTGCGCGAGATCACCCCCGCCACGCTGGTCACCATGGCGCCCACGGACGACTGGAAGCTCGCCTTCCGCGGCATCGGCAACGCCGTCAACAAGCTCGACCAGGCCAACAAGGTGATCGGCGACTACGAGGCCAAGGCCGCCAAGGCGGGCGGCGAGCTCACCAAGAACAAGGGCGCCGCCGTCTCCATCGTGCGCTGGAACCCCACCGGCCCGAGCTGGATGGAGAAGAAGCAGTTCGCCAGTGGCGTCGCCCTGGACATGGGCCTGACCCGCCCGGCCGCGCAGGACAAGGACGGCAACGCGCACAGCCCGGCGCTCAGCCTGGAGAAGCTCAACGAGATCGACGGCGACTGGCTGTTCCTGTCCACCCTGACCGACGACGGCAAGGCCGCGCTCAAGGACGTCCAGTCCAAGCCCGCCTACCAGGAGCTGGGCGCGGTGAAGAACAACCACGCCGTCACCGTGGACGGTTCGGTCTGGTCCACCCGGGGCGGCCCGCTCGCCGCCGACGTGGTCATCGGCGACTTCACCAAGGCACTCGGCGGCAACTGAGCGCACGTCGAACCAGGGGGAGCTGCCATGGAGTTGACCATCCAAGGGCTCAGTGCCGGCTACGGGCCGGGGCGCCCGGTGCTCGGCGGCGTCGACCTCACCGTCCCGGCCGGGCAGGTGGTGGCGGTGGTCGGCCCGAACGGCTGCGGGAAGTCCACCCTGCTGCGGTCCGTCGCGCGGCTGCACCGTCCGGACGGCGGGCGGGTCCTGGTCGGCGGCGAGGACGTGTGGCGACTGCGCCCGCGCCAGGCGGCCCACCGGGTCGCGCTGCTGCCGCAGAGCCCCCAGGCCCCGGAGGCGGTCACCGTCGCCGGGCTGGTCCGCTACGGCCGCCACCCGCACCAGGGGCTGTTCCGCCAGTGGTCGGCGCAGGACGAGCGGCTGACCGCCGAGGCCCTGCGCGCCACCGGGGTGGAGGACCTCGCCGACCGCCGCCTCGACCGGCTCTCCGGCGGCCAGCGCCAGCGCTGCTGGCTCGCCATGGTGCTCGCCCAGGACACCCCGGTGGTCCTGCTCGACGAGCCGACCAGTGCGCTCGACCTGGGGCACGCGGTGGAGGTGCTGGAGCTGGTCCGCCGGGTCGCGGCGGGCGGGCGCACGGTGGTCATGGTGCTGCACGACCTCGCGGCGGCCGCCCGCTACGCGGACCTGCTGGTCGCGCTGCGCGACGGCGAGGTGGTGGCCTGCGGGCCGCCGCGCGAAGTGGTGGACGCGCCGCTGGTGCGGGCGCTGTACGACATCGACAGCCATGTGCTCGCGGCGCCGGGCGACGGCGCGCCGGTGATCGTGCCCCGGGCGCCGTCGGTCTGACGCGCTTCGTCGGTCTGACGGGGTGGCTGCTTGCGAGCAGCCGCCCCGTTTTCTCATGCCTTCGATCACTCGTTCGAGTGGTTTGAACTCTCCATGTCAGGGCCCGTGCTCACCCCGCCCGTCGCGTTGTCAGTGGGCCTCGCTACGTTCCTCGCATCGCTGGTCAGCAGGCGATCGACAGGTGTTTCCCTGGTGGGAGGAGTACGGCCGTGGCATGGGTGGAGACGGGCGCGGGAGGGTACCGCGTCGCGCTCGACGGGGAGGGCAGGGTGGTGTGCCGCAACGCGGCGGGCCGCGACCTCAAGTCCGTACCGTCGAAGCTCGGTGACGACCCGGTGGTCACCCAGCTCAAGCAGCTCACGGAGTGGCTGGCCGCGCACGAGCGCGGCTGCCTGGAGGACGTCGAGCGCTGGATGGTCCGCTCGCTGCCGGTGCCCGCCGCCGTGCTCACCGCCGTCTGGCCGGACGAGGCCTGGCAGGGCGTCCTGAAGGACCTCGTGGTCACCACCACGGACGGCTCCGTGGCCGGCTTCCTGCGCGGCGTCGACGCCGAGCGCGGCCTCGGCCTGGTCGACCTGGACGGCGACACCGTGCGCCTCACCGACGGCGAGGTGCTGATACCGCACCCGGTCCTGCTCCAGGACCTCGACGAACTGCGCGAGTTCGCCGTCGAACTCGGCGTCTCCCAGCGCGTCCAGCAGCTCTACCGCGAGGTCTGGCACCGGCCCGCGGAGCCGACGGCCGGCACCGAGGTCACCACCTACGCCGGCGGCCGCTACCGGGAGCTGCGCGAGCTGCTCGGACGCTCCACCCGGCTCGGCTGCCGGGTCCGCGGCGGCTTCGCCGTCCAGCCGGTCACCGAGGGCGGCCGCACCGTCGAGGCCCGGGTCTGGGCCGGCGAGTACTACGAGTACGCCGAGTGCGAGACCGGCGCGCTCAGCTGGGCCGGTCCCGACGGCCGGGCCCTGCCGCTCACCGAGGTCGGACCGGTCGCCTGGTCCGAGGGCATGCGGATGGCCGCCGCCCTGTACGCCGGCCGCACGATCCAGGGGGAGGAAGCCGCATGACCACCACCGCGCACTCGACCACCGCGCACTCGACCACCGTGGAGCCGACCACCGCGACGCCCGAGGCGCTGCTCGACGCCGGGGCCGTGCTCCCGTCCGGCACGCTGCCCGACGCCGGCCGCCCCGACAGTGCCGCCGACGTCCTCACCGCCCGCACCTACACCCATCCCGCGCTCGACGGGCGCCGGATCGTCCGCCTCGTCCCCGGCGCGCTCGGGCCGGCCGAGGACCTCGCCCTCGACTTCCTCGGGCTGGCCCCGGAGGCCGCGCCCGCCGAGGTCGGGCAGGTCCGCCAGGAGGCCCTCGGCTTCCCCGCCTGGGCCCTGGTCCACGACCCGGCCAACGGCCACCACGCGCTCGCCCTGGTCAAGGAGATGGAGCGGCTAGGCCGCCAGACCGCCTCCAAGCCCGGCGCCGCCAAGGACGGCTTCGACGCGCTGGCCGTCCGCCTCGGCCGGGCCGTCCCGCACTTCCTGCCCACCTTCTGCGAGGAGGTCGGCCGGATCTTCCTCCGCCACGAGAACCAGACCTACGCCGCCGCCTGGTTCGGCAAGGCCCGCGAGGCCGAGCGGACCCACGGCCTCGCGGTGGACGAGGAGCGGCTGCGCGCCGTCTTCCTGGAGTTCGCCCTGGCCGGCGCGCTCACCGTCAAGTCCCTGCGCCAGTACGTCAAGGAGCTCGCCCAGCGGCTCGACCCGGTGACGGCCTGGCAGCGCTTCCGCCAGCTGTGCACCGAGCGCTCCGCGGCCGGCATGGCCCCGTACGCCGGGGTCGCCGAGGACGCCCGCGCCCTGATCAAGGCCGCCGGGCTGGACCGCGCCGAGCACGAACGGGCGCTGCTCGCCGAGCTGCTGGACTCCCCGGCCGTCAACCGGGCGCCCGCCGCGTTCTGGAAGTCCTGGCACGGCGCGCTGGTCGAGCTCGGCCGCGGTGACGCGGCCGTGCGTACCCGCCTGCTGGAGCTGATGCCCGACCCGGCCTCCTCCGAGCCGGCCCCGCACGACGCCGCCTGGCTGGGGGTCCTCGCCGAGACCGGCGCCGAGGAGCTGCTCACCGGGCCCCGGGCCGAGGGCGCCGAGCCCGCCGCGGCCTGGCTCCAGCGCTGGTGCAACCACCACGGCCGCGGCTGGCGCAGCCGGCCCAGCTGCCCCGACACCATCGCGCTGGCCGGCCGGATGGTCGAGCGGCTCAAGGCCGACGCCGTCCCGGTGGACCTCCACACCGGCATCCGCGCCAGCCGGACCAGGATCGACCTGCTGGACCTGCTGCTCACCGCGGGCGTGCCGGTGGCCGGCCCGCCGGACGGCCTCGGCATCGAGCTGCACGACTGGGTCTCGGAGTGCGGCCCCGGCAGCCCCACCCTCGCCGCCGTCGGCGCCGACGAGCGCTACCGGCCGCTGCTGCGCCGAGCCGCCCCGGCCGCCTGGAAGACGGCTGCCGAGCGCGAGGTGCCCGCCCTGCCGCTGCTGAACGAGCTGTTCGCCGAGTGGGCCGAGGAGCGCTCCGAGGAGCTGTTCGCCGCCCGCGGCCTGGCCGCCGCCGCCGACCTGGTCCGCGCGTTCGGCCAGCACCGCACCGCCGTCCGGACGGTCGCGCCGGCCGTCGCCGACCGGGTCGCCGCCCTCGACGTCGCCGGGCTGCTCACCGACGCCCTCCGGGCCGGCATCCTGGACGAACTCGGCTGGCCCGCCCTGGAGGAGGCACTCGGCAAGCTCGCCGACCCGCCCGCCGCCGACGCCCCGCAGCACCCCGTCCCCAGCCTGGGCGGCGCCGGCCTGAGCGGCCTGGTCATCGAGGACGCCTGGCCGCACCTGATCCTCGCCCGCCTCGACCGGGCCGTCGTGGTCGGCCCGGAGGGCGTCGTGCTGGAGCACACCCTCCGGCTGCCCGGGGAACTGCGCCAGCGCAACCGGATCCGGCTGCGCCTGGTCGACGGCGAACTGCTGGTCGTCTGGTCCCACGAGGGCAAGCAGCTCGCCTACTGGTCGAGCCGCCCGGACGAGCGGTTCGAGCTGGAGGGCGAGACCATCGCCGGCTACTACTACGGCGACCGCGAGCCCGAGCTGCCCTCGCTCCGACTGCCCGGCGGCGGCCGCACCACCGGCGAGCGCCCGCTGCACGCCGGCGACACCCGGATGCCCGAGGAGCACCCCGTCCTCGGCGACGGCACCGGCTACTGGACGGTGCGCCACGCCTCCGACGGCGAGGCCGTCCTGCGCGAACTCGACCCGGCCACCGGCGCTCTGGGCCGCGCCGCCGAACCGCCGGTGATCGCCGCCACCGCCCAGGCCGGCCGGCTCGTCCGGAAGAGCACCTGGCTGCTGCCGCTGCAGCCCGGCCTCGAGCGGACCCCGCTCGGCACCGACGGCACCGTGCTCGGCAGCTGGGTCAGGATCGAGCCCCACAAGGCCGTCACCACCTTCACGGCCGACGGGCAGCGCATCGTGCTGCCGCTGACCGGATACCGGTCGGACACCGTCCCGGTCGGCCGGCTCGCCCTGCCGGGCGCGGCCGACCCGGTGGTCAGCCACACCTCCGGCGAGCACTTCTCGCTCAACCTGCCCGACCTCACCGGCCGCGCCGACCGCACCGTCGACCTGCGCCCCTGCCACGCCGGCGAGCTCTCCGCCGCAGGTACCCCGCTCGTCCCGCCGTTCCCGCACTGGCACGCCCTGCGCCCGCGCGACGAGGCCGGCTCCACGGTGCTGCGCGGCGTCACCGCCGAGCAGGCCGCCCGGCTGATCGACGCCGCCTGGCCGACCGACACCGAGCCCGTCCCCGAGGACGAGCGGTGCTGGCTCACCGTCCAGGGCGTGCGCCGTCCGCTCGCCCGGCGCACCCCGCGCACCCTGCCCGTCCCGGAGGTCGGCGCGATCCTGCCCGGCATCGCGGACCAGCGGCTGCTCGCCGGCGTCGCCGGGCTCGCCCGCCTCGCCGCCGACCTGCTGGACCGGATCGCCCGGTTCGTCCCGCAGCCGGAGGCCGAGCGCCCGAGCACGAAGCAGAACACCGAGTGGCAGCCCGAGCACGGGCGCGACCACGAACTGCGCGACGCCGTGCGCGCCGTGCTGCCCGAGATCGGTGGCTTCGGCAACAACTGGGGCTCCGCCGAGCACTGGTGGGTGCTCAACAACCTGCGTGCCGTCACCGGGGTGCTGGCCGCCCCGCCCGCCGCCGACGGCGAGGGCTGGAGCAGCCCCGCCACCGTCGCCCTGCGCCACGGCGACGTCAGCCACGGCTGGCTGCACCTGCTCGGCCGGGTCCACGCGCTGGCCCACGCGGTGGCCTCGCCGTTCACCGAGCCCGCCCACCGCTCCTCGCTGGTCCTGCTGCTCGGCGAGCTGACCAAGGGCCCGCTGGCCGACCGCGGCACCACCCTGCGCGAGATCGTCCTCGCCGAGCAGGTTCCGGTGGCCGTGAACGCCACCGGCGGTCGGCCGGTCGCCCAGCGCCAGGGCGAGGTGCTGCGGCACGGCGGGCGCACCGTCGTCATCCTCGGCCACCAGCGGCAGTACACCGACGGCACCGTGCACTGGCTCGCCGTCGACCACGACCCGAGCGGGGAGTTCGGCCCCGTCGCGCACTACACCACGATCGAGGAGCGCGGCACCGAGGAACTGGTCGGCGCCGCCTGGGTCGCCAAGTTCTGGCGGGTCGCCGCGCTGCGCGGCGTCGTCCCGTACGACCAGGCCAGGGCCGAGGCCTTCAGCGAGCTCACCGGCATCGGCACCGCCCGCTCCGCCCTGCTGCTCAGCCCGCCGTCCGGCCTGCTCCACTGGAGCGACATCGCCGCGCCCGCCGAACTCGGGCTCAAGGCAGCCGACTTCAAGGCAGCCAGGAAATGGCTGCGGGGGCGCGACCACAACGGCCTCGCCGACGTCTGGGGCGCCCTGCTGCCCGCCGACCCGAAGACGCTGTGGACCGAGGGGCCGGACATCGCCGCCGGAGCCGAGGCGTGGATCCGGCGCTTCGGACGGCTGGTCACCCTCCCCGAGGAGGCGCTGGCCACCGTCCAGGGGGTGTCCATCGACACCGTCGAAGCGGTGCTCAACCCCGCCCACACCCCGTGGCTGACCGGCCGCACCGGCTTCCGGTTCATCGACGCGGGCGGAGCCGGCCCGCGGCTGGCCCCCGAGGACGAGTCCGCCGTCCCCGAGAGGGGGGCGCTGAGCTCCACCATCTCCGCGCTGCGCTGGCTCGCCTACCACCTGCCCGCCGACAGTCCGCTGCGGCCGCTGCTGCCCACGGCCGCCGAAGCGCTGCGCGACCGCCTGGCCGACCCGGAGCTGCTGCTCGACCTCGACCTGGTGCGCACCCCCAAGGGCACCTCGCTGTCCGCCGTCCTGCGCACCCACTTCGGCCTGCCCGCCGAGGGCGGCGCCGACCGGGACGGCCTGGTCCGCTGCGGACCGGCACTCGTCCTGACGCCGTACCACGAGGAGACCGAGCGGGTCTGGCTGCGCCCGGCCGCCCTCACCGGACCGGACGACCCGCTGCTCGAACTGCTCGAAGGGCTCTCCGGCAACTACTGGTACCCGGCCGAGCGGCGGGCCATCGAGACCGTGCTGCGCGGCGAGCCGGAGCGACTGGCCGCCTCCGCCGCCGCGGTGCCGGCCGTCGGCGAGGGCCCCGCCTGGCTGCAGGACCCGCGGCTGTCCGTACCCGAGCTGGTCGCCGAGGCGTCCCGCACCCACGGCCTGGGCGAGGACGCGGCCACGCTCTACCTCCAACTGCTCGCCCTGCCCGACCCGACCGACCGCAACACCGCCCGTTGGACGGGCTGGAAGCCCGCCCGGCTGAAGAAGGCCCGCGCCGAACTCGCCGCCACCGGCCTGGTGCTGGAGGCCAAGCGCGCCCGGGCCGGCCGCGGCCTCTTCCTGCCCGGCGGCTGGCAGGAGGCCAAGGCCCCCGCCCTGCCGGCCGAGACCTGGAAGGCCGACCTGTACGAACTGCCCACCCACCGGCCCGTGCTGGTCACCCTGCCCGTCCCCGAGCTGTTCGCCCGGGCCTGGCAGCGGACCGTCGACGGCGACGTGCCCGGCTACGAAGAGCTCCAGACCAGCAAGCGCAGGAAGGCCCGCCGATGACCGCCACCGAGACCACCCCCGGCACGACCAGCGTCGGCACGACCGCCCCCGGCACGGCCACCGTCGCCGCCGCGGACCGGCAGACCGTCCCGCCCGAGGAGAAGTACGCCGCCGAGCTGGAGTTCCTGGCCGCCCACGACAGCGGTCCGCGCCCGCCCGGCTGGCGCCTGACCCCGCGCGCCGTGGTCACCTTCGTGATGGGCAGCGGCGGCGAGAAGCTCAAGGCCGGGCGCAAGGGCCTGGTCATCGAGCCGAAGTTCGTCGGTGAGCGCGCCCTGGTCGAGCGCTGCGTCGTCACCCTCGCCGGAGAGCGCGGCCTGCTGCTCGTCGGCGAGCCCGGCACCGCCAAGTCCATGCTCTCCGAGCTGCTCGCCGCCGCCCTCTGCGGCACCAGCGCGCTCACCGTCCAGGGCACCGCCGGCACCACCGAGGACCAGCTCAAGTACGGCTGGAACTACGCCCTGCTGCTCGCCAAGGGGCCCAGCCGCGAGGCCCTCGTCCCCTCGCCGGTGCTCACCGCGATGACCACCGGCGCGGTCGCCCGGGTCGAGGAGGTCACCCGCTGCCTGCCCGAGGTGCAGGACGCCCTGGTCTCGCTGCTCTCGGAGCGGCGCATCGCCGTCCCCGAGCTGGCCGGCACCCCGGACGGGCAGCTGCACGCCGCGGCCGGCTTCACCCTGATCGCCACCGCCAACCTGCGGGACAAGGGCGTCAGCGAGATGTCCGCGGCGCTCAAGCGGCGGTTCAACTTCGAGACGGTCGGCCCGATCGGCAGCCTCGCCGCCGAGGTCGACCTGGTCCGCCGCCAGTCCACCGTCGCCGTGGCCCGGGCCGGCGCCGCCTACGCGGTGGACGACGCCGTGCTGGAGGCCCTGGTCACCGCCTTCCGCGACCTGCGCACCGGCCGCTCCACCGAGGGCTGGGAGGTCGAACGCCCGTCCACCGTGATGAGCACCGCCGAGGCGGTCTCCGTCGCCACCTCGCTCGGCGTCAGCGCCGCCTACCTGCCCGACGGCGGGGACCTGCTCGGCCGGCTGCCCGGCCAGCTCCTCGGCGTGGTCCGCAAGGACGAGCCGGCCGACGCGGCCCGGCTGCTCGGCTACTGGGACGGCCCGGTCCGCCGCCGCGCCGAACAGGGCGCCGCCACCTGGCGCACCCTCTGGGACCTCCGCTCGGCACTGGAGGCCTGATCCGATGAGCAGCGCGGAGACCCCCCTCCCGGACGACGCGGACCGGGCGGTCCGGGCCGAGGCCCGCCGCCTGGCCGCCTCCGGCACCGGCCGCCCCGGGCCCTACCTGATCGGCGTGCGTCACCACGCGCCGTCCCTCAGCGCGGCCGTCCCCGCGCTGCTCGACGCCGCCCGGCCGGACGCCGTCCTGGTCGAGCTGCCCGCCGAGTTCCAGCCCTGGCTCGGATGGCTCGCCGACGAGGCCACCCTGGCCCCGGTCGCCCTCGCGGCGGCCCCGGCCGGGCCCGAGGAGGCGGCCGGGCCCGCCTTCTACCCGTTCGCCGACTTCTCCCCGGAGCTCGCCGCCCTGCGCTGGGCCCGGCGCAACGGGGTGGAGGCCGTCGCCTGCGACCTCCCGCTCGCCCACCGCGCCGCCGCGCGCGCCGGGGAGCGCAGGCGCACCGACGGGCGCCCGGACGCACCCGGCGTCGCCGACGCGCTGCGCCACCGCCTCACCGGCCGGGACTCCGACGAGGACCTGTGGGACCGTCTGGTCGAAACGGCCGCCCCGGGCTCCACCCCGGAGGCCGTCCGGCGCGCCGCCCTGCTCGTCGGCTGGGCACTGCGCCAGGACGCCGAGACCGGCCCCGGCGTCGACCCGTACGACCTGCGCCGCGAGGCCTGGATGCGGGCCCGCATCCAGGCCGCCTCGGCCGGCGGACGGCGGGTCGCCGCCGTGATCGGCGCCTTCCACGCCCCCGCGCTGCTGGACGGACCCGTCGCCGACGAGGAGCCGCCGCACCCGGACGAGCCCGGGTACGTCCTGTCCCTGATCCCGTACACCTACCCGCTGCTCGACGCCCGCTCCGGCTACCCGGCGGGCATCCGCGACCCGGAGTGGCAGCACGCCGTCCTGGACGCCGGCGGCGACCCCGAACGCCTCGCCGAGGCGCTCACCACCACCGCCGTCCGGATCTGCGCCGCCCTGCGCACCCAGGACCACCCCAGCGGCCCGGCCGACGCCCGCGAGATCGTCCGCCTGGCCGGCGACCTCGCCCGGCTGCGCGGCCACGCCGCCCCCGGCCGCGGCGAACTCGTCGAAGCGGTGCAGACCGTCCTCGCCCAGGGCGAACCCCTCGGCCGCGGCCGGGCCGTCGCCCGCGCCCTCGAACAGGTCCTGGTCGGCATCCGCACCGGCCGTCCCACGCCCGCCGCCCCGCGCAGCGGACTCGCCCCCGCCGTCGAGACGCTCCTCGCGGACCTCGGTCTGCCCGGCCCGGCCGACCCCGGCCCGCGCGACCTGCGCCTCGACCCGCTGCGCAGCGGCCTCGACCGCCGCCGCGAGATCCTCCTGCACCGGCTCACCGTCTGCGAGATCCCCTACGCCGAGCCCGTCGCCACCACCGGCGCCGGCGGCACCGAAACCCTCGGCACCCGCTGGCGCCTGCACTGGACGCCCGCCACCGCCGCCATGCTGACCGTCGCCGGCACCCGCGGCGTCACCCCCGCGCAGGCCGCCGAGGGCGCCCTGCGCGCCCGCCTCACCGACCAGCCGGCCCCGCGCGAGATCATCGACGGCCTCACCGCCGCCGCCTCCTGCGCCCTCCCCGCCCTCGCCGAGACCCGCCTCGCCCAACTCACCACCGTTCTCCCCACCTCCGCCACCCTCCCCGACCTCCTCGACGCGCTGGCGCTCGTCGACCGGCTGACCGCGGGCCACTTCCCCGGGTACACCCCGGCGGGAGGGCAGGAGGCCGTCGTCGGTGATGGCGCTTCGGGAGGAGACGGGGAGGCCGGCGCCGTCGCGTCCGGCGGTGCGGCCCCGGTCGTCGGCGGCGCTGCGCCCGTCGTCGGTGGTGGTGTCTCGGGCGGAGACGGGGAGGTTGTCGTCGCCCTGTCCGGCGGTGCGGCCCCGTCCGTTGGCGAAGCCGTGACCGCCGCCTCCGGGCGTGCCGTCCCGGCCGGAGAGGGCAGGGCGGTTGCCGCTTCTGCCCCCGATGGCGCCGACCGTGCGGACGTTTTGGGGAAGGCCGTCGAAGCGGGCGGCGACACCGGAGCCGCGGCGGTGGGTGCGCCGACCGCCGACGGTCTCCCGGGCGCTCGCGCCACCGTTCCGCGTGGCACGGCTGCGGCGCCCACCGGGGCTCCGGCCGACGAGGATCACCTCGTGGCGCCCCCCTCCCAGGTCGGCGGCGGGGCGCCCGAGGGGCCGGCTGCCGGCGGCCGCCACGCCTCCACCGGCGGCGTTCCGGCGGGCCCATCCGTGCTCGCCGCGGCCGGGGAGGTGCTCACCGTTGCCGCCGTGCGGCAGCTGGAGGGCGTGGGCGGGTCGGACGATCCGCAGGACGCGCGGGCGCTGGTGGAGCTGGTGCGGCGGGCGGACCGGCTCGGCGGAGTGCGGCTGGCCTACGTGCTGGCCGAACTCGCCGAGCAGGGGAGCCCGTTGGTGCGGGGCGCGGCCGGTGCGGTCCGGGTGCTGCTCGGGCAGGAACCGGCCGGGGTGCTGGGCGGTCGGGCCGCCTCGTGGGTCGACGGTGCGACCGGTCCGGAGGCGCGACGGGCGCTCGGGCGGGCGCTGGTCGGCCTGCTGACGGCGGCGGAGGGGCTGTTCGACTCCGCGCCGCAGGCGCTGGAACCGGTGCTGGAGCGGGTCACCTCGCTGCCCGACGACGCCTTCCTGGACCGGCTGCCCGCACTGCGCGGCGGGTTCGACACGCTCAGCCCGGCCGCCCGCGACCGGCTGCTGGCCCTGGTCGAGGAGCGCCTGGGCACCCGGCTCGCCACGCTGCCCGAGGAGGCCGGCCCAGCCGTGCTCGCCGGCTGGGTACGGGCGGACCTCGCGGCGCGTGCGGCACTCGCCCGCCGCGGCCTCCTGCCCCCAACGGCCGTGGACACCCCGGCGGTTGCGCCGCCGCCCACGGCCTCGGAACAGCTCCCCACCCGCTCCTCCTCCACGATCACCACGACCACCGCGACCTCCCCACCCCAGGCCCTCGCCCCCACCGAGCGCTGGCGGCTGCTCCTCGGCCGCCCCGGCAGCGGCGGCCTGACCGGTCGCGGTGCCCGACTCGCCACCGCTCTGGACGAGTTGTACGGAACCGGCCACGGCGAGGGCTCGGGCCCGGGCCTGGACAGCCGGGCCGGCAGGGGCGGGCGCGAGGCCCCGTACCCCGGTGTGCGGGAGTGGGCCGAGGAGCTGGAGTCGTTGTTCGGCCCCGGCGTGCGCGAGGAGGTGCTGGCCGCCGCCGTCGCGCAGGGCCGCACCGACGTCCTGGAGACGATCGACCCCGCCGCCGTCCGCCCGTCCGTCGACCTGCTGCGCACGGTGCTGGACCACGCGGGTGGTCTGCCCGAGGCCCGAGTGGCCCGGCTGCGCCCGCTGGTGCGGCGGCTGGTGGACGAGCTGAGCCGGGAGCTGGCCACCAGGCTGCGCCCGGCGCTGACCGGGATCGCCGTGCCGCGCCCGTCCCGCCGTCCGGGCGGCGGGCTGGACCTGGACCGGACCATCCGGGCCAACCTCGCCACCGCCCGGCCCGCGCCGGACGGCGGCACCCTGATCGTGCCCGAGCGCCCGGTCTTCCGGACCAGGGCGCGGCAGGCCAACGACTGGCGGCTGATCCTGGTCGTGGACGTCTCCGGGTCGATGGAGGCCTCCACGGTGTGGGCCGCACTGACGGCGTCGATCCTGGCCGGGGTGCCCTCGCTGAGCACCCACTTCGTGGCGTTCTCCACCGAGGTCCTGGACCTCACGGCGCGGGTGGACGATCCGCTGAGCCTGCTGCTGGAGGTGAGGGTCGGCGGCGGCACCAGCATCGCGAGCGGGCTGCGCTACGCGCGGGAGCTGGTGACGGTGCCGTCCCGCACGCTGATCGCGGTGGTCAGCGACTTCGAGGAGGGCGGGCCGGTCGGCGGGCTGCTGGCCCAGACCCGGGCACTGGTGGACTCCGGCGTGCACCTGCTCGGCTGCGCGGCGCTGGACGACACCGGGACGGCCCGCTACTCGAAGGCGGTCGCGGGCCAACTGGTCGCGGCCGGAATGCCCGTGGCGGCGTTGAGCCCGCTGGAACTGGCCCGCTGGGTGGGGGAGAAGGTGCGATGAGTGTGACGGCGCGGACGAGCGACTGGCCGGGCGTACGGCCCGAGGTGGTCGCCGAGGTGGTGGCCGGGCTGAGCGCCCGGTTGCAGAAGCGGCTGGACGGCGCGGCGGCGAAGCTGGCGGAGCGGCCGGTGGCCCGGGAGGGCGACGAGTGGCGGGTGGAGGTGGACGAGGAGACGGTGCTCGTGCTGCACGCCCCGGGCGGGGTGGTCGCGGTGGAGGCCGATGTCCGCTGTGGCTGTCTGCTCGCCCCGGCCTGCGTGCACCGGGCCGCCGCCGTCTCCCTCTGCCCGCTCGCCGAGCTCGAGCCCGGGCCCGGGCCTGCGTCCGAGCCCGGGCCCGCACCCGAGGGCGGCACCGGCGCGGCGGCCGTGGAAGCGCCCGAGGCACCGGCCGGTGAGACGGAGCCCGCCCCGCTCACCGCCGCCGAACTCGCCGCCGTCCGCCACCTCCACGCGGCCGCGTCCGCCGTCCTGGCCGCCGGGGTGAGCGGGGCGGGCGCCGTCTCCCAGGCCGAGCTGCTGCGCGCCGCCCACCGGGCGCGCGTCGCGGGCCTGCACCGCCCGGCCGCGGCGGCCGTCACCGTCGTGACGAGGGTGCGGGCGGCGCGTTCCGGCGCGCCCGACCACCGCCTGGCGGACCTGGTGGCCGGCCTGCGCGAACTGCTCGGCCTCACCACCGCCCTGGCCGCGGGCGCCGCCCCGGTCGCCGAGCTGCGCGGCACCGCGCGCCAGGCCTACCGGGACGAGGGCAGCCTGCGGCTCTACGGGCTGTTCGCCGAGCCGGTGTTGACCGCCACGCACGCGGGCGCGGTCAGCTGGGCGGTCGACGCCAACGGGCGCCTCAGCACGATCGCCGAGGTGATGCCGCACGACGACGCGGCGGCCGCCGCCCCGCAGGCGGTCGGGGCGGGCAACCGCACGGTCCGGCTGGGCGACGCCGCGCTCAGCCACCGTGAGTTCAGCCGGGCCGGGCTGGCCGTCCAGGGCGCGACCAGGTCCACCGGCGGCCGGCTGGGCGCCGGCGCCTCGGTCCGGGCGGTCCGGGCGGCGGGCACGGCCTGGACGGCGGAGCCGGCCGCCCGGCTCTGGTCCGAACCGGCGCCCGCCCAGGTGGCCCGGGCGCTCGCGGCGCAGGAACTGCCGTACGAGAGCCGACCGGCCGGGAGCGACCTGCTGTTCCTGGACGTCACCCTGCTGGGCACCGCCCCCTGCGGCCCCGGCGGGACGCCGCGGCTGCTGGCACGCTGCACGGCGAGTGGGGCGGCGGGCGCCGAGAGCGGTCCGGACTGCCCGGGCGCTCCGGTGATCGTCCTGCGCCCGGCGCACGAACACCCCGGCCTGCCGTTCCGGGCGAACCTCGCGCTGCTCGCCACCGTGCCCGGCCTGCGGCTGCGGGTGATCGGCCGCCTGGGGCGCGCGGACCGCCCGGAGCTGAGCCTGCTCGCGATCGGCACGCCCCCGGACGCGCCCGATCCGCTCACCCTGCCCGCGGACCGGGCGGGCCGGGCCAACCTCGGCCTCGAACGCCTCCAGGCCGCCGACCTCGCAGGGCCCGCCACCGCCGACCTCGCGGGGCCCGCCACTGTCCCCGCGCCCAGCCCGGCGGACGAGCCGGGGCAGGAGTCGGCCGTCGAGCCGGAGGTCCCGGCGCCGTACGGCCCGCCCGTGCACGTGCTCGGGCGCCGGATCGAGCAGACGGTCACCACCGGTCGGAACGCCCTCGCCCCGAGCGAGGCCTCGGCGGCGGCCGACCGCGCTCTGCTGCGCGCCGCCGGGCTGGTCACGGCCGCCGAAATCCTCGACGCCCTGCGGGCCACCGCGGCCAACCGGCAGCGCGACGTCTTCGGCCGGGTCGTCACGGACGACCACGAGGCCTTCGCCACCGCCTGGCTGACCGCGGCCTCCTACACCGAGGAGCTGGCCACGGCGCTGTGCACGGCGGCCTGGTCCGGGGAGGGGTGAAAGGACCTTCACGACGGGTGGGGGAGGAGCCGGCGGGGTATAAGTCGAACTATTTGCACACACCGGTATCCCGCGCAAACTGGCATACTTGTCGTAGGAAGACACGGGACGAGACCTCGTACGAGAGCCGGCACGAGACCTCGCACAGGGCTCGTCCGGCACACGGAACGAGCAGCGCGACGGAAGGGTGGGCGAGTCATGGGAATCCGCGACGATGCGGCCGAGATCCGAGCCCGCGGCTGGCGGACGCTCGCCGCGCTGCACGGGATGATCGACACCGCGCTGGAGAAGGCGCTCCAGGCCGAGTTCAAGCTCTCGGTGGTCGAGTACACGGTGCTGGAGGCGCTCTCCCGCCAGGACGGCTGGCACATGCGGATGCAGCAGCTGGCGCGGGCGGCGGCGCTGAGCAGCAGCGCGACGACCCGACTGGTGAGCCGTCTGGAGGACCGGGGCCTGCTCAGCCGCTTCCTCTGCGCGGACGACCGTCGCGGCATCTACACCGAGCTGACGCCCGAGGGCCGTGACCTGCTGACGGCCGCCCGCCCGGTGCACGACGCCGCCCTGGAGTCGACGCTGGCCGAGGCCACCGAGGTCCCCGAGCTGGCCCCGCTGGTCGAGTCGCTCGCCGAGCTCCATCCGGTCCACGCCAAGGCCTGAGGCCGAGTCGGGCCCGCCTTGGTCCGGGCGCTCCGTGCCGTCACTGTTCGCCGCCCTCAGGCGCGTGCCACGGGGCGGAAGGCGCGTCCGTCCCGGCGCCGAGGGCCCGCTGCGGCAGGACCCGGGGGGCGTACGGTCCGCCGTCCGGGCCGTTGTCCTGGTGGCCGGCGGGGTGGGCGACCGGTCCGCCGGCGGGTGGTCCGGCGGGGTGGTTCCCTGCGGGGCCGCCCGACAGGTCGTACATGCGCGGCAGCACGGGCCGGGGCACGACCACGGCGCCGGGGAGTCCGGGGATCTCGGCTCCGACCGGCAGCCCCCCGTAGGCCGGCGGCGCATCGACGCGTCCGGCATCGGCGGCATCGGCGGCACTGCCGGGCCCCGCCGCGCCCGTCCGGGGGTCGTGCGCGGCGTAGCGGACGGCGGGAGCCACCGGGGCGCCGAAGGGTCCCGGAGCCCCCTGGATCCCGCTCAGCAGCCCACCGTGCCCCTGGTCCGCCGCGTCCGACGGCTCCTCTCCGAGGCCGCCGTGCCCGGAACCCGAACCGGCGTCGGAACCGGAACCCGAACCGCCCCCCGAACCGGCGTCGGAACCGCCCCCGCCCACCGCCTGCCCGCCCTCCCCCGGAAGCGCGTCGGATGCCGGAGCCCGGGTGATCCGGGCCCCCGACGGCAGCCCGGGTACCGCGGCCGGCTGTCCGGCCTGCTCCAGCAGCGCTGACGGCACCAGCACCACGGCCCGGGTGCCGCCGTACGGGGACGGCCGCAGCGAGACCCGGACGTCGTGCCGGGCGGCGAGGCGCGCGACGACGAACAGGCCCAGCCGCAGGTCGTCGCCGAGCGCGGAGACGTCCAGCTCGGGCGGGTGGGCCAGGTAGTCGTTGAGCCGCTGGTACTCCTGCTCGGTCATGCCGAGCCCGCGGTCCTCGACCTCGACCGTCAGGCCGTCGGCGACCTCCTGCGCCGAGACCTGCACCTGGGTGTACGGTGGGGAGAAGGTGGTGCCGTTCTCGATCAGTTCGGCGACCAGGTGGATGACGTCGGCGACGGCCTGCCCGTCGAGCGAGACGCGCGGCACGCCCTGGACGACGACCCGGGAGTAGCTCTCGGTCTCCGAGACGGCGCTGCGCAGCACGTTGACGACGGGCACGGCGTTGCGCCAGCGCCGGGCGGGCAGGGCGCCGCCGAGGATGACCAGGTTCTCGGCGTTGCGCCGCATCCGGGTGGCCAGGTGGTCGACCGCGAACAGTTCGCGCAGCAGTTCCGGGTCCTCGTGCTCGCGTTCCAGCGCGTCGAGCATGCTGATCTGCCGGTGGATCAGGATCTGGGTGCGCCGGGCGATGTTGAGGAAGACCTTCTTCGTCCCTTCGCGCCCCTGGGCCTGGTGGACGATGGCGGCGGTCGCGGCCTGGCGGACGGCGGCGAGGCCCTCCGAGGTCTGCTGGATGTCGTCGCCGGCCCGCCGGGAGGGCGTCCAGACGGCCGGGGCGGGCACCTGCTCCCCGGCGCGCAGCCGCCCGACCACCTCGGGGATCTCCTGCTGGGCGAGCGCGAAGGTGTCGGCCCGCAGTTCGGACAGCCGCGCGGACAGCAGCACGGCGGTCCGGACGCCGCGGAACAGGCTGATCACCAGCACCAGGGCGACGGCGGCGCTGCCGGCCAGCAGTGCGGTGCGCTGTCCGGAGTCGCGCAGCAGGTAGAGGGCGTAGCCCCAGGCGGCGGCGAGGCCCAGGCAGGGGACCAGCACAAGGGCGAGGAGCGGGCTGCGGAGGGAGCCGGACCGGCCGGCGCGATGGCCCGTGCGGGGGGCCGGTTTGCCTGGCATCTGATTCCTTGCTGCAGGGCCGGGTCGCGGGACCGGGACGCCGCTCGGACCGGTGGGTCCGAGCGGCGGGTCGGTCCCGTACGGGGCGGCCGGGCTTCAGGGAGTCGAGGCCGGGGTGCCGGAGCCGGTGACGCGCTGCCACTGGCCCGGCGCGGTGCAGCAGGCCGCCGACGGCATGGAACGCTATCAGCCCCCGGTGCCGTCGGCGCAATATCAACTGGCCGGGAATGAACGGCTGATGGCGTCTCGACGCAGTCCGGTCCGGATGGTCCGCCGGCGCGACCCCGCAGCTCGCAGCCCTCGCCTCGACGGCACCGACGGTCCCCGGAGGGCGGGGACGGACCCCCGGGGAATTCGCCGGGAACAGGCCGAGTGCCGCTGTGGCGGGCGGGGTCTCAGCCCGCCAGCGGCATCGGCAGCACCCGTCCGCCCCTGCCCGGCGGCTTCTCCACCGAGGCCTCCCGCTGGGCGGAGAGTTCGCTCCAGGCCCAGCTGGTCAGGTCGGACAGTTCCGCCGACCACTGCTTTCCGTACGTGCCCGAGGCGAACTGCCCGAGCCGCAGCCGCTGGACGTCCGAGGTGCCGGCCGGTGGGTAGACGTGGGTGGCGTCCCGCAGGTAGCGCTCGATGCCGAACTCGGGCTGGAGGCCGCGGGCGGCATGGATCTCCAGGGCGTTGCGCGCCGAGTCCAGCGCGTACTCGGTGTTGATGAGCTTGGCGTTCATCAGCTCGGCGTCGCAGGTGCGGCCGTGGTCGAGCAGGTGGGAGGCGTGGTAGGCGGCGAGCCTGGCGGTCATCAGCCGGGACTGCATCTCGCCCAACTTGAGCATGATGTTCGGGAGTTGGTTGATCGGCTGGCCGTACAGGACGCGCCCCTCGGCGAACCGGACGGTGTCCTCGACGATCGCGGTGTGGATGCCGAGCGCGACGGCGGCGAGGTTGATCCGGCCGTAGAGGGTGGAGGAGGAGTAGGCGACGTCCAGTCCCTGCCCCTCCCTGCCGAGCCGGTTGCCGGCCGGGACGCGGCAGTCCTCCAGGAGGATCTCGCCGAAGCTGAAGCCGTGCAGCCCGCTCTGCGAGCCGGGGGAGCCGGTGCGGAACCCGGGGCGGTCGCTCTCGACCAGGAAGGCGGACAGGCCCCGACTGCCCTGGCCGGTGCGCAGGACCACGCCGTGCACGTCCCCGATGTGGGAGTTGCCGACGAAGCACTTGCGGCCGTTGAGCACGTACTCGTCGCCGTCGCGCACCGCGGTGCCGGTCATCCCGAGCACGTGCCCGCCGGATTCCGGCTCGGTGACGGCGATGGTCGGCAGGCACTCCCCGGAGGCGAACTTCGGCAGCCACTTGAGGCGTTGGGCCTGGGAGCCGTAGTGCAGGACCTTGGCCACGCCCAGCTGGGAGGCCTGCGCGATCGAGCCCGCGGCCCCGCTGACCCGGGCCAGCTCCTCGATGATCACGGTCTTGGCGACGTGCCCCAGGCCGAGGCCGCCGAACTCCCGCGGGATCGTCACACCGATCCAGCCCTGGCGGGCGATCTCCCGGGCCAGCTCGAACTCGATCTTCCGCTCGGTCTCCATCCTGGCCACCCGCGGACGCACCTCCTTCTCCGCGAAGTCACGGACCTCGGCGCGCAGGTCCTCGTGACGGTTGTCGGTGAAGTAGTCCATCGCCATGCTCCGGTCCTCTCGGTGGGTGCGGTGCCGTGCCTCCGTTCGTGCCGTCGATGCCGCTCCGGCAACCCCCGCGGGGGCCGTGGGTGTGCGGGAGTTCCGGCCGGTCGCCCCGGTGCGATCGGCGCATGCGTCACCGGGCGGTGTCCCGGTGACGGGCACCGTCCGTGTCTTCGGCAGGGCTCATTGTTGTATGGGGTGCCGGGGCATCCCATAGTCGATCTTTGATTGGCGCGATTCGGCCCGTCGCCACCCATGGGGGTTTCGCCCCCACCCCGGCCGGGAATCGATCTTCGCTTCCGTGACGGTCGGTCGACCGGTCGTTCACATGCAGTTTTGACGGGCCATCGGCAAGGCTGAGGAACGGTCGATCGGATCGGTCCGGGCGTTCTGATGTCTGGTTACATGTGCGCCATGACTGATGTGATGAGCACTCAAGGCCAGTTCCCGGGTGCCTCCGGCGAGTCCGCGCGAACCCGCAGGCTGCGCGGCCTTGGGCTCAACGACCCGTCCGCGGACGAGGCCTTCGACCGCTTCGCCCACCTGGCAGCCAGTATCACGCGCGCTCCCATCGCGATGGTCAACTTCATCAACGACGAACGCCAGATGTTCCGGGGGCTCTACATTCCGCCAAGTTCGGCCGACGCCAGGGCCGAGGACGGATCGTCCTGGGCGGACCGCGGCATCGCGTTCGACCTCCCCACCCGCGAGATGCCGCTGAGCCACGGCTTCTGCCCGCACGTGGTGGCCCAGCGCTCCCCCCTCGCCCTCGACGACATCCTCGCCTACCCCAGGTTCGCCGGGAACCCGGTGGTGGACGAACTCGGAGTCCGCGCCTACCTCGGCGCCCCGCTCGTCGACGACACCAACACCGTCATCGGCACCGTCTGCGTCCTCGACCGGGAACCCCGGCAGTGGGGGCGCGAACGGCTGCGCGACATCCAGCACCTCGCCGAGGCGCTGCTCTCCGAGATCCGGCTGCGCGACAGCCTGCTCGCGCAGCGCCAGGAGATGTTCGCCGCCTTCGACGGCTCGCCGTTCCCCATCATGCTCACCGAGGGCCCGGACCAGGAGATCCGGTACGCCAACGCCCAGCACGCCGACACCTTCGGCGCGCCCACGGCGTACGGGACGATCGCCGCCGCCTACCCGCAGCTCGGCGCCGCGGGCCTCGAACGGACCGTCGTGGAGGCCTACCACACCGGCCGCGCCGCCGTCCTCGACGACGTCCGGATCCAGTCGACCCGTCCCGACGCGCAGCGCGGACGGCAGGTCTTCAGCTTCACCTGCACTCCGCTGCGGGCCGCGCTCACCGGACGGATCAGCGGCGTCCTCACCGTCGGCATGGACATCACCGCCCAGTCCCGCACCGAGGAGGAGCTCGGGACGCTGGCGGCCCTGCTCGTCGACAGGCTCCAGCAGAGCGGCGCCTCCGTGCCCGGCCGCCCGGCCGTCCCCGGCGGGGCCGGGCCCGGTCTGCCCGGCTGAACTCCGGCCGGTGCGGACCGTCCACCACCGTGGCGGGGCGCCTCTCACCCCCGTGGAGAGGACCCCGCCACGCTGCCGTCCGGCGCCGGGAGTCCGGCGGGAGTCCGGCGGCAGTCCGGCGGAACCTCGCCGGAATCCCGCCGGGAGTCGGCCGCGGACTCCGGAGGGAGTCGGCCGGGAGTCGGCCCGTAGTCCGGGACGGGAGTCCGCCGAGGGCCGCCGGACTCCGCGGCCCGGGCCGAGCGGGTGAACCCTCCCCGCTCCGCGGCCCCGACCGGGCCCGCGCCCGGGGTGCCGGATGGTAGGCATGGGCCGCATGGACTGGTTCGCCGCCCCCGACTACTGGCTGAGCCGGCTGCTCGTCCAACGCCTGCTCGCCGCCGTCTACCTGATCGGATTCCTGGCCGCCGCCGCGCAGTTCCGCGCCCTGATCGGCGCCGACGGCATGCTGCCGGTGCCCCGCTTCACCGCCCGGGTCCCGTTCCGCCGCTCGCCCGGACTGTTCCACCTCCACTACAGCGACCGGTTCTTCGCCGCCGTCGCCTGGAGCGGCGCCGCGCTCGCCGCCGCCGTGACGGCCGGACTCGGCGACGCCGTCCCGCTCTGGGCGTCGATCCTGCTGTGGGCGCTGCTCTGGACGCTCTACCTCTCCATCGTCAACGTCGGGCAGACCTGGTACTCCTTCGGCTGGGAGTCCCTGCTGCTCGAAGCCGGCTTCCTCGCCGCCTTCCTGGGCAACGCCGACACCGCCCCGCCCACCCCGGTGCTGTGGCTGATGCGGTGGCTGGTCTTCCGGGTCGAGTTCGGCGCCGGACTGATCAAGCTGCGCGGCGACAGCTGCTGGCGGGACCTGACCTGCCTCCAGTACCACCACGAGACCCAGCCGATGCCCGGACCGCTCAGCTGGTTCTTCCACCACCTGCCCGCCCCGCTGCACCGGGTCGAGGCCGCCGCCAACCATGTCGTCCAGCTGGTCGTACCGATCGGCCTGCTCCTGCCGCAGCCGATCGCGAGCGGTGCGGCCTGCGCCGTCCTCGCCACCCAGCTCTGGCTGGTCGCGTCCGGCAACTTCGCCTGGCTCAACTGGCTGACCATCGCCCTCGCCCTCGCCGCCGTCCAGCCGGACCGGCTCGGCCTGCCCGTCCACGCCCGCGCCTACCCCGGCACGCCGGTCTGGTACGAGGTGCTGGTGATCGCGCTGACCGTCGCCGTCGTGGTGCTCAGCTACTGGCCGGTGCGCAACATGATCTCCCGCGGACAGGCCATGAACCGCTCCTTCAACCGGTTGCACCTCGTCAACACCTACGGCGCTTTCGGCAGCGTCAACCGGCTCCGCCAGGAAGTGGTGGTCGAGGGCACCGACGAGGCGGTGCCCACCCCGCACACCGTCTGGCGCGAGTACGGCTTCAAGGGCAAGCCCGGCGACGTGCGCCGCCGCCCGCGCCAGTTCGCGCCCTACCACCTGCGGCTCGACTGGCTGATGTGGTTCGCCGGCATCTCCCCCGCCTACGCCCGCCCCTGGTTCCTCCCCTTCGTCGCCCGCCTGCTGTCCGGCGACCGGGCCACCCTGCGCCTGCTGCGCCACAACCCGTTCCCGGACACCCCACCGACCCACGTCCGGGCGACCCTCTATCTCTACCGGTTCACCGATTGGCGCGAACTGCGGGAAACCGGCGCGTGGTGGCACCGCACCGTGCTCGGCGAATACCTCGCGCCGGTCGACCTGCACGCCCTCGGCCGGGCCGGCTACCGCCCGCCGCTCGGCCGACGGGGCCCGGCAGGCGGCCGCGGCGTTCGGGAGGTGCCGATGGAGCGGTCGCGCCGGAGCGTCCGCAGGCCCGGCGGCGGTCCCGACGGCCGCCCCGACCGTCGGGGCGGCCCGTCCGGGGCAGGGCCGCGCGAGCCGCGGTGAGGAGCCGCCGCGGGGCCCGCGCCGGGCCGCGACGAGGAGCCGTGAGCAGCGAAGAGGCCCGTCCGGGCCACTGCTGGGCCACCGCCGGGTCGCCGCCGGGGACGCCGCCAGGCCCACCCGGTCGGACCGCCCGAGTGGCGGCCAGGCGGGCGGTATGGCATACGACACCCGTCCGTCGGGGCGGTGGGTGCGTGCAAGGCTCGAACGGGCACCCGTATTCTGGGCCTCCACAACCGGCAGCCCGACCGCGCGCCCCCAGCCCCGCCCCAGGGGCGACCCCGCGCAACCGGTCCGCCGCCCCCTCGCCGCCAGCCCCGCCGTCGTCGCCCAGAACCGGACCTCACATGACAGTGCTTCACTCGCGCAACGCCGACGCAGCCGACCCGGCGGACGTCGCCGACGCCGCAGACGTCAAGGACCCCCAGGACGCCGCGGCGGAGCCCGACCTCCGCGAGGACCTCGGCCGCTACGCCGAGCTCGGGGCCTTCACGCTCGCCGCCGAGACCCACGCCTGGTACGCGGCCGTCGACACCGTCGCCACCCCCGAGGACGCCCGCGCCGCCTCCACGGCCCTCGCCGAACTGCGCGGCAGCGACCTCCAGGAGACCTGGGAGGCCGTCACCGCCCTCGCCGCCGACGTCAAGCTGGACGAGCCCGACACCGTCGCCAAGACCGCGCTGCTGATCGAGATGCTCCAGCGGGTGCACCGCACCTCCCAGACCCTCTTCCCCGCCGCGTACGACGCCGACCTCAGCACCCTCGCCGCCGCCACCGCCGACAGCACCTGGCGCCGCGAGAACGGCGTCAAGCTCTCCTGGCTGCGCGGCCGCTCGCTGCGCAAGCAGGCCGTCGCGCTCGCCGCCGACCGCCGCATCCGCCGGGAGGACCTGCACGAGGCCCTCACCTCCGCGGAGATCGAGCGCCGTGCCTGGGCCGCGCTCGCCCCGGACGGCACCCTCCCGCGGGTGCCCACCGACGGCGCCCTGGTCGACCGCACCGCCCAGGCCTTCGAGGCGATCAACACCGGCCTGCGAGGCCTCGCCCGCCTGCTGCCCGACCACGACCTGGACGGGCTGCCCTTCGCCGAACTGATCGACCTGGTCGAGCGGCTCGCCGCCGACGAGGGCACCCTCTACCGCCTGCCCACCATCCGCGGCCTGCGCGTCGGCCTGGAGGAGGCCGGCCTCGCCGACCTGCTCGCCGAACTCGCCGCCGCCAAGGCCGACCGGCGCGCGGCCGAGGCCGCCTACACGGCCCGCCAGGCGCTGGCCGCCGGGCAGCGGGACGGACTGGCGGGGAAGGCCACTGCCGCCGAGGAGGCGGCGGTCGAGGAGCCGGCGGGCGTCGAGGACGTTGCCGAGGCCGCGGCTGAGGTCGCCGCTGAGGTTGACGGCGAGGCTGCCGGTCCTGAGGCCGGTACCGAGGTCGGTGCGGAGGCCGCTGACGAGGTTGCGGCCGAGGAGTCCGGGACCGAGGAGTCGGCGGAGCAGGCTGACGCCGAGGCGGCCGCCCTGCAGGCGCTGGCCGGTGGGCAGCGGGACGGGCTGGTGGAGGAGGCCCCGGCGCTGGTGACGGCTCCGGCGGAGGAAGCCGACGAGGCCGCCGCGGCGCCCGAGGCCGCTGAGGCAGAGGCCGAGATCAAGACCGAGGCCGAGATCAAGACCGAGGCCGAGACCGAGACCGAGGCCGAGACCGAGACCGGGAGCGACGTCGAGGTCGAGGCGGAGACCGGGAGCGACGTCGAGGTCGAGGCGGAGACGTCGGCGGACGCGGGCGCCGCTGACGACGAGCAGACGACGGCGCAGGCCGACGAAGAGACCCCGGCCCCGACGGTCACCCTCCCGGCGCCCTCCCCGGCGGCCGACGACCTGGTGGCCGCCGCGACCGCCGCCCTGGCCGAGGCCGAGACTGCGGAGGAGCCGGAACCGGAGGCCGCCCCGGCTGCCGAGGTCGTCGAGGTCGTCGAGCCTGAGCCCGAGCTTGAGCCCGCTGTCGAGGAACCGACCGTCGAGGCCGCCGACACCGTTGAGGCCGAGGAGGGTGCGGCCGAGGAGTCGGTCGTCGAGACCGACACGCCGGCGATCGAGGCTGCTGAGCCTGCCGTCGAGGTCGAGGAGACCGCTGCCGAGGTTGTGGTCGAGGAGCCGGCAGCCGAGGCTGAGACCGAGCCGGCCGTCGAGCCTGAGCCTGAGCCTGAGCCTGAGCTTGAGCCCGCTGTCGAGGAACCGACCGTCGAGGCCGCCGACACCGTTGAGGCCGAGGAGGGTGCGGCCGAGGAGTCGGCCGTCGAGGTCGCGGCTGAGGCTGAGGCTGAGTCTGAGGCTGAGTCTGTGGTCGAGGCCGAGCCCGAGACCGTTGTCGAGGACCCCGTCGCCGAGGCCGAGCCCGAGGCGGTTGCTGTGGAATCGGCGCAGCCGGTGGTCGAGCCCGAGGTTGCCGTGGAGGCGCCTGCGGTTGAGGCCGAGGAGCCCGTCGTCGAGGCCGGGGCCGTCATCGAGGACAGCGTCGTCGAGCCTGAGCCCGAGCCGGTCGTCGAGCCCGAGCCGGTTGTCGAGCCGGAGCCCGCCGCCGAAGCCCCCGCTGCCGAGCCGGAGGCCGACGCCCGTCCTGCGAAGCCGGACTTCACGCCCGGGCGCCCCGTGACCGCCTACTCCGCCGACGAGCTGCTCGCCGTCGTGCGGTGGGTGGACGGTGACGGTGTCGAGCGGACCGACGAGGAGCTGCTGCGGGCGGCCATGAAGGAGCTGGGCTTCGCCCGCCTCGGCCCCCGGATCAAGGAGGCCCTGGGCGCCGCCGTCACCGCCGCGCGCGGCTGACGACGAAGGACCCGCAGGGCCGAGGGCCCGGGACGCGAGCACGCGTCCCGGGCCCTGTCGCGTTCCGGAGCGCTTCCGTCGGAACCAGGGCCCGTGCTCACTCGCCCTCGGCGGCCCCCGCTCGCCGGTATGTCGCCGTCGAGTGGCGGTCAGCCTATGAGGCGGTGCCCGCGCCGCCCGGACCGTAGGGGTGGTCGAGGGCCTGCCGCAGCACGGCGGGGGCGGTCACCAGCGACGGCCCGTACCAGGTCAGGTGCCGTCCGCTGACCAGTGCCGCCGGCGTGTCCGGGAACGCCTCCGGGCCGTCCTCGGCGGTGAAGCGGTACGGCTCGTCCGGCAGGACCACCAACTCGGGTCGGCAGGCGAGCAGTTCGGGCAGCGGAACGGCCGGGTAGCGCTCGGGGTGGTCGGCGTGGACGAGCCGCAGGCCCAGGCGGCGCAGCAGGTCCCCGGCGAAGGTGTCGCGGCCGAGGACCATCCACGGGCGGCGCCAGATCGGCACGACGGTCCGTGGGCCGCCGGCCTCCGGAGGCGTGCTGCCGCTCCCGACCGGGGCCCAGGCCGCCTCCGCCTCGTCCAGCCAGCGGGGCCGGGGCAGTCCGCAGGCGGTGGTCAGCAGCCGGTCCAGGGAGCGGAAGGCGTCGTCCAGGGTGCGGATGTCGGTGACCCAGACCGGGACGCCGGCCGCCCGCAGCGCGTCCAGGTCGGGGCGCCGGTTCTCCTCGTCGTTGGCGAGGACGAGGTCCGGTGCGAGCGCGAGGACGCGCGGGACGTCCGGGTTCTTGGTGCCGCCGATCCGGGCGACGGACAGGTCGGCGGGGTGGCTGCACCAGTCGGTGGCGCCGACCAGCAGCCCGGGCGCGGTGGCGGCGAGGGCCTCGGTCAGCGAGGGCACCAGCGAGACCACCCGGCGGGGCGGACGCGGCCCGAGCCGGACGGGGAGGTCGAGGTCGTCGCGGAGCGGGGCGGTGGGGTCGGCCATCCGGCCAGCCTACGTCCGGCTCCTCGGTGAGGGGGCCGTGGCGACGGCGTGCTGCCGCGAATCGCGGGGAACCCATCGTGCCGGCCGCCCGACTACCTGGTCCGGGTCCGCAGCACGGGCCCTCGACACGATCACCCACGACCAGCATCGAGCACGGTCACCGGCGCCGTCACCGAGCACCGTCACCGAGCCCGATCACCGACCAGGAGGAAGTTGTCATGCGCCCTCGCGTCGTCTGCGGAATCGCGGCCGCCGTCGCCCTGTTCGCCACGGCCTGCGGAAGCGGGAGCGGGGGCGGGCCGAGTGCCTCCGTCTCCGTCCAGGCCGAGTCGGGCGGCGGATTCCCCGTCAAGGTCGCCGACTGCGCGGGCAAGGAGACCAGCATCGCCAAGGCGCCCGCCAGGATCGTCACCAGCAACGCCGCCAGTCTGGAGCTGCTGCTCCAACTCGGCGCGGGGGAACGGGTGATCGGCACGGGCTTCCCGCCCGGCAAGGGGACCCTGCCCGCCGCCCTCGCCGAGCAGGGCGCCAAGGTGCCGGCGCTCGGGGACAAGGGCATACCCAAGGAGAAACTGCTCGGCTCCGGCGCGGACCTCTACGTGGACACCTTCGGCGCGATGCCGATGATGGGCGGCGGCGCCACCGGGCCGAGCGAGGAGGAGTACGCGGCGGCCGGCATCCAGCACGTGTACCTGCTCTCCACCGCCTGTGCCGGGACGCCGAAGGCCGCCAAGGCGCCGCGCACCGACCTCGCCGGGATCGAGGAGGACGTCCGCCGGCTCGGCGCCGTCACCGGGACCGCCGCGCGGGCGGAGGAACTGGTCGCCGGGATGGAGAAGCAGCTCGGTGAGGTCCGTACCGCGCTCGCCGCCGTGCCGGAGGCGCAGCGGCCGAGCTACTTCGTCTTCGACTTCGACGCCGGCACCAAGCAGCCGGTGGCGGTCTGCGGCCGGCAGGTCGCCAACGCCGTGATCAGCCAGGCCGGGGCGCGCAACGTGTTCGCCGACTGCGACGCCGACTTCAAGACCGGTTCCTGGGAGGACGTGGTCGCCAAGAACCCGGACTGGATCCAGCTGGCCGTGCGCAACCGGGGCAGCGAGGAGGCCACCCGCAAGGCCTTCGACGAGGCCGAGGCCTTCCTGAAGGGCTTCCCGGCCACCCAGGGCCTGAAGGCCGTCCAGGAGGGGCACTTCGTCCGGCTGGGCTCCGAGGTGACCACGATCGCGGGGGTGCGCAACGCCGAGGCCGTCCGGCAGATCGCCGCCACCGTCCACCCGGACCTCGTCAAGAGCGGGAATTAGCCGGTGACTTCGGCCATCGCTCGGAACGAGCGCGGCGAAGCCCGCCCGGCCCGCACCCTGCGGGCCGGGCCGCTGGCCGCCGCCCTCGCCGTCGCCCTGGTGCTCGCGCTGACCGCCGCCGTCTCGCTCGGCTCGGTGGACGTCCCGCCCGGCGAGGTCTGGTCGGTGGTCGTCCGTCGGCTCACCGGCCAGACCGCCGAACCTGGCACCCGTGACCTCATCGTCTGGCAACTGCGCGTCCCGCGCGCCTTGTTGGCGGCCGTGGTGGGTGCCGGACTCGGCCTGGTCGGCACCGCCGTGCAGGCCCTGGTCCGCAACCCGCTCGCCGACCCCTACCTGCTCGGCATCTCCTCCGGGGCCTCGCTCGGCGCGGTCGCCGCCATCGTCCTCGGCACCACCCTCGGGCTCCAGCTCTCCTTCGGCAGCGCGCTCGGCCTCACCGTCTCCCTGGCGGCGTTCGCCGGCGCGCTCGCCGCCTTCTCGCTGGTCTGGCTGATGGCCCGGCGCGGCGGCGGCTTCTCCCCGCTGCGGCTGGTCCTCGCGGGCATCGGCATCGCCCAGTTCCTCGGCGGCATCACCAGCTACCTGGTCCTGCAGACCCGTGACGAGCAGCAGACCAGGGGCGTGCTGTTCTGGCTGATGGGCAGTCTCGGCGGCGCCGTGTGGGCCCAACTCGCCGTTCCCGCCGTCGCCGTGGCGCTCGGCCTGGCCCTGCTCCAGGCCCGCGCCCGGGGGCTCAACGCGATGCTGATGGGTGACGAGACGGCCGCCGGGCTCGGCGTGGACGTCACCCGGCTGCGCCGCGAGGTCTTCGTCGTCACCAGTGTGCTCACCGGGGTGCTGGTCGCCGTCTCCGGGGCGATCGGCTTCGTCGGACTGATGGTGCCGCACGTGTGCCGGCTGCTGGTCGGCGGCGACCACCGGAGGCTGCTGCCGCTGTCCGCGCTCACCGGGGCGCTGCTGCTGGTCGTCGTCGACACGGTGGCCCGCACCGCCCTGGACGGCCAGGAACTGCCGATCGGCGTGGTCACCGCCGTCCTCGGCGCCCCCACCCTGCTCTACCTGCTGGACCGACGACTGGAGCGCAGTTGAGGATCGCCGTCGAGGACCTGAGCGTCGCCCTGGCCGGCCGGACGGTGCTGGCCGGGGCCAACCTGATCGCCGAGGAGGGGGAGATCGCCGGACTGGTCGGGCCCAACGGCAGCGGCAAGTCCAGCCTGCTGCGCACCGTCTACCGGCACCTGCGACCCAGCGCCGGCCGGGTGCTGCTGGCCGGCCGGGACCTCGCGGACCTGCGGCCCGCGCAGTCCGCCCGGCACATCGGGGCACTGCCCCAGGAGCGCGGCGGCGACTTCGAGTTGAGCGTCCGCGAGGTGGTCGCGATGGGTCGCACCCCCTATAAGCGGGCCTTCGCGGCCGACGACGCCGAGGACCACCGGGTCACCGCCGAGGCGCTGGCCAGGGTCGGCATGGCCGGGGCCGCCGACCGCCGGTTCACCCGACTCTCCGGCGGCGAACGGCAACGGGTGCTGCTGGCCCGGGCGCTCGCCCAGCAGCCGGACGTCCTGGTGCTGGACGAGCCGACCAACCACCTGGACGTCCGGCACCAGGTGGAACTGCTCGCCCTGCTCCGGGAACAGCGCCGTACCACCCTGGTCGCCCTGCACGACCTCAACGCCGCCGCCTCGGTCTGCGACCGGCTGCACGTCCTGCACCAGGGGGTCCTGGTGGCCTCCGGGACGCCGCGCGAGGTGCTGACCGCCGAGCTGCTGGCCGAGGTCTTCGGCGTACGGGCGGCGGTGGTCGAACACCCGCTCACCGGCGACCCGTTGATCGCCTTCGACCACCGGGCCCCGGCGGCGGCGCAGGCCGCCGTGCCGGGGCGGTAGCGCGCGCCGGCACTGTTCCCGGCAGCTCCCGTTCCACCGGCACCCGTTCCACCGGCCTCCGATCTACCGGCACTCGTAGTGGCTCGGCCGACCGTCCCGCAGGACCAGTCGGCCGAGCCGTGCGGCTTCCGCACTGCGCAGCAACTCGCGGTCGCCGTCGGTGCGGTGGAGCACCGCGGAGTGCCAGGGCGTGATCCAGGCGTCGGCCGCCGCCAGCAGCCGGATGCCGAACTTGGACGCCCCGGCCGGCTGCGGGTGGATGGAGAGCCGGACGGCACGCGGGTGGTGCTCGGCGATCAACTCGCCCCAGGCGCGGCTGCGCTGGATCACGCCGTAGGCGCGGCGGCGGCACTCCCGCTGGAGGGCGGAGCGGGTGCCGGTGAAGCCGACGGTGTCCTCGGTGAGGAAGCGGGTGATGCCCCGGTAGAGCCGCAGGGTCTCCTCCTCGGTCAGCACCTGTTCGCGCAACTCCTCGACGCTCGGCGCGTACCGGGCGTGCACCCGGGCACGCTTCTCGTCGTAGGGGAGGTCGCCGAGGACGGCCCGAAGGTCGAAGGTGTCGAGGCGGGTCAGGCCCTCGCGGGCGATCATGGCGGTCAGGGCGTCCGAGTAGGCGTCTATGTGGTCGTCCGGGACGTTGATCAGGTCGCCGAAGATGTGCCCGTCCGAGCAGATCAGGATGCGTGCGCCGGGTGCGTACAGGCGGCCGATCTCGGCGCACAGCCCGTCGAGGAAGGTCAGCGACAGCCGTTCGCCCTCGTCCGGCAGGTGGCCGAGCACCTTCGCCGGGTTCGGTGACTTGCAGGGGAAGCCGGGCAGGGTCAGGACGATCGGTTCGCCCGCGGCGATGAAGTCCGCCAACTGGGCGAGCTGGAGCGGGAAGTGCTCCGGGCGGGCTTCGAACTCCGGGTCCGCGGCGCGGCGGTGCGGCAGCAGCAGGCCGAGGACGCGGGCGGCGAGCCGCTCGGCCGACGGGCGGTCCTGGGGGCCGGCGGTGACGGCGGCGGTGACGGGCGTGACGGCGGTGTCGGGGGTGACGGGGGTGGTGGCGGCAGGGGCGGTGCCGACGGGCGGCATGGGGTCCTCCACGGAAGATGGTGCGGTGCGGCTTCGGGCTACGGGCTGCGGATGACGGTCAACCGGCTCCGGGCGGTCGGAGCCGGGGTTCGGGGCAGCGGGTGCGATGTGCCCCGGTGATCAGTGGCGGTGGTCGTAGGCGACCGGCAGCCGGTTCACTCCGCGCGCCAGGACGGCCGGGATCCAGGTCAGGTCCGCCAGGCCGTCGCCGGGTGCCTCGGCCGGGCGCAGGCCGGGCAGTCGGGTGAGCAGGGTGGCGAGGGCGACCTGGAGTTCGGCCCGGGCGAGCGCGGCACCGGGGCAGTAGTGGATGCCGTGACCGAAGGCCAGATGGGCGTTGGGAGTGCGGTCCAGGTCGAGGCGGTCGGGATCGGGGAACTGCTCGTCGTCGCGGTTGGCGGCGCAGAGCGAGACGATCACGGAGTCGCCGGCCGGGACGACGGTGCCGAACAGGTCGCTGTCCTCGGCGAAGAACCGCCAGGTGGTGAGCTCGAACGCGGCGTCGTGGCGCAGCAGTTCCTCCACCGCACGGGCGAGCCTGCCGGGTTCGTCGACGCCCTCGCGCAGCCTGGCGAGCTGCTCGGGGTGGCGCAGCAGCGTGACCAGCATGGTGGTGATCTGGTTGGTGACCGGCTCCTGCCCGGCGACCAGCAGCTGGAACACCATCGAGTCGAGCTCCGCGCGGCTCAACTCGCCCTCGTCATGGGCGCGGACGAGTCGGCCCAGCAGGTCCTCCCCGGCCACCCAGCCCGGTTCCCGGCAGTCGAGACGCTTGCGGGCGACGACATCGGCGATGTACGTCTGGAGGCCGCGCAGCCGCGCTTCGTACGCCGGACGGCCGGGGTCCTGCGGGCCGACCGGCTGGACCACCTTGCCCCAGTCACGGTCGAATCGCTCCGCCAACTCGCTCGGCAGACCGATGACTTCGGCGAGCACCCGGAAGGGGTAGTGGGCCGCGAAGCCGGCCACCAGGTCCGCCCCGCCGGACTTCGGCAGCTCGTCCACCAGCGCGTCGGCCAGCTCCTGGAACCGGGGGCGCAGCGACTCCACCCGGCGCGGAGCGAAGGCGTCCAGCACGAGTCTGCGCATCGAGGTGTGCTTGGGCGGGTCCTGGTGGAGCAGGTGCACCTGGAGCTGCGAGTGCTGCGGCTCGGGCATGATCGACGCCAGCCGGCGCCAGTTGTCGTTGCCCAGGGAGTGGTTCTTGCCCAGGCGGGGGTCGTTGAGGGCCGCGTGGGCGGCCCGGTGGCCGGTGACCAGCCAGGCGTGGATGCCGCTCGGGAACTCCACCCGGTGCACCGGCCCGGCCTCGCGCATCCGCCGGTAGAGCGGGTACGGGTCGCGCTTGTACGCCGGGCCGTACAGCGGGACGGGGGAGGGCAGCCGGTCGTACCCGTACGGGCAGCGCGCGGCGTCGTCGGTGGCGGCCGGCTCGGGGCTCGTCGCGGGGTTCGGGTCGGAGGTCGTGTCGGGGGTCGTGTCGGTCATCTGAGGGGGTCCTTCGGTGGTGGGCGGGGCCGGCGTTGGAGGGCGGTGCCGTGCAGGGCGGTGCCGTGCCGTGCAAGGGAGTTGTGGGGGGTGGTGTGTTGCGGGGCTGTGCGTTGCGGGGAGGTCAGGACTCGGGGCGGCGGTACAGGGCGAGCAGGGCGACGGCGGTGGCCGCGACCAGGGCGGCCAGAGCGATCCCGGCGCGCGTCCCGGTGGTGTCGCGGGTTCCGGCCAGGGCGGCGGCGGTGCCGAGGGCCGGGCCGAGCGCGAAGCCGAGGCTGCGGGCGAGCTGGACGGCGGAGCCGGCGGTGGCGAGCTTCCCGGGCGGGGAGGCGGACATCACCAGGGCCTGGGTGGGGCCGCCGTTGAGGCCCATGCCGGCGCCGGCGAGGGCCAGTCGTGCGGCGATGTCGACGGCGGACCAGCCGGGGTCCAGCGGGACGAGCAGGGCCAGGCCGAGGGTGGTGACGGCGGCGCCGGTGAGCGCGGTCGGACGGGCGCCCCAGCGGTCGGCCAGCCGGCCGCCGACCCGGCCGGCCAGCACCATGCCGAGCGGGAACGCCAGCATGGTGAGGGCGGTGGCGGTGGCGCTCTCGCCCCGGGGGCCGCGCAGGTGCTGGGCGAGCAGGTAGTGGCAGGCCGCGAAGCCCGCGGCGAGGGCCAGCACCGAGGCGTTGACTCCGGCGGTCCCGGCGGCCCGCAGCACTTCGGCCACCGGCCGGCCGCCCGGGCGGCGAAGCCAGAGCAGCACCAGCGGCCCGGCGGGCAGGGCGAGCAGCAGCCACATCGGGGCCTGCGGGGCCAGGGTGAGCCCGAGCAGCGTGGCGGCGACGGCGGCGCCGATCAGCGCGGCGTCACCGAGCGAGGACCGGTCGGGCGGCCGCAGCCCGCCGCGGCGCGGGGCGTGGCGCCGCACGATCAGGACGGCGGCCAGGCAGACCGGCAGCTTGACGAGGAAGATCGCCCGCCAGCCCAGGTGGTCGAGCAGCAGACCGCCGACCACCGGCCCGGTGACGGCGCCGAGCGGGCCGAGCGTCGCGGGCACGCTCATCGCCCGGCCGCGCAGCTCGGGCCGGACGGAGGTGGCGGCGAGCACCGGCATCAGGACGAAGAGCACGGCTCCGAAGGCGCCTTGGAACAGTCGCGCCGCGATCAGCCAGCCGGCCCACGGAGCGCAGGCGGCCAGCACGCTGCACAGGGCGAAGCAGCCGACTGCGAGCAGCAGGGCCGAGCGGGTGCCGACCTGGTCCAGCCACCGACCGGCGGGCAACAGCAGAGCGACGAGCGGGAGTTGGTACCCGAGGACGGCCCACTGGGCGACCCCGGGGGAGACGTGCAGACCGGCCGAGATGTCGGTGAGCGCGAGGTTGACCACGTTCATGTCGAGCATCGCGACGAAGGAGAGCAGGCCGGCGGCCACGACCAGGCTCCAGCGGTCGACCGGTTCCTGCTGACGTTGCGTCAGGGATTGGTCGGTCGGGGTCGGTTGCGCGGTCATGAAGTCCCTCCGTCTCCCGTGCTGCCGGACCGGACACCGCCTCGGCGGCGGGGTCCGGTACAGCAGTCGGTGGCGCAGGGGTTCCGGTTCCGAACACCTGGGGGATTTCTTTCCGGGGGTGGTGGGGTGCGGTGGCGGACCGGTCGACGGCCGACGGATGACAACGTTCAGCGAACAGATGACAGATTTCGAAATCTGTCATCTGTTCGCCGTCAGCCGTCAGCCGTCAGCCGTCAGCCGTCGACCGTTCGCCGCTTGCCCGCCGCTCAGCAGGCGGTCGCGAGGTCCCCGGCCTCGGCGGCGCGCAGGCGGGCCACCAGTTCCTCCCGCGCCCGGGCGACCCGGGAGCGGACCGTTCCGACGGGGCAGCCGGCGACCTCGGCCGCCTCGGCGTAGCTCAGTCCGACCACCTGCGTCAGCACGAAGGCCTCCCGCCGCTGGGCGGGCACCCGGTCGAGCAGGTCACCGAGCGCGATGCCGTCCTCGAACCCGGCCGTCGGCGCACCGCCCTGCCGCTCCGCCGCCTCCTGCCAGTCCGGCAGTGCCGCGCAGCGCGGCCGGGCGGCGGCCATCCGGTACCGGTCGATCACCGCGCGCCGGGCGATCGACAGCAGCCAGGTGCGGGCCGAGGAGCGCCCGGCGAACGCGGGCAGGCCGCGCAGGGCGCGCAGGAAGGTCTCCTGCGCGAGGTCGTCGGCGGACTGCACGTCGGTCAGATGGGCGACGAAGCGCCAGACGTCCCGCTGGGTCGCCCGGACGAAGGCCTCGACGTCCGCCGCCCGCCCGGAGCGGGCGGTCAGCGCCAGTGCGGTGAGCTGTTCGTCATCCACGGCGGCCCCCCACCCGGCCGGTCCCGACACGACGCTCGTGCGAGACGATGGTCATATGAGATGCGCGCAGTTTCGTACCGCTCTGTCCGCCCGGCTCGACGGCGAACCGAGCGGCCTGCCGGAGGGCCGGCTGGACAAGCACGTCGCGCGCTGCCACGGCTGCCGGGAGTGGCTGGCCCGGGCCGAACAACTGCGCGGTCTGGTGGGGGCAGGCGCCGCCGACGGGCCCTCGCCCGAGTGGTCGGCCCGGCTGCTGGCCGGTCTCGGCGAGGACCGGCCGGGAGATCGCGCACCGAACGGTCCGCGGGCCGTCGAGGGCTAGGCGCGGCCAAGGCGCGCGGAGGGGCGGGAGCGGCAGGAAGGGGGCGCCGGCCGGAGCCGGTGCGCCGTCGAAGTGAGGCATGGGAAGGTCCCGAGGGGAAGGCGGGGACGGCGTCGCGCAGCGCGACCCCGTCGGCGTCCATGGGCAGCCGCGCGGCACACCGGCCCCCGGGGAGGCACAGCGGCGTACGCGAGCCCGCACCCTGACGGCACGACGGCACGAGGCGTGGCCGTACGGCAGGGCGACCTGCCCGTCGCGGGGGTCCCGGCGACCGTGGTCGGCCGGATGGGAAGGGGCGGCGGGCGCGTCAGCAGGCGAGGGCGAACGCCGGCGGCCCACGCCGGACCACGGCATGCGTCAGCAGCACCGACCGGGGTGGCCGGGCCCGGTCGTCGACCGGGCGGGGCGGCGCCGGGGCCAGGTGGCCGAAGGGGCGCGCGAACAGCGCCAGCAGCGGGAGCAGCAGGACCCCCGCCACCACCGAGCCGAGCGCGCCGAGCAGCTCGAAGAGCCGGACGAGGGCCGCGTCACCGCGCCAGAGCAGGAGCGCACACGCCAGCGCGGCGAGCAGGTGGGCGGCGGTCATCCCCGGCGACATGCCGTGGGACATCCCGTGCGCCATGTCGTGCGCTGGTCCGCCGACCAGGCCCTGCGCCGCGTCGTACGACCCGTCGCCGTGGAACGTGCCGTCCGGCATCACGTGCGACCCGGCAGGCATGCCCGTCGTGTTCGTCATGCCGGTCGTCCCGGTCGTCCCTGTCATCTCGGACAGGTCGGGGCGCACGGTCGTCACGCCCGGCACTCCGTGACGCGTTCCCGCCGTCGACCGCAGGCTGCCGGTGATCGGTGGGACGTCCGGGTCGATGCCCGCCATCCGTGCCAGTTCGATCGGGGAGAGCCCGCCGGGCGCCCGGTCGGGGTTGCAGAGCAGGAGGGCGGTCCAGTCCGTGGTGGCGAGCTGGCCGAGGCCGCCGCCCCCTCGGGAGAGCGCCCCGGCCTGTTGGAACAGCTGGTGCAGCGCGGTCTGGGCCACGACCATCCAGAGGCTGATCACCCCGAGTCCGCGGCGCTTCCCGGCGAGCAGCCAGGTCAGCCCGAGGACCGCCCCGAACCCACCGGCCAGCACGCTCGGCGAGACCCCGGGTCCGGCCATGGCGACGTGCGCGGTGGCGGCCATCGCCACGCACAGCGCGGCGAAGACCACGGCGCGCAGCAGGCGGATCCGGTCGGTCATCACGATGGCACTCATCGTCGCACCCGCCCCGCCCGGCCCGTACCGCACCCTCCGATCATGGCTTGTTCTGTGCCGTGAGACCATGCCCGGCCGCTCGCCCCGAGGCCCGCCGGACCACCTCCCTGTCCCGTCTCCCGGATCGTCTCCCGGATCGCCTCCCGGTCCGGCTCATGGCCTGGCTCATGCTCCGGCGCGCCGGGCCGAACAATCACTGGTACGACCATCGGGGCGGTTTGACAGCGCGGTACCCCATGCTCACTTAATGTGCGTCACCCAGTACGGTGCGTATCGGGATGATGCCGTCCAGAAGCAGGGAGGTCCGGCCTTGGAGACCCCGACGGATACCTCGGCGCCCATTGCCGACAGTGCCGAGTCCGCTGCCCCCGCGGAGCCGAGCGTCCCGCAGCAGGCGACGGCCCCGAGAAGCGCGACGGCGCCGAACGAGGCGAAGGCTCCGGCCGACGCCGAGGAACCCGCCGAGCCGGCCGAGGCCGCCGAACCCGCCGAGCAGCCCAAAGCCGCCGAACCCGCTGAACCCGCCGAGCCGGCCGAGGCCGCCGAGGCCGCCGAGGCCGTTGAACCCGCCGAGCGTGCTGAAGCGGCTGAGCCGGTCGAGCGCGCTGAAGCCGCCGAGTCGGCCGAAACCGCTGGAACCCCCGGGCCGGTCGAACCAGCCGAGGCCGCCGGAGCCGCCGAACCGGGCGAACCCGTGGAGCAGGCCGCCTCGCCCGAGCCCGCCGACCTCGCCGACCCTCGCTTCTGGCAGCTGCCGGCCCCCGCCCGTGCCGCCGCCTTCGCCGAGCTGCGCAGCCGCCCCGCCCCGGTGTTCTTCGGCGACCGTGCCACCGGCCGGGGCTTCCACGCCCTGGTCCGCCACGCCGACGTGGTCGAGGCCAGCCGCACCCCGGCCGTCTTCCTCAGCGGCCCCGGCGTGACCACCCCCGTCCCGGCCCGCTGGGTCCGGCTGCTGTTCGGCGACTCGATGGTCAACCTGGACGATCCCCGTCACGCCCAGCTGCGCCGGATCGTCTCGCGGGCGTTCACCCCGCGGCTGCTCGACCGGGTCGAAGAGGACATCCGGCGGATCAGCACCGAGTTGGTCGACCGGATCGAGCGCGAGCGGCCGGAGGACTTCGTGACCACGGTCGCCGCCGAACTCCCGTTCCAGGTGATCTGCACCATGATGGGCATCCCGGAACGGCCCCGCCGCACCATCCTCGACCTGGTCAACCGCACCTCCGAGGACATCGGCGTGGCCCGCCCGCTGCGCCGCCGGCTGCGGGTGCCCGGGCGGGGGCTGCGGGCGCTCGCCCGGATGCAGGGCATCGTCGCCGGGATCGGCCGCCGGCGCCGTCGCCGGCCCGAGGAGGACCTGATCTCCGCGCTGGTCACCGCGGACGTGGACGGCCGCCGGCTCACCGGGCGCGAGCTGGGCGCCTTCTTCAGCCTGCTGCTGGTCGCCGGGGTCGAGACCACCCGCAACGCGCTGGCCCACGGCCTGCACCTGCTGACCGTCCATCCCGAGCAGCGGGCCCTGCTGCTCGCCGACCTCGACGGCCTGCTCGGCGGCGCGGTGGACGAGATGGTCCGACACTCCACGCCGATCATCCAGTTCAACCGGACCCTCGCCGTCGACCACGAGCTGGGCGGCTCCGGCGGACCGCTGCTGCGCGCGGGCGAGAAGGTCGCGCTGTTCTACGGCTCGGCCAACCGCGACGAGGAGGTCTTCCCCGACCCGGACGCCTTCGACATCACCCGCACGCCCAACCCCCACCTCGGCTTCGGCGGTGGCGGTCCGCACTACTGCCTCGGCGCGCACCTGGCCCGGCAGGAGATGACGGCGCTGTTCCGCGAGCTGTTCACCCGCCTGCCCGAGGCCCGGTCGGTCGGCGAGCCGCAGCTCGTCCCGTCCAGCTTCGACCACCGGGTCCGCTCGCTGCGCTTCACCTTCTGAGCCTGCCGAGCGTTCTGGGCCTCCCGAGCGTTCTGGACCCCCGGGCCTTCTGGACCCCGCGAGCGGCGTCAACCGTCGCACCCGGCCGGTCGGCTGGCCGGTCGGTCTAGTCGGTCGGCTCCCAGACCGCGTGGTCGTGCGCGAACAGCACGCGGTGCGGCTCGTGCTCCGCCATCCGGTCGAGCCAGGCCCGGTACCCCGGCAGCGGCGCGGCCACGCCCTCGCGCGCCGCCCGCCGGGCGAGCACCGCCTGTGCGTACTCGGAGGCGAAGTCGTACGCCTGCCCGGCCAGCAGGACCGGGCCGCCACCCGGGCGGTCGATCAGCAGGGACTGGTGGCCCCCGGTGTGGCCGGGCGTGGGCAGCACCCGCACGCCCGGCCAGACCTCGGCCTCGCCGTCGAGCTCGCGGTACTCGGCGCCGGGGAAGTCGACCAGCGCGTCGATGGTGTACCCGCCGCGCCGGGCGGTGGCCAGCTCCTCCGCCTGGACCAGGACGGGGGTGCCCGCGAACAGCGGGTTGCCGCCGCAGTGGTCGAAGTGCAGGTGGCAGTTGACCACCAGGTCGATGTCCCCGACGGCGACCCCGGCCGCGGCGAGCGCCTCCGGCAGCGGGCGGCGGACCGGGCGGTAGTGCGCCTCGGTCTCCGGCCCGCAGCCACCGATCCCGGTGTCGAACATCAGCAGCCCCTCCGGACGCCGGACCAGGTACGCCAGCACCGGTTCCACGCGCGGCTCCGGGCCGCCCACCTCGGCGGCCGGCCGGACGAAGTACCCCAGGTCGAGACGGCGGATCACGCGCAATTCAGCCCCCATGTCGCAGTGCGTCGCTCTCCCGTACAGGCGGCTGCACGGGTCCCCGGTTCGCACCCTACCCGCCGACCGGCAGCCCCTGGTCGGCCTTCACCTGCTTCATCGTCAGGTGCGAGTTGACCTGCGCGATGCCCGGCAGGCCGGAGAGCACGTCGGTGATGAAGCGCTCGTACGCGGCGATGTCGGCCACGGCGATCCGCAGCAGGTAGTCGGGCTCGCCGAACAGCCGGTGGGCCTCCACCACTTCCGGCAGTTCGGCCACCCGGCGCTCGAACTCGGCGACCGTCACCTGGTCCTCGTGACGCATGGTGATGGTCACGAAGGGCTGGAACCCGCGCCCGACGGCCGCGCCGTCCAGCACCGCCCGGTAGCCGCGGATCACGCCGTCCTGTTCCAGTTGGCGCACCCTGCGCAGGCAGGGGGAGGGGGTGAGGTCCACCCGGGAGGCCAGCTCGGTGTTCGTCAGGCGCCCGTCCTGCTGGAGCTCGCGGAGGATTCTGCGGTCAATTCGGTCCATGGCGCAACATTCTGCCAAAACACGCCTCCGACCAGCGAGAAGTCGCCATCGCGTGCCAGCCCCGTCCGGCTACCTTCAGTGACCGCACCGGCTGAACCGGCTGCACCGGCCACCGGGACGTCCCGGCCGAGCGCCGGGGCACCCAGGCCGGCCCACCGGGGCAAGCCTGGCGGACCACCCGGGCACCCCCGGCCGACCCGCCGGGCACACATCGCGACGACCACGACAGGCCACGCCCACGCCCATGGACACCCACGCCCTCCTCCTCTTCCTCGGAGTCGACCTGCTGCTGGTCTGCACCCCGGGCCCCGACTGGCTCTACATCGCCGCCCGAGGCCTCGGCCAGGGACGCCGTGCCGCGCTGACCGCGGTCGGCGGGGTCTGCGCCGGGTACGCCGTCCACACCC
This sequence comes from Kitasatospora sp. NPDC058444, assembly GCF_042721415.1. NCBI lineage: Bacteria > Bacillati > Actinomycetota > Actinomycetes > Kitasatosporales > Streptomycetaceae > Kitasatospora > Kitasatospora sp. NPDC058444. The sequence goes on along the minus strand of NZ_JBHXLL010000016.1, from coordinate 31,773 downwards.
TGCTCTCCAGCGCCGGACTGGCCGCCGCGCTGCGCGCCGTCCCGGCCGCCCTGCCCGTGCTGCGCCTCACCGGAGCCGCGTACCTGCTGGTGCTGGCCGTCATGATGCTGCTGGCGCTGCGCAAGGGCGGGGGCGCCGCCGCTCTGGCCGCGCCCAAGCCGCAGCCCACCAGGACGGTGCTGCGCCAGAGCATGCTGACCGCGCTGCTCAACCCCAAGGGCCTGCTGCTCTACCTCTCCCTGGTGCCGCAGTTCGTCGACCCGGCCGCCGCACTGCCGGTCGGCGGGCAGGTCCTCGCGCTCGGCTCGCTCAACGTGCTGGCCTGCGCGGTGGTGTACGGGCTGGTCGCGCACGCCAGCGGGCGGCTCGGCGGCCGGTTCGGCGGCTCCCCGCAGGCGGCCCGCCGGATGACCGTGGTCTCGGCGGTCCTGCTGATGTTGGTGGCGGGCGTCACGGCGACTGCCTGAGAGCCGGAGCACAATGCCGGACATGACTGATCGCCCGTTGCCAGAAGGACCCACTGGTCCCACCGGAACCAGCGGAACGGCTGGAACCACCGGAACCACCGGATACGTCGACGGCCCCACCGCCCATGCCTGGGCGGCCCTCGGGGGATCGCCCGAGCTGCTGGAACGGGTGAGCTTCCAGGGCCCGGACGACGTCCTGCCCTCCGGTCTGCCGGTGCGCCGGCTCGCCCGCGCCACCGTGGCGGTCTGCTCGCTGGCAGCCGCCGAGCTCGCCGCCCACCGCAGCGGCGCGCTGGTTCCGACTGCCCAGGCCGTCCGGGTCGTCCCCGCCGTCCGGGTCGACCAGGGCGCGGTGGCCACCGCCTTCGTCAGCGAGCGGCACCTGACGGTCGACGGCCGCGCACCCGTCTCCTTCGCCCCGCACTCCGGCTTCTGGCGCACCGCGGACGGCTGGGTGCGCACCCACGCCAACTACCCGCACCACCGCGCCCGGCTGCTCTCCGCCCTCGACCTCGCCGTCGACACCGGGCCCGAGCAGCTCGCCGAGGCGCTCGGCAAGCTGCCGGCCGAGCTGATCCAGGAGCGCGCGTATGCGGCGGGAGCGCTCGCGGTCACCGTCGCGCCGGTGAGTCCGGCCGTGCACCCCCTCGTGGAGCAAGTGGAGATCGGTGCGGCCGCCGCGACCGCGCCGGTCCGCCCGCTCGGCGAGGCCCCGGTGGACCGTCCCGCCGCCGGGGCCCGGGTCCTCGACCTCACCCGGGTGATCGCCGGACCGGTCGCCACCCGCACCCTCGCCCTGCTCGGCGCCGACGTCCTGCGCGTCGACTCGCCCCGGTTGCCGGAGGCCGAAGACGCCCACACCGACACCGGCTTCGGCAAGCGCTCCACCCGGCTCGACCTCGCCGCACCGGCCGACCGCGCCGTGTTCGAGGGACTGCTCGCCACCGCCGACGTCGTCGTCACGGCCTACCGCCCCGGCGCCCTCGACGCCCACGGCCTGGGCCCCGACGCACTGTTCGCCCGCAAGCCGGACCTGATCCTCGCCCAGCTCTGCGCCTGGGGCTGGACCGGCCCCTGGGCCGGACGCCGCGGTTTCGACAGCCTGGTCCAGGCGGGCGTCGGCATCGCCGCGCACGAGGCCAGCCCCGACGGCCGCCCCGGCGTGCTGCCCGCCCAGGCCCTCGACCACGGCACCGGCTACCTCATCGCCGCCGCCGTCCTGCGCGTCCTCACCGACCAGCGCACCCGCCGCCCCGGCGGCCGCCACCTGCGCTTCTCCCTCGCCGGCACGGCCTCCTGGCTGCTGCACGGCATCGAACCGGGACCGGAGGCGCCGCAGGAGGCCCGGCCCGAGCCGTACGACCCCTCCCGCTGGCTGACCGAGACCGATTCCGCGTACGGTCGGCTGCGTCACGCCCTGCCGCCGATCGGGTACGAGGGGGCGCCCGCCGACTGGTCGCGCCCGCCGGGGCGCTGGGGAACGGACGACCCGGTCTGGCTCTGACGGCCTCGGGCGAGCGCTGTCCGAGGCGTCTGGCAGCATCGCCGTCATGACCGCGACCGCACACGCCACCGACTACACCTGGTTCGAGGAACGCTACCCCGACCTGGGCGAGGCCTACTGCCTCACCCAGGTCCAGGGCCTCGCGGCCGAGGAACTGCTGCGCCGCTTCGACGCCCTGCCGGCGAGCGACGCCGTCGGCCTGAAGGCGGTGACGGCCCGCTGGGAGGCCTACGAGGAGGGCGCGGACGAGGAGGACGAGGAGGACGAGGAGAACGAAGGGACCGGCGCGGACGAGGAGGCCGCGGCGCTGTTCGACCCCGCCGAGGACCGGCTGCTCGTCGCGGTCACCGAACTCGACGGCTGGGCCCTCGCGATCGAGCCGAACGGCTACCTCGGCTCCCTGGACACGGTGATCGCACGGCTCGGCGAGGGCACCCGGCTCATCTCGCACTTCCGCAACCTCAACGCCGTGGACCACTTCCACTGGTGGGAACACGGCCTCCAGCGGCTGCACTTCGAGCCGCTCTTCCCCGACCAGCGGGACGGCTCGGACGCCGATGCCCCCGGCATACCCGAGCTGCTGGCCGCCTGCGGCTTCCATCTGGGGACGGAGGAGTTCGCACAGCACACCGAGGCCGCGTTCGCGCTCGCCGAGCGGCTGACCGACGTCCGGCTCACCCCGGATCGGCTGGAGGCCGCCACCTTCCGGATCGGCTACGCGCCGCGCCCGTGACCTCGGGTGTCCGTGACGTCCGGCGCTCGTGACGTCCGGCGCTCGTGACGCCGCGCCCGTGCCGTGACCTGCCCTGCCCGTGGCCGGCTCCGCCCGTGAATCCTCCCGTCCAGCCGTGAGGCCGTGCCCCCGATGGGACACGGCCTCACGGCGCCGGGTGCAGGTCAGACGCCCGACGGAATCTCCTTGGCCCGGCTGCGGACCCGGATCGCCGTCACGATCTCGAGCAGGCCCAGGATCACCAGCCAGCACCCGGCGAGCACGGCCAGCGCGGTGATCGAGCCGACCGGCCACACCATCAGCAGCACGCCGGCCAGGGTGTTGGCCACGCCCGCGAAGGCCTGCCAGCCGCGGGCGGGCATCAGCGGGTCGGAGATCGCGGCGGCGAGCTGGGTGATGCCGCGGAACAGCCAGCCGATCCCGATCCAGAGCGCGAGCAGCAGCAGCGACCGTGCCGCGCTGCGGAAGCAGAGCAGCCCCAGCAGCACGCAGATCGCACCGCTGATGAAGGCCAGCACCCGCAGTGCCGTGGTGGAGTGGGTGCCGAACGCGGCGATCAGCTGCACGATGCCGATCACCAGCAGGTAGAGGCCGAACAGCACGCCCACCACCAGCAGCGTCTCCTCGGGCCAGGCGAAGACCACGATCCCGAGGGCGAGCGAGACGAGTCCGGCGAGCAGCAGGACCTGCCAGGCGGCCTTGGCGAGCAGTCCGAGCGGTCCCTGGACCGGGGTACCGTCGGGGGTGATGATCGGAGGGGCCACGGTGGGGTACTCCTCGGGCTGAGGCCGGGCGACGGCGACGGGGGCACCGGTGACCGGTGTCGTGCTGGGCGCACGGCGCCGGACGGGTGGGGTAGGTCGGGTCGGCCGGCTGACGGGCAGGGAACGAACCCCAGCGTCTCCGCGCCACGGCCGGACCGCGCGCCGGATACGGCCGTTCGGGGGATCCGCCGCGGTCGCCGGAACGTCACCCTCCGGACACTTTCCGTCGATATCATCCGGCGATATGACTTCTGAAGGGTGGGGGACCCCTCCGGTCGAGCCGATCAGCCAGCACTACATCGTCTGCGGGGGCAACGCGCTGGCTCACCGACTGGTCCTGGAGCTCGTCGAGCACTACGAGGTCCCGGTCGTCGTCCTGGTCGCCGATCGAACCCGCGACCACGCGCCGCAGATCGAGCAACTCTCCGGCGTCGCGGCGGTCGTGGAGTACGCCAGCATCACGGAGGAGGCGCTGCGCGCGGTGTCCATCGGCACCGCGCGCGGTCTCGCCCTGGTCGAGGGGAGCGACCAGGAGAACATCCACGCCGCGCTCAGCGCCCAGAACCACAACCCGGACATCCGCATCGTCTTCCGGATGTTCAACCAGCGGCTCGGCGAGAACATCGAGCGGCTACTCAAGAACGGTGCCGCGCTCTCCGGTTCCGCCACCGCCGCCCCGGCCTTCGCCGCCGCGGCGCTCGGGCGGCCCAACTCGGTGGAGATCGAAGGGCGTTACCTGCACATCGCGTTCGACGACGACATCACCTCCGACCGCATCTGCGTGGTCGCCGACCAGATCGACCGGCAGGACCTCGGCCGGATCCGGCTGCTGCCCGAGCAGCAGGGTGACTCGGCCGAATTCGTCAGGCTCGCCAGCGAGTTCGGCGACGACGGGCCGATCCGGCCCGGCGGCGTACGGCGCGAACCGGCGCCCCCGGCCGCCCCCGACGCGGAGGAGGAACCGGGCGGCAGGGCGGCGCTCCAGGTGCTGCGGATGGAGCCCCGGGAACCGATCGACTGGATGCGACGGGTGCGCTGGCGGCTGCTCGACACCATGCGCTTCTTCACCAGCGCCCGGATGCGGCTGGTGCTGCTCACCGCCCTCGCGGCGGTGCTGCTGGCCTTCGGGGTGCTCTGGTACCTCAACCGGAACTTCGGCTGGACCGTCTACGTCACGCTGCTCGACCTGGCCGGCGCCGCCCAGCCGGACCAGCTCTCCGACATCTCCTCCGGGACGGGCACCGGCGGGTTCTGGCAGCGGGTGGCGCAGGTGGTGATCACCATCTGCGGGATCACCTTCGCGCCGGTGGCCACCGCCATCGCGGTCGAAGTGCTGGGCTCCGGGCGGCGCGGGCAGCCGCGCAACCCCGGGGCGGGCACCCGGGACCACGTGATCGTCGTCGGCCTCGGCAACGTCGGAACCCGCGTCGCGACCCAACTGCACGACATGGGCGTGCCGGTGGTCTGCATGGAGCGGGACCCGCAGGCACGCGGCATCGCCGCCGTCCGGGCGCTGGGGATCCCGGTGGTGATGGGCGACGGTCCGTTCGAGCAGCAGCTGCGCCGGGCCCGGCTGAAGCACAGCCGGGCGCTGGTCGCGGTCAGCGGGGACGACGCCACCAACCTGGAGGCGGCCCTGGAGGCACGCCACGGCAAACCCGAGGTCCGGGTGGTGGTGCGGCTGTTCGAGGACGACTTCGCCAGCCACTTCTACAAGACGCTGGACAACGCGGCCTCCCGGTCGGTGTCCTACCTGGCCGCGCCCGCCTTCGCGGCGGCGCTGATGGGGCGCGAGGTGCGGGGGACGCTGTCGGTGCTCCGGCACGTGCTGCTGATCGCCGAGCTGAAGGTGGAGGACGGCAGCGGGCTGATCGGGCTGAACCGGCACGACCTGGAGGACCCGGGCGGCGTCCGGGTGATCGCCGTGCGCTTCGCCCACGGCGGGCAGTTGCAGTGGAACTTCCCGGACCGTACCCGGAGGCTCGCCCCGGGCGACCAGATCGTCGTCGCCGCCACCCGCCTCGGGCTCGCCCGGCTGAACACGGTGGCGGTGGAGGAGGAGGACTGAGCGCGGCGGCCGACGGTGGACGGTCTTCGGCGAACGCTTGACGGCCTTCGGCGAACAGAGTTCAGCTGACAGATTTCAGCATCTGAAATCTGTCAGCTGTCTGCTGTCAGCTGTCCGCCGTTATCCGTCGGACGCCCTCCGCCGTCAGCGGTTCTGGAACTCCGGCGGGCGCTTCTCGGCGAACGCCGCCATGCCCTCCTTCTGGTCCGCCGTGGCGAAGGCCGCGTGGAAGAGCCGGCGCTCGAAGCGGACGCCCTCGGCCAGGGTGGTCTCGAAGGCGCGGTTGACGCTCTCCTTCATCATGACCGCCGCCGGGGCCGACATGGCCGCGACCGTCTCGGCGGTGGCGAGCGCCTCGGACAGCAGCTGGTCCGCCGGGACGATCCGGGAGACCAGGCCGGCCCGCTCGGCCTCCTCGGCGCCCATCATCCGGCCGGTCAGGCACAGCTCCATGGCCTTCGCCTTGCCGACCGCCCGGGTCAGCCGCTGCGAGCCGCCGATGCCCGGGATCACCCCGAGCTTGATCTCCGGCTGCCCGAACTTCGCGGTGTCCGCGGCCAGCAGGATGTCGCACAGCATCGCCAGCTCGCAGCCGCCGCCCAGCGCGAACCCGGCCACCGCCGCGATCACCGGCTTGCGCACGGCGCCGAGCCGGTCCCACGGGCCCAGCCAGTCGTCCAGGTAGACGTCCGGGAACCGGTTGCCCTGCATCTCCTTGATGTCGGCGCCGGCCGCGAAGGCCTTCTCCGAGCCGGTGATGACCAGACAGCCGATCTCCGGGTCCCGGTCGAAGGCGGTCGCGGCGGCGACCACCTCGTTCATGAGCTGGGTGTTCAGCGCGTTGAGCGCCTTGGGCCGGTTGAGCGTGATCAGCCCCACCCTGCCCTTGCGCTCGACCAGGATCGTCTCGTAGGTCTCGGTCTCGGTCATCGCCGTCGACTCCCATTTCCGCTGCTCGGCGCCCGTGGGCGCGCCCTGACCACCCAACGATCTACGACGCGCCCCGCCTCGCGCCAGTCTTGGTATGCGAGACGCCGGTCACCAGGCTCTGGAGGAGGGGCAGGGGGTCAGGCCAGTCCCAGCTCGTCGCCCTCGCGCGAGCCGAAGTAGCGGGCGACGTCCGCCTCCGTCACCTCGGCGAGCGTGCCGGGCTTCCAGTGCGGGTCGCGGTCCTTGTCGATCACCTGCGCACGGATGCCCTCGACCATGTCGTGGCTCTCCAGCGCGGTGCAGGAGATCCGGTACTCCTGGTCGAGCACGGCCTCCAGCGAAGGGAGGGTGCGGGCGCGGCGCAGCGCGGCCAGGGTGGTCTTGACGGCGGTGGGGGAGTTCGCCAGGACCGCGACGGCGGCCTCCTTCGCCTCCGGGACACCCGAGTTCAGCAGCCGGTCGACGATCTCCTCGACCGTGTCGGCCGCGTAGCAGGCGTCGATCCAGGTGCGCTGGGCGGCCAGTGCGGCGGGCGGCGCGGGCTCGGCGTGCGCGGCGACGAGGGTGGCCACCAGGGCGGTGACCTCGGCGGTGGTGCGGCCGGTCCCCGAGGCGGTGCCCCGGGCCAGGGCGTCGAGCAGGTCGGGGATGCGCGGCGTGGGCACGAAGTGGTCCGCGAACCCGCACAGCAGGGCGTCGCCCGGGCCCATCGAGGCCGCGGAGAGCCCGAGGTGGGTGCCCAGCTCGCCGGGCGCGTGGGCGAGCAGCCGACTGCCGCCGACGTCCGGGGCGATACCGATCCGGGTCTCGGGCATCGCGACGACGGAACGCTCGGTGACGATCCGCACCGCGCCGTGGGCGGAGACGCCGACGCCGCCGCCCATGGTGATGCCGTCCTGCACCGCGACGTACGGCTTCGGGTAGCGGGCGATCAGGGCGTTCAGCCGGTACTCGTCGCGGAAGAACGCCCGGGTGCCGGCTCCTCCCGCTCTGGCGTCGTCGTGCATCGCGCGGATGTCCCCGCCGGCGCAGAGGCCGCGCTCGCCCGCGCCGGTCAGGACGACGGCGCGTATCCGGTCGTCCTCGGCCCAGTCGTCCAGCGTGGCGCGCAGGGCGGTGACCATGCCGTGGGTCAGCGAGTTGAGTGCCTTCGGGCGGTTCAGCACGAGCCGTCCGACGCCGCCGTCCAGGAAGGCCTGGACCTCCGCCACCTCTGTGCTCATCCGGCCCGCTCCCGTTCCTCGGTGATGTCGGAGTCCGTCGGAGTCCGCTGGAGTACGCCGGAGCCCTCGAAGTCCGCCTGGCGTCCACCGTACCGGGGGCGGCGGGGAGCACTGATCACCGGATCGGGAGGCGGGGACCGAAGACGGGTGACAGCTGACAGATGATGAAATCTGTCAGCTGTCACCCGTGATCTGTCAGTCGTCCGTTGTCAGTCGTCCGTTGTGAGTCGTCACCTGTCAGCCGTCGGCTGTCACCCGTGATCGCTCAGCCGCGCACGCGCCCGGTGACCTCGCCGAACCCGAGCACGGCGCCGTCCGGCCCGGGCGCGGTCGCGGTGATGGTCACCTCGTCGCCGTCCTCCAGGAACGTCCGGATCGTCCCGTCCGGGAGCTTCAGCGGCTCCTCGCCGTTCCAGGTCAGCTCGATCAGCGCACCCCGGGTGTCCCGCTCCGGTCCGCTGACGGTGCCGGAGGCGAACAGGTCGCCGGTGCGCAGCGAAGCGCCGTTGACCGTCATGTGGGTCAGCTGCTGCTGCGCCGTCCAGTACATGGTGGCGAACGGCGGCCGGGAGACGGGGTGCCCGTTCAGCCGGACCTCCATCGCCAGGTCCAGGCCCCACGGCTCGCCGCCCCGGTCGTCCAGGTACGCCAACGGCTCGACGTCACGCTCCGGCGGTGCGACCCGGGCGTGATCCAGGGCCTCCAGCGGGACGATCCACGGCGAGACCGAGGTTGCGAAGGACTTGCCGAGGAACGGGCCGAGCGGCACGTACTCCCAGGCCTGGATGTCGCGCGCCGACCAGTCGTTGAGCAGGCAGACGCCGAACACGTGCTCGCGGAAGTCGTCCAGCACGACCGGTCGGCCGAGCTCCGACGGCGTGCCGACGACGAAGCCGACCTCGGCCTCGATGTCCAGCCGGCGCGTCGGCCCGAAGGTCGGAGCGGCGTCGGCGGGCGCCTTGCGCTGCCCGTGCGGCCGCACCACCGGTGTGCCGGAGACCACGACCGTGCCCGCACGCCCGTGGTAACCGATGGGCAGGTGCTTCCAGTTGGGGGTGAGCGGCTCCGCGCCCGGGCGGAAGATCCGGCCCAGGTTGGTGGCGTGGTGCTCCGAGGCGTAGAAGTCGACGTAGTCGGCGACCTCGAACGGCAGGTGCAGCTCCACCTCGTCGGCCGGCAGCAGCGCCGGCGACAGCGCCTCGCGGAAGGACTCGTCGGTGAGCCAGGTGGTGAGGTCCGCCCGCACCCGGGTCCAGACCGGACGCCCCGCCGCCATCAGCGGGTTGAGCGAGTCCGCCTCCAGCAGCGTCGACGGCGCACCGGCCGCGCGGGCGGCCGCCCCGGCGTCCAGCACGAAGTCTCCGACGCGCACGCCGATCCGGCGCCGCCCCGGCTGGTCGGCGGCGGTGAAGACGCCGTACGGCAGGTTGTGCACGCCGAACGGCGAGTCCTGGGCGCTGGCGAGCCAGCTGCCGGTGCTGCTGGGGGTGGTGCTCAACGGTCCTCCTGGTGCAGTGGACTGGGCGACGACAGCAGGCCGAGTGCGGCCAGGTCACCCAGGGGCTCGGCGATGCTACAGGTGCCGAACGCGGTGAACGAGTTGCGGATCACCGTGATCTGACGATCCGTCAGCAAACGCACCGCCTTGGCCAGCACCTCGCCGTCGCGCTCCGCCAGCACCGCCGCGGCCGCGGCCCGGTCGGTCTCCTGCGCGGCCAGCAGCACGTTCAGGAAGCCGTGGTGCTCGAACCCGGTCTCCGGGTCGGTGTGCCGGACGGCGTTGTGCAGCCCAGCCGTGCACTTGTAGGGCAGTCCGCGCTGCGCGCAGCCGGTGAGGAAGGCGGCCAGCTCCTCCTCGTCCGGGAACGCCTCGGCGACCAGTCCGCCGGTGCGGAACTTCGCCCGGTACGGGCTGTCCACCAGCACGTCCAGGACGGCGTCCAGTCCGTCCCCGCGCAGGAGTTCGCGCGGCAGTTCGACGGCGGCCGGGACGTCCGGTGGCAGCAGCCGGTCCAGTGCGGCCACCGCCTCGGCGGCGTCCCGGGTGGCCAGTTCGACGCCGGCCAGCTCGAACGGCGCGGCGGCGGCGAGCGCCGGGGCGAGTTCGGTGCTGCCCCCCGGCAGCACCAGCCCGACCCTGAGCGGCCGGTCGCCCGCCACCACCGATCCGCCCGCCCCCGTCGTGCCCGCCGCCGTGTCCTCGCCGGCAGCGGGGGTCGAAGTCGCCTCGGAGCCGACGGTCGTCGGGGAGTTCGCGACGGCCGCGGCCAACTCGCCCAGCCGGCCCGCCCCGCAGAGGAGCGGCCCGACCGCCTCGGCGTACCAGGCCGAGCGGTGCGCCCGGTGCGCGGGCACCGCCTCGACGACCGGAAGGTTCCCCGGCGGGAACACCGCCGCGTCGTCGAACAGCTCGCGGAACAGCTCGGGGATCACGCCCCCCGAAGCCAGTGCGCTCATCGCCCGGGCCCCCGACCGGCCCAGGTCCAGGCGTAGTCGGAATCTTCGCCGGCCCGGCCGCCCTCGCCGAGCTCCAGCGGGCGGAAGGTGTCCACCATGACGGCCAGCTCGTCGAAGAACTCCGCGCCGATGCTGCGCTCGTACGCTCCCGGCTGCGGCCCGTGGGTGTGTCCGCCCGGGTGCAGCGAGATCGAGCCCTGGCCGATGCCGGAGCCCTTGCGCGCCGCGTAGTCGCCGCCGCAGTAGAACATGACCTCGTCGCTGTCCACGTTGGCGTGGTAGTACGGCACCGGGATCGACAGCGGGTGGTAGTCCACCTTGCGCGGAACGAAGTTGCAGATCACGAAGCCGTTGCCCTCGAAGACCTGGTGGGCCGGCGGAGGCTGGTGGATCCGGCCGGTGATCGGCTCGAAGTCCCTGATGTTGAAGGCGTACGGGTACAGACAGCCGTCCCAGCCGACCACGTCGAAGGGGTGGTGCGGCACGGTGTAGCGGGTGCCCGCGATCCCGTTCGGGCCACGGTGCTTGACCAGCACGTCGACGTCCCCGGGGGCATCGACGACCAGCGGTCCGACCGGTCCGCGGAAGTCCCGCTCGCAGTACGGCGCGTGTTCCAGCAGCTGCCCGTACTTCGACAGGTAGCGCTTGACCGGGGTGATGTGGCTGTTCGCCTCGATGCAGTACGCGCGCAGCGGCTCGTCGCCGGCCGGCACCCAGCGGTGGGTGGTGGCGCGCGGGATGATCACGTAGTCGCCCTGCCCGACCTCGATCGAGCCGAACACCGTCTCGACCGTGCCGGAGCCGGACTCCACGTACACGCACTCGTCGCCGAGCCCGTTGCGGTAGAGCTCGCTCGGGGCCCCGGCGGCGACGTACGAGATCCGCACGTCGCCGTTGCCGAGAACCAGTCTGCGGCTGCCGACGACGTCCGCGGACTTCCAGTCCTGGTCCGCGAACAGCTCGTGCAGCTTGAGGTGCCGGGGGAGGAGCGGATGGTTGGGCACCGTGGACTGGTCCGGCAGCTCCCAGGGCACCGCGTTGACCACCGCCGAGGGGATGCCCCGGTGGTAGAGCAGCGAGGAGTCCGAAGAGAACCCCTCCTCGCCCATCAACTCCTCGTAGTAAAGACCGCCTTCGGGAGTGCGGTGCTGGGTGTGCCGCTTGGGCGGGATGCTGCCCAGCTGCCGGTAGTACGCCATCTCCGTGGTCCTCCTCGACCGATTGGCAGAGATCCGCTTCGTCAGAGCTCGACGGAGCTTGTCACGGACCCCGTTCGCCGGTGCCCGTCAGAGCGCCGATCGCCGGAGCCCGTCAGAGCCCCGATCGCCGGTGCCCGGCTCGTCGGAGCCGTCGGACGCTCACAGGTTGCCGCGTCGGTCCTGCTCGCGCTCGATGGACTCGAAGAGCGCCTTGAAGTTGCCCTTGCCGAAGCCGAGCGAACCGTGCCGCTCGATGAACTCGTAGAAGACGGTGGGGCGGTCGCCGATCGGCTTGGTGAAGATCTGCAGCAGGTAGCCGTCCTCGTCGCGGTCGACCAGGATGCCGCGCTTCTTCAGCTCCTCGATCGGCACCCGGACCTTGCCGATCCGCTCGCGCAGCTCCGGGTCGTCGTAGTAGGCGTCCGGGGTGGCGAGGAACTCCACGCCGCGCGCCCGCAGGACGTCCACGGTGGTGAGGATGTCGTTGGTGGCGAGCGCCATGTGCTGGCAGCCCGGGCCGGTGTAGAACTCCAGGTACTCGTCGATCTGGGACTTCTTCTTGGCGACGGCCGGCTCGTTGAGCGGGAACTTCACCCGGTGGTTGCCGCTGGCGACGACCTTGGACATCAGCGCCGAGTACTCGGTGGCGATGTCGTCGCCGACGAACTCGGCCATGTTCACGAAGCCCATGACGCGGTTGTAGAACGACACCCACTCGTCCATCCGGCCCAGCTCGACGTTGCCGACGGCGTGGTCGAGGGCCTGGAAGAGCCGCTTGGGCGAGCCCTCCGGGTGGGTGACCCTGCTCTCCGCGACGACGTAGCCCGGCAGGTAGGGGCCGTGGTAGCGGGAGCGGTCGATCAGGGTGTGGCGGGTCTCGCCGTAGGTGGCGATGGCCGCGCGGCGCACGGTGCCGTTCTCGTCCGAGACGTCGTTCGGCTCCTCCAGCACGGTGGCGCCGGTCGCACGGGCGTGCTCGATGCACCTGTCGACGTCCGGGACCTCCAGGGCGAGGTCGACGACGCCGTCGCCGTGGCGGCGGTGGTGGTCCAGCAGCGGGCTGCCCGGCTGGACACCGCCCTTGATCACGAAGCGGCAGGAACCGGAGCGGAGCACGTACGCCTTGCGGTCCCGACGACCGGTCTCCGGGCCGGAGTAGGCGACCAGCTCCATGCCGAAGACGACCTGGTAGAACTGGGCCGTCTGGGTGGCGTTGCCGACCACGAAGACGACCGCGTCCTGGGCCGTCACGGGGAACGGGTCGGCGGCGTCGTCGTGCTCGACAAGGCCGACGAGGCGGCGCAGCTGGTCGGCGTCAAGACCGGCCTCGCGCTCCTCGGGGGTCAACTCAAGGGCGTGGGTCTGCGGGGTCATCGCTCGTTCCTCCACTTCGGGCCTCGCCGTCGAGGCTTCCGCTGGATCGCGACCGCACCGCGAACGGGTGGGCGGTGTGGTTGCGGAGAGCTTGCTACTGTCGGGGTGGTTGGGCAACAGGTCGGATTTTGACTGCTCAATGTGTACAAGCTGATCAGAAAATCCCGCTGTCAGCTGCGCAAAATGCGCTGCTGACCGGGGACGATGCACGAATCCTGCGCAATGGGACGGTCACGCACTTCCGGGGCCAGTGGGGCGCGGGAGGTGGCGCAGGAACCAGTCCGAGGCCAGTTCGGCGACCCGGTCCAGCGTCCCGGGCTCCTCGAACAGGTGGCTCGCGTGCGGCACCACCGCGAGCCCGGTCTCGCAGCGCAGCCGGCTCCGGGCCCGCCGGTTGAGGTCGAGCACGGTGGGGTCCAGGGAGCCGACGACGAGCAGCGTCGGAGCGCGGACCCGGGCCAGCGTGTCGGGCGGGGCGAGGTCCGGGCGACCACCCCGGGAGACCACGGCACACACCGCCGGGCCCAGCTCGGCGGCGGTGTGCAGCGCGGCCGCGGCGCCGGTGCTGGCGCCGAACAGGCCGAGCGGAAGGCCCCGGGTCTCGGGCACGTCGGCGTCCGGGCCGCCCTGCGCCGCGCCCAGCTGCCGGGCGACGGCGGTCAGCCGGCCGCCCAGCAGCGCCACGTCGAACACGTTCCGCCGGTCGGCCTCCTCGGCCTCGGTGAGCAGGTCGAACAGCAGCGTGGCCAGCCCGGTGCGGTTCAGGTACTCGGCGACGTGCCGGTTGCGCGGGCTGTGCCGGCCGCTGCCGCTGCCGTGCGCGAAGACGACGACCCCGCGCGCGCCGGCCGGGACGGTCAGCCGGCCGGCGAGGCGGGCCCCGGAGGCGGGCAGCAGCAGCTCGCGGTCGACCCCGGCGGAGGCCGCGGGCGGGTCGCCGCCGGCCTGGGCCAGCAGCCGCAGCACCTCCTCGTCCTCGGTCTGCGTGAAGTCGGCGTAGAACTCGCCGATCGCGTAGAACGGGGACGGCGTGTCGACGCAGACCAGTTCGTCGGCGACCTCGTCGAGGCGCTCGGCCCAGTCCGCGGGCGCGACCGGCACCGCGAGCACCACCCGGGCCGCGCCGCGCTCCCGGACGATCCGGCAGGCCGCCCGGGCGGTGGAGCCGGTGGCGATGCCGTCGTCCACCACGACCACCGTGCGCCCGCGCAGGTCGGCGGGTGGCCGGTCGCCCCGGTAGCGGCGGGCCCGGCGCGCCAGCTCGGCGCGCTCGCGCCGCTCCACCTCGGCCAGTTGCTCGTCGGTGACCGCGGAGAACCGGATGACCTGGTCGTTCAGCACCCGGACGCCGTCCTCGCCGATCGCCCCCATGCCGAGCTCCGGCTGGTAGGGCACGCCGAGCTTGCGGATCACGCAGATGTCCAGCGGTGAGCCGAGCGCCGCGGCGACCTCGGCGGCCACCGGCACACCGCCCCTCGGCAGCGCCACGATCACGGTGTCGGGTCCGGCCAGGTGTCCCAGGCGGGCGGCCAGCCGACGGCCCGCCTCGGTGCGGTCGGCGAAGCGGGTGAAGTGGGTTCCGGTGACGTGCATGACACGGCCTCCGGTTCCACCGTACGTCGTTCCGGTCGGCTCGGGGCGTTCGCGGGCGGGGGCGACCCGGGGGCGACCCGGGGGCGCCTCGGGGGGCGATCGGGGTGCGGCGGCGAGGGTCGGGACCGGGGCGGAAGCAGGCCGGGATCTCCGCGCGGTGGCGGACCGGGATCCCGGGTGGGGCGGACCGGGATCGGGGCCGGGGCCAGACCGGGATCGGAAGCGGGATCGAGCCGGGATCGGATCGGGAGCCGGACGGGACGACACCCCCGTGTGGCCGGGACAGCGGGCGGCGCACGGTGGATCGCAGAGGCGGACCACAGAGCCCGCCCGCGACCGGAAGGAGCGCCCGTCATGTCGGGCACCGTCATCACCGACCTGCGCCGCCGAGGCGCCGTCGACCCCGGCCGCCTGCTCGCCGGACCGCTGCGCGGCGTCGGCCTGCAACGACTCGACCCGGGCCGGAGCGCGGAGCTGGCCGCCGACGGCATCGAGCACGCGCTCTACGTCACCGCCGGCTCCGGGCTCGCCGAACTGCCCGAGGGGACCGCACACCCGGACCACCCGGAGCGCGCCGACGCCGGCCTGCCGCTGGTCGAGGGCACCGCGGTCGTGCTGCCGCTCGGTTCGCGGACCGTCCTGACCGCCGGGACGGCCGGACTGGAGTTCTTCCACGCCCTGCTCGCCGTCCCCGCCCCCTCCGTCCACCGTTCCGAAGCCTCTCCCGAAGAAGGTGACCCCAGGTGATCGTCACCACCGACACCGGCGCGGCCATGGTCGTCCTCGGCCCGAACGGCGAGCGCGTGCGGATCCGCTCCCTCGCCCGGAGCCGAATGCTCGCCAGCGCCTGCGAGGCCTTCGACCACCTGCGGCTGAGCCCGGGCGCCCACCACGTCCTCCCGGGCCGGCCCGACACCGAGACCGTCCTGCACGTGCTGCGCGGCGCCGCAGTCGTCGGCCAACTGTCCGACGAGCCGGACCACTTGGCATCCGAGGGCGATCTGCTGCTGGCCCGCCGCGGCCGCACCCTGCACCTGGAGGCCGGGCCGCTCGGTGCGGAACTGCTCAGTCTGACGCTCGCCGTCCCCCGGCACTCCGCCGGCACCCGGGCCGCCCTGGCCCGGCGCCGCGCCACCCGCCGTGACCGGCCCTGATGGGTCCCGCTGGTCCTGCTTGTCCTGCCTGACCTCGTCGGAGGAGGTCTCTCGTGATCCTCGTCCCTGCTGCCGTCCCCCGCACCGCGCCCGCGTTCCAGCGGCTGATCGACCCCGAGCAGCGGCCGACCGTCCGCGCCGGACTCACCGTCGAGGCGCTGCCGCCGGGCGTCCGGGTCGAGCAACTCCCCTACGAATCCGTCGAGTCGGTGACCGTGGTGCTCTCCGGTCGGCTGTTCGCGGCCGGCCGGATCCTCTCCCCGGGCGAGGCGCTGCACCACCGTCCCGGCACCTCCTGCCGGATCACCGCCGTCCGCGGCGCGCCGACCACCGTGCTCACCGTCCGCCCGGCCCCGCTCCGGGGCACCATCCCGGCCCAGCGGTCGGACTCCGCGTCCGCCGCGAGCCCGCGGCAGGTGGAGGTGGGCATCGTGCGGCTCGACCCGGGCGGCACCTGCGGACCGTGCGCGGACCGGGCCACCGACGCCTTCCTGGTGGTCCTCTCCGGGGCCGCCGCCTTCCTCGGCGAGCTGGGTGAAGTCCTTCTGTACTCCGGTGACTTGGTCTACGCCCGGGCGGGGGAGCGGTACGGCCTGCGGGCCGGCCGGCGTGGACCGGTGCTCGCCGTGCTGGGCCGCGTCGGCGCACCCGGTGCCGTCCTGGGACCGGAATGGGACGGCAAGCCCATGCGCTCGGGGCAGACCGGTCCGCAGAGCTGAGGCCGATCGAACAGTCGACCGACAGATGACAGATTTCAGAGTCTGTCATCTGTCGGTTGTCATCCGTCGGCCGTCTCCCGTCTTCCGGCCCCGCCCCACCGCAGCCCACCGCAGCCCACCGCAGCCCACCGCCGCGTAACGGCGCCCACCAGGGCCCGTCCTCCCGGCCCCGACACGCTGAGGACTTCGCGAGCACGTCACGGAAAGTCACGCCACCGCCGCTGATAGTGTCGGCCGGGTGGATGAAGAACAGCCGTTGGCACCCATGGACCCGGGCGGTGACCCAGCCGTCCGTGTGCTGATCGTCGACGACCACCCCCTCTTCCGGGAGGGGCTCAAGGCGGCACTGGAGAGCGCCGAGGGCGTCCTCGTGGTCGCCGAGGCCGAGCGGGTCGCCGATGTTCCGGAGGCGGTCGCCCGGCACCGCCCGACCGTGGTGATCATGGACCTCTCGCTGCCCGACGGCTCCGGACTGGAGGCCGTCCGGCAGCTCGCCACCCAGGAGGCGCCGCCGCCGGTGCTGATGCTGACCATGTCGGACGACGACGGGAACCTGCTCGCCGCCCTCCAGGCCGGCGCGCGCGGCTACCTGGTCAAGGGCGCCGGGCGGGACGAGGTGCTGCACGCGGTGCGGACGGTCGCGGCGGGCGGTGCGGTGTTCGGGGGCGAGGTGGCCGGACGGATCACCGTCCTGCTGGCCGGGGCGAAGATGCGCGAGGCGGGACAGCTCTTCCCTGAACTCACCGCCCGCGAGGCCGAGGTGCTGGACCTGGTCGCGCGCGGACTGGACAACCGGCGGATCGCCCGGGAGCTGGTGGTCGCGGAGAAGACCGTCCGCAACCACATCACCCACATCTTCGAGAAGCTGCACGTCGCCACGCGCGCCGAGGCGGTCGCCCGGGCCCGCGACATGGGCCTCGGCGACGGCCGGGCCGCCCCGGAGAGGTGAACCGGGGGTGCCGGTCCGCCGACCGGCACCCCCGGGGTCCTACTGCCTTCGCGCTACGGCCTCATCCCGCTCACGGCCGCACCCCAGTCACAGCCGCATCCCGCTCACGGCTGCATCTCGTACGCGCCGGAGAGCGCCTCGACCTGCGACCACACCCGCGCGTCCCGCGCCGGGTCGGCGACCGGGCGGCGCACGTTGGCCAGCGCCCAGGCGGCCTGCTGCTCGGTGGCCGAGGCCTTGCCGTGCAGCTCGGTGGCGTGCGCCGAGAAGTCGCGGACCAGCGCGTCGAAGATCCGGTCCAGCACGTCGCCGCCGTGCTCGGCGACGGTGAGGCCGGTCAGCTCGGCCTGCTCCAGCACCAGCTGGCCGTACACGATCAGCGCGAACAGCTGGCCGATCTCCAGCAGGAAGTCCAGGTCCGCCTGCTGCTCCTTGCTCGGCGCGTTCTGGAGCAGCAACTCGCAGAAGCCGTCGGCCTGTTCGCGGAAGCGGGCGACGTTCGGCAGCTCGGCGTGGCGGTCGTAGGCGGTGCGCCAGTCGTGGAAGCGGATCGCGCCCAGGCCGCGGGCCGGGCCCTGCCGGAACAGGAAGGCGTCGTCGGCGGCGTCCAGGCGGGTCGGCACCGGGGCGTAGTCGGCCGGGGCGAACAGGTAGTTGCCCATGAACTTGAGGATCAGCGCCAGGTTGACGTGGACGGTGCCCTCCAGCTTCGGCAGGCCGCGGATGTCCTTCGCGGCCTTGTCGAAGTAGGTGTCCGCCTCGAAGCCCTTGGCCGCGATGACGTCCCACATCAGGTCGATGACCTTCTCGCCCTCGGTGGTGACCTTCATCTTGGTCATCGGGTTGAACAGCAGGTAGCGGCGGTCCTCGGGGGAGGCGCTGCGGAAGTAGTCCACGGCCCGCGCGCTGAACAGCTTCATCGCCAGCAGGCGGGCGTACGCGTCGGTCAGCTCCCGCTTGACGTGCGGGAAGTCGGTGACCCGCTTGCCGTACAGCACCCGGTTGTGGGCGTGCGTGACGGCCTCGTACATCGCGTGCTCGCAGATGCCGATCGAGGCGGTGCAGAGGTTGAACTTGCCGACGTTGACGGTGTTGAGCGCGGCGTCGAAGGCGGCCTGGCCGGTGTGCAGCACGTCCTCGGCGCGCACCGGGTAGTCCTCCAGGCGGAACTCGCTGACGTACATCTGCGCGTTCACCACGTTCTTGACCAGGTGGTACGCGTCGTGGCGGCTGTCGGCGGCGAAGAAGACGTAGCCCTCGGGGCCCTCGACGTCCGAGCGGCGGCCGAACACCGAGACCAGGCCGGCCACGTTGCCGTTGCCGATGTAGTACTTGGAGCCGGTCGCGGTGAAGCCGCCCTCGCCGTCCGGAGTGAGGATCATGTCGGTGGAGTAGATGTCGGCGCCGTGGGTGCGCTCGGAGAGGCCGAAGGCCATCACGTGGCCGTCCGCGAGGAGCTTGGCGGCGCGGGCGCGGACGGCCTCGTTCTCGCTCTGCCAGACCGGGCCGAGGCCCAGGATGGTGACCTGCCAGGTGTACCAGTAGCCGAGGCCGTAGAAGCCGAGGATCTCGTTCAGCTCGGCGATCCGCGCGGTGTCCCAGCGCTTGTCGGGGTCGGCCGCGGCGGGGGTCAGGAACTCCGCGAACAGGCCCTCCTTGGCGGCGAAGTCCAGGAAGTCGGCGTACCAGCTGCGGTCGATGTAGGTGTCGATCAGCGCCTTCTTGCCGCGGGACTCGAACCAGTCCACCGTCGAGCGCAGCAGTCGGCGGGTCGGCTCGTCGAACTGTGCGGGGTCGTAGTTGCGCGGGTTGAAGAGCATCGAGGGGCTCCTGGGGGTCGAGGGTGTGAGGAGGGCGGGTGACAGGGTTGGGGTGACAGGGTTGGGGTGACAGATTTCAAACTCTGTTACTTGTCGCCTGTCGTCTGTTATCCGTCCGCTGTCATCTGTTCGCTGTCATCGGTCGGCCGTCGCCGGTCGGCCGTCGTCTGCCGGCCGTGATCCGTCGGCAGCGAGGCGGCGCAGGGTGGCGAGCACGTCGTCGAGCCAGGCGAGGGTCATCCGCTCGTACTCGATGCCGCCGCGCAGCACCACGTGCTGCAGTTGCTCGTGCGCATCGAGTGCGGTGGTGTCGGGGAAGTCCCGCTGCTCGCCGTGCAGGTAGCGGGCGAGCAGGGCGGCGTGGCCCTCGCGGTGCCGTTCGACCTCGGAGAGCAGCGCGGCCGGGTCGTCGAAGGCGGCGGCCCGGATCTTGACCGCGAGCTCGTGCCGCACGGTCTCCGGCTCGACCGGTTCACGTAGCCAGTCGGCCAGCGCGGCCCGTCCGGGCCCGGCCGCCGAGTAGACCTTCTTGTCCGGGCGTCCGTCCTGGGGGACCTCCTGCGCGGCCACCCAGCCGTCCGCCTCCATTCGCCGCAGCACCCGGTAGATCTGCTGGTGGGTGGCGGTCCAGAAGCGTCCGATCGAGCGGTCGAAGCGCCGGGCCAGCTCGTAGCCGGAACCGGGCTGCTCCAGCAGCGAGACGAGGATCGCGTGCTCCAGTGCCATGGCCCGCATCCTGCTATGCAACGAGTTGCATAGGCAATGGCGGCCCTGACGGTTGAGACGCAGGTCACCGGCGTGACCGGATGGTTATCGCTCATTCCGGACTATCGGGTGCAAAACCATGGATAAGCGCCAGAATGGGTACGGGGCAAGCGCCTTACCGGTTCCGACCACAGGAGGTGGTATCGGTGGCAACCCATATCCCGACGACGGGCATGGAGCACCATCCGGACATCGTCGAGCTCCGTGAACGCTACGAGCGGGTCACCTCGACCCCCCGTGCCCAGGGCGTCGAAGCCCTGGCAGTCCTGGCCGGTCTCTTCCTGGCGGCATCGCCATGGATCGTCGGCTTCACCGCGTTCAGCACCCTGACCGTGACCTGCCTGATCGTGGGTCTGGCCTACACGGCCCTGATGGCCGGCTACGGATCGGCCTACGAACGCACCCACGCCCGGGCCTGGGCGGCCGCCGCACTGGGTGTCTGGACGATCATCTCCCCGTGGGTCGTCTCCGGGTCCGTCGCGCACGGCAAGAACATCGTGACCTGCGTCATCGCGGGCGCCGTGATGTTCCTGCTCGGCCTCGCGGCGATCTCGATGGCGACCATGACGTCGAACGGAGCGTCGATGCGGCGCGGCCGGGCCGGCCGCGCCAAGGGCTGATCTTCCCCGCAGCCCTGTGGCCGGGGCGCGGAGGGCGCAACCGCCCGCCGCGCCCCTGCGCGCGTCCCGTGACGAAGAAGGTGCCCCGGCGCCTGCCGGCCGCCGTGCGCCCCGCTACGGGTGGGTCATCCGCAGCACGTCCAGGGCCTCGTCCAGCTGCTCCTCGGTGAGCCTGCCCTGCTCGACGTAGCCCCGATCCAGCACCACCTGACGGATCGTCTTGCGCTCGGCCAGTGCCTGCTTGGCGACCTTCGCGGCCTCCTCGTAGCCGATGTAGCGGTTCAGCGGGGTCACCACCGAGGGCGAGGACTCCGCGTACTCCCGGGCCCGTTCCACGTTGGCGGTGATGCCGTCCACCGTCCGGTCGGCCAGCAGTCGGGCGCTGTTGGCGAGCAGCCGCACCGACTCCAGAACGTTGCGGGCGATCACCGGGAGCATCACGTTCAGCTCGAAGTTGCCGCTCGCGCCGGCCAGCGTGACCGTCGCGTCGTTGCCCACCACCTGGGCGGCGACCATCAGCACCACCTCGGGCAGCACCGGGTTCACCTTGCCCGGCATGATCGACGAACCGGGCTGGAGGTCCGGCAGGTTGATCTCGCCGAGCCCGGTGCGCGGACCGGAGCCCATCCACCGCAGGTCGTTCGCGATCTTCATGAACCCGACCGCCACGGTGCGCAGTTGACCGCTCAGCTCGACCAGGGCGTCCCGCGCGCCCTGGGCCTCGAAGTGGTTCCGGGCCTCGGTCAGCGGCAGGTCGGTGGCGCGGGCGACCTCCGCGATGACGGCCGCCGGGAAACCGGGCGGGGTGTTGATGCCGGTGCCCACCGCCGTCCCGCCGAGCGGGAGTTCGGCCACCCGGGGCAGGGTGGCCAGCAGTCGCTCCCGGCCGTGCCGCACCTGCGCCGCGTAGCCGCCGAACTCCTGGCCGAGCGTGACGGGCGTGGCGTCCATCAGATGCGTGCGGCCCGACTTGACCACCCGGGCGAACTCGGCGGCCTTGCGCTCCAGCGACTCCGCGAGGTGCTCCAGCGCCGGGACCAGGTCGTTGGTGACGGCGGCGGTCGCGGCGATGTGGATCGAGGACGGGAAGACGTCGTTGGACGACTGGCTGGCGTTGACGTGGTCGTTCGGATGGACCGGTCGGCCCAGCCGCTCCC
Source organism: Kitasatospora sp. NPDC058444 (assembly GCF_042721415.1). NCBI lineage: Bacteria > Bacillati > Actinomycetota > Actinomycetes > Kitasatosporales > Streptomycetaceae > Kitasatospora > Kitasatospora sp. NPDC058444. Next base: position 10,277 of record NZ_JBHXLL010000016.1, on the reverse strand, counting down.
CGGCCAGGGTGGCGATCACCTCGTTGGTGTTCATGTTGGACGAGGTGCCCGAGCCGGTCTGGAACACGTCCACCGGGAACTGGTCGTCCCAGCGCCCCTCCGCGACCTCCTCGGCCGCGGCCACGATCGCCTCCGCCGTCTCCTCGTCCAGAACCCCGAGCCGGGCGTTCACCCGGGCCGCGGCGGCCTTGATCCGGGCCAGCGCGGCGATGTGCGCCCGCTCCAGCCGCTGGCCGGACACCGGGAAGTTCTCCACCGCCCGCTGCGTCTGCGCCTGCCACTTCGCGTCGGCCGGCACCCGGACCTCGCCCATCGAGTCGTGCTCGATCCGGTACTCCTGCGGCTTCTCCTGCTCGCCACCCATCGCGCGCTGCACCTCCTGTACGGGCCCGAACGGCCCGGAACGGATCTTCGATCACCACAGCCGCGAGCGGGCCCCGGGTATTTCCGGTCGGGGTGATCCGACTCCGTTCAGTCCAGTCCAGTGCAGGCCAGTGCAGGCCAGGCCAGTGCAGTCCAGTTCGGTGCGGATCCGTTCTGTTCCGCTCCGGCGCGCGCCCGCTGCCCGAGGCGGGCCGGTGCGGCGCGCTCTCCGGGCCCGGCGCCTACCGGCGGGGCAGCTCGGCGCGGACCAGCTCGCCGGGGTCGGTACCGGCCTGGACGACGAGCTCGCCGCCCGGGGCCCAGACGCCGGAGCCGCCCGAGCTGTCCGGGTACTCGCCGGTGGCCCCGGCGCAGGTCGCGAGCACGCACCACACCCCGTGGGCGGCGGCCCGGTCCCGGACGTGGCCGTCCCGGCGCTCCGCCTGGGCGGGGCCGGGGCCGTAGAGGGTGGAGGCGACGTAGGCGTCGATGTCGAGCGCGGCGGTCTCCTCGGCGTGCGCCGGGTCCGCGGCGTCCGCGCAGACGGCGAGGCCGAGCCGCAGGCCGTCCAGTTCCAGGACGACGGGCTTCTCGCCGGGGGAGAAGCGCTCCACCTCGGCGCCGTGCAGGCGCATCTTCCGGTAGACCACCTCGGCGCCCTCCCCGGTGACCGCCAGTGTGGCGATGGACTCGCGCCCGTCGGCCTCGGCCACCGGTGCCCCGACCAGGGCGACGGCGCCGGTCGCGGCGCAGGCCGCCACCAGCGGCGCGAGCCGGGCGTCCGCCGGGGCGACGGCCGGTGCGGCCAGGTCGTATCCGGTCAGCGACAGCTCGGGGAACACCACCAGCCGGGTGCCCGCCTCCCGTACGGCCTCGGCGTGCAGGGCGACGTTCTCGGACACGGTGTCCGGGCGACCGGCGGGGGCGCAGACGGGCTGGGCGACGGCGACGGTCAGCGCTCCGGGCGAGGGCGGGTTCAAGGGCGGGTGCGCACGGGAGGGCTCGGGTGCGGGCGTGGACGAGGGCATGGCGGAGCCTCCGGCGGGGCGGTGTGGGGTGATCGTGATCAACCTATGCGCCCTTCGGGAACGCGGGCAATGGAGCCAGGACGCCGGGCGGGCAGGCGGACGGCGACGACAGCGGCAGATCGCATCGATCTCACTCGAAGGAGTGAGATCCCGGGCGGGCGCTTCAAACTGCCGTGCGCCCCTCCCTACGCTCCAGACCGGGCCGGGCGGAACCCGGCCGAACCCGGATCGCCGCAGCTCGGCCCGGGGAAACCAGGACGAGGGGGCGGACGGACGGATGACAACAGGACAGGGCCCGATGGGCGGAACGGGTGACGGGGCGGCACAGAAGGGGATGATCCCACCGGACGCCCCGAAGGACGCCCCGAAGGACGCCCCGAAGGATGTCCCGACGGGTGGCCCGGCGAAGGCTTCGACGAAGGCCTCGGTGAGCGCCTCCTCGACCGCCGCCGCGAGCACGGTGAAGGGCACCCCTGGCGGCCTCACCCGACGGCGGCTGCTGGGCGCCTCGGCGGCGCTCGGCGGCGCGGCCTGGCTGCTGCGGGGCACCGTCGGCCCGGACAGTGCCGAGGCCGCCGCGCCCGTACCGCCCGGGCTGCCCGCCGGGACGGAGCTCTACCAGCGGGTCTTCCAGAACTGGTCCGGCGAGATCCGTACCGACCAGCTGTGGACCTGCGCGCCCCGCACCCCCGAGGAGGTCCCGGCCCTCGCCGACTGGGCGCACGCCAACGGCTGGCGGCTGCGCGCCTCCGGCTACCGGCACACCTGGGCACCGCTCACCGTCGCCGCCGGGACGCCGGAGTGCGCCCGGGTGCTGCTGGTGGACACCAGCCGGCACCTCACCGCCATCAGCGCCGAATCGCCCGACACCGTCCGGGTGCAGACCGGCGCCACCATGGAGGCCCTGCTCGCCCACCTGGCCGACCGCGGCCTCGGCCTGACCGCCTGCCCGGCCCCCGGCGAGATCACCGTCGGCGGCGTGCTCGCCATCGGCGGCCACGGCACCGCCGTCCCGGCCGCCGGGGAGGTGCGGCCGGAGGGGCACGGCTTCGGATCGGTCAGCAACCAGGTCGTCCGGCTCACCGCCGTCGTCCTCGACCCGGCCACCGGCCGCTACACGCTGCGGACCTTCGACCGCTCCGAGGCCGACAGCGCCGCCTTCCTGGTCCACCTCGGCCGGGCCTTCCTCACCGAGGTGGTGCTGCGGGCCGGCGCCGACCGGCCGCTGCGCTGCGTCAGCCGGCTCGACATCCCGGCGAGCCAGCTCTTCGCCCGCCCGGGTGCCGGTGCCGGTGCCGGTGCCGGGGCGGGTGCAGGTGCGGGTGCCGGCGAGGGCGGGGTGCTCGGGGGAGTGCTGGGCGGTGTCCTCGGGGGTGTCCTCGGCGGCGGGGGAGGCCCGCGCACCCTCGCCGACTTCGTGGAACGCGACGGCCGGGTCGAGGCGATCTGGTTCGCCTACACCGAGTACCCCTGGCTCAAGACCTGGAGCGTCACCCCGAACAAGCCGCTCGCCTCCCTCTCCGTCGACCACCCCTACAACTACCCCTTCTCGGACAGCGTTCCCGAACCGGTCGCCCGGCTCGCCGGTGAGATCGTCACCGGCGCCTGGGCCTCGGCCCCGCTGTTCGGCCAACTTCAGTACCTGGTCGCGAAGGTGGCACTCACCGGCGACATCACCGACGTCCTGCTCTCCGGCGCGCTACTGCGCCAACTGCTCAGCGGCGAGGTGCTCACCCACCTGCTCGCGGGCGGACTGCGCTCCGATCTCTGGGGTCCCTCGCGCACCCTGCTGCAGTACGTCCGCCCGACCACCCTGCGGGTCACCGCCAACGGCTACGCGATCCTCGTCAAGCGCGCCGACCTCCAGTGGGCGGTGAGCGAATTCGCCGCCTACTACCGGGAGTTGCTCGCCGCCTACCAGGCCCGGGGCGAGTTCCCGGTGAACGGCGCGGTGGAGATCCGGGTCACCGGCCTGGACGACCCGGCCTCCTCCGGCGTCCCCGGAGCCCGGCCCCCGCTGCTGTCCGCGCTGCGGCCGCGCGCCGACCGCCCGGAGTGGGACACGGCGATCTGGCTGGACGTCCTCGCCTTCCCCGGAACCCCCGGACTGGAGCGCTTCGCCCGGGAGTTGGAGCAGTGGCTGCTGCGCACCTTCGACGGCGCCCGGGCGGGCCTGCGGGTCGAGTGGTCCAAGGGCTGGGCGTACACCGACGCCGCCGCCTGGTCCGATCCCGACCTGATCGGCCGGGTCGTTCCCGACAGCCTGCGGGCGGGCGGTGGGCCCGGCTGGGACGAGGCGATCGCCGTCCTGGACCGCCACGACCCGCACCGGGTGTTCGGAAATCCCTTCCTGGACGGTCTGTTGAAGTAGCCGGCGCCCCACTTCGAGTCCTGACGATTCGTCAGATGTGCTCCATGACGATCACCGCGAGGGTGTCCGGAGCCAGGGCGCGGAACACGTGCGGAGCGTCGCCCGGGTAGCTCACGTAGTCGCCCGGGCCCAGCTCCACCGGCTCCTCCGTCGGCCCGACCAGCGCCCGCCCGGCACCGATCAGCACGTGCTCGACGGTGCCGGGCATGTGCGGATCGGAGGCCCTGGTCTCGCCCGGCTGCGCCTCGATCCGGTAGATGTCGCGCCGGGCGTTGGGCGGGCAGGAGGAGAGCACGGTCGCGGCGTAGTCGGCACGCTCGGAGTGGGTCACCGGACCCTCGCCGACCCGGATCACCTTGACCGCCGGGCGCGGCGGATCGACCAGCCGGCTGAACGGCACGTTCAGTGCGACCCCGAGTGCCCAGAGCGTCTCCACGCTGGGGTTGCCCGCGCCGGACTCCAGCTGGGACAGCGTGGACTTGGCGATGCCGGCGCGCCGGGCCAGCTCGGCCATCGACAGCCCACTGCGCTCGCGCTCGCGCCTGATTGAGGCGGCGATCTGGCCGATCAGCTCGCCGCCGCCGGCGCTGCTGCTGCCGTTGTTGCTGCCGCCCGAGCGGCCGGAGCTGCCGGAGCGGCCGGGGTCGCCGGGGTCCGTGGTCGGGGTGCTCTGGTCACTCATGCTCGCCACTCACGCTTCTTCCCGGCCCCTTCCATGGCTCCCGGTGCGGCTGATGCCGTCGTTCATGCTGCCACGGCCGGTCACGTCGACCACCGTTCGCCTGATCGGTCCGCCTGTTCGCCTTGACGAACGATGGCGGGTCGGTTCACTCTAATGAACATGCGTTCGCTCATTCGAACACTGGAGCGCGTCACCCTCCGGGACGTCGCCCTGGTCTGCCTGGCCGATGCGCTGGTCGGCGCGTCCTTCGGCGCGATCAGCGTCTCCGGAGGTCTGCCGCTCTGGGTGCCGACAGCCCTCTCCGTCCTGGTGTTCGCCGGCGGCTCCCAGTTCGCGGCAGTCGGCGTGGTGCTCTCCGGCGGCGGCGCCCTCGCGGCGGTCGCCACCGGACTGGTGCTCAACGCCCGGCTGCTGCCCTTCGGCTTCACCGTGGCCGACGTGCTCGACGGTCCGTGGTGGCGGCGGCTGGTGGGCGCACAGCTGCTCACCGACGAGACCGCCGCCTTCGCCCTGCAGCAGAGCGAGCCCCGTCGGCGCCGGGCCGTGTACTGGTTCTGCGGGATCGCCCTGTTCGTGGTCTGGAACATCTCGGTGCTGCTCGGCGCGCTCGCGGGCGGGCTGATCGGCGACACGGACGCGTTCGGCCTGGACGCGGCCTTCCCCGCGGTGCTGCTCGCGCTCGTCCTGCCCTCGCTCGCGGACCGCCGCACCCGTACGGCGGCGGTGGTGGGTGCGGTGGTCGCGGTCGCGGCGACGCCGTTCGTCCCGGCCGGACTGCCGGTACTGCTCGCCCTGGTCGGGCTGCTGTTCGCCGGGCGGCCGGCGGCGGAGGGGCCGGGCGGCCGGAAGGCGGCGGACGGGCGGAACGCCGCGGACGCGGAGAAGGAGAGGGTCCGATGATGCCGCTGTACGCGATCCTGCTGCTCGCGGTCGGAACGTACGCCTACCGCCTGGCCGGGCCGTTGCTCGCGGGTCGGCTCGCCCTCTCGGCGCGGGTGCGGCATCTGCTGGCCGTCGCGGCGGCCGTGCTGCTGGTGGCCCTGGTGGCGACCGGTGCGCTGACCCAGGGGCACGGCTTCGCGGGGTGGGCCCGGCCGGCGGGCGTACTGGTCGCGGGGGTGCTCGCGCTGCGCCGGGCGCCGTTCCCGGTGGTGGTCATCGCGGGTGCGGCGGCCACGGCGCTGCTGCGGCTCTGCGGGGTGGGGTGACGGCTGACAGAGTTTGAAATCTGTCAGCCGTCAGCCGTCAGCTGTCATTTGTCAGCCGCTCCGCCTGCACCTCCGGCCGCTTGCTGTCCCACAGCAGCTCCCACACCTTGAACACGCAGTGGTAGTCGCGCATGCTCCCCTGAGAGATCAGCAGGTAGGTGTCCCCGTCGCGGAGCAGCGTCCGCCGTCGGCTGTTGAAGGGGTGCTGCGGCGTGTAGGAGGGGACGAGCCGCTTCAGTTCCTCGACGGCCTCCTCGCGGCTTCCCTCGACCTCGGCGAGCACCTTGCTCCCCCAGGTCCGATCCTGGCCCATGCCCACCGTCTCCTGGACGACCAGTGCCCAGCGCGCCATCTCCTGCCCCCGTTCCTCGCGTTCCGGCCGTTCCGGCCGTTCAGTCCGTTCGGTCCGTTTCCGCTCCGCGTGTTCCCGTCAGCCGTACGCCAGGCCGGACGTGTCGCCATCCTCACGCGTTCACGCCCGCCCACCGCCCGGCCGGGTGCGGAATACTCGCCGGTATTCCGCCGAGAGTACAAGGAGCTTCAGTGACGAAGCCGACCCGGATCGACCCGTCCGACCTGCTCGCCGTCGGTGACCTGCTCTCCGACGAGGAGCGGCTGATCCGCGACACCGTCCGCCGGTTCACCGAGGAGCACATCCGCCCGCACATCGGCGACTGGTTCGAGCGCGGGGTCTTCCCGGCCCGCGAACTCGCCCCCGAACTCGGTGCCCTGGGCGTGCTCGGCATGCACCTCGACGGCTACGGCTGCGCGGGCGCCGACGCGGTCGCGTACGGGGTGGCCTGCATGGAGCTGGAGGCGGCCGACTCCGGGCTGCGCAGCTTCGTCTCCGTCCAGGGCTCGCTCGCCATGCGCTCGATCCACGCCTTCGGCTCCGAGGAGCAGAAGCAGCGCTGGCTGCCCGGCATGGCCGCCGGCCGGCTGATCGGCTGCTTCGGCCTCACCGAACCGGACTTCGGCTCGGACCCGGCCAACATGCGCACCCGGGCGGTGCGCAAGGGCGGCGAGGGCGGCGACTGGGTGCTGTCCGGCAGCAAGATGTGGATCACCAACGGCAGCATCGCCGACGTCGCCGTGGTCTGGGCGCAGACCGAGGAGGGCGTGCGCGGCTTCCTGGTCGAGCGCGGCACCCGCGGCCTGACCGCCACGGACGTGCACGGCAAGCTCTCGCTGCGCGCCTCCGTCACCAGCGAGCTGGCGTTCGACGACGTGGTGCTGCCCGCCGACGCGGTGCTGCCCGGGGTGATCGGCCTGCGCGGACCGCTCTCCTCCCTCAACGAGGCCCGCTACGGGATCCTCTGGGGCACCGTCGGCGCCGCCCGCGACAGCTACACCGCCGCCCTGGACTACGCCAAGAGCCGGATCCAGTTCGACCGCCCGATCGCGGGCTTCCAGCTGACCCAGCAGAAGCTGGTCGAGATGATGCTGGAGGTCGAGAAGGCGTACCTGGTCGCCCTGCGGATCGGGCGTCTCAAGGAGCAGGGCGCCGCCCGCCCGCCGCACATCAGCTTCGGCAAGCTCAACAACGTCCGCACCGCGCTGGAGATCGCCCGAAGCGCCCGGACCGTCCTCGGGGCCAACGGCATCACCACCGAGTACCCGGTGCTGCGCCACGCCAACAACCTGGAGTCGGTGCTCACCTACGAGGGCACCAGCGAGATCCACACGCTGGTCCTCGGCGAGGCCATCACCGGCGAGTCCGCCTACCGCTGACGCCTCTGCTGCCCGCTGACGAGCCTGCTGCCCGCTGACCGGCGGCCGTCGGCTCCCGCCCTCCCGGGCCCGGGAAAACCGGTGGCCGGGCCTGTCGTGGCCCGGCTACCGTCCCTGCCATGACCAGCCGGTTCGTCAAGACGCAGCCCCCGACCACCACCCTCTGGCGCCCCACCGGCCCCGAGGAGCTGGCCCTGGTCGAGGCCGCCGACTGGCGCGCCTGGCCGCCCCGCCTGCCCGAGCAGCCGATCTTCTACCCCGTCCTCAACGAGGACTACGCGGTCCGGATCGCCCGGGACTGGAACGTGCCCGCGTCGGGCGTCGGCTACGTCACCCGCTTCGAGGTCGACACCGCCTTCCTCGAGCGCTACCCCGTCCAGCAGGCGGGCGGCCGCACGATCCTCGAACTCTGGGTTCCCGCCGAGGACGTGGCCGAGTTCAACCGGCACATCGTCGGCCGCATCGAGGTCGTCCACGAGTTCCGCCCACAGCCGTGAGGCGGCCGGCCGCCCAGCCGGCGGGGTTCCGCCCAGGGGGGTTCCGCGCGGGGGAGTTCCGTGTGCGGAGTTCCGCCTGGGGGGTCCGCGCGGGGGCGGTCAAGCGTCTGTCCGACACCTGGTGGACACCCGGCGTTCGGCGGTGGGACGCCGGCCGGTACGGCGGCCGGTGAACCATGGCGCGGTCGGCGGCGCCCTCGGCGGGCGTGGCCGGGTGCGCACGACCGAAAGGAACCCCCCCATGTCCGCTGCCCAGTGGCCCCGCCCCCGCGTGCTCGTCGTCGGGATCGACGGCGTCCGCCACGACTACCTGGCGCGGGTGCCGATGCCGCGCCTGCAGGAGGTCGCCGAGGCCGGGTTCCTGGTGCCGGTCACCGTCGCGGACGGCACGCCCACCATGTCCGGGCCGTGCTGGGCCACCATCGTGACCGGCGTCGAGCCGGCCAAGCACGGCGTGTGGGGCAACCACCTGGGCGGCAACCGGCTCGACGTGTTCCCCGACTTCGCCACCCGGCTCGCCCGGGGCGACCGACGCCGCACCTTCGTCGCGGCCGGCTGGGACCCGCTGATGATCAACGAGTCCGGCGGCCCGCTGTTCCGCGCCCCCGGTCGGCTCTCCTACGTGGCCCCCGCCGAGGACACCCCCGAGGCCTGGGAGGCGGTGGACGAGGAGGTCACCCGGGAGGCCGTCCACGTCCTCGGCACCGCCGACCCCGAGGCGTCCTTCGTCTACCTCGGCGCCGTCGACGAGACCGCCCACTTCCTGGGCTGCGGTGACGAGTACCGTGCGTCCATGCGCACCGCCGACGAGCGCCTCGGCCGCCTCCTCGATGCCGTCCGCGGCCGGGCGACCTACGCCGAGGAGCAGTGGACGGTCATCGTCGTCACCGACCACGGGCACGTGGACGCCGGCGGCCACGGCGGCCGTACGGCCGAGGAGCGGACGGCCTGGGTCGCCTGCGCCGGGCACGACATCCCGGCCGGCCCGCCCACCGGCGAGATCCGCCACCCGGACGTCGCCGCGCAGGTGTACGCCTCGCTGCTGCGCCCGATCGATCCGCACTGGACCCTCGACGGCCGCCCGTTCCCGGTCGCCCGGCCGGTGGCGGCGGCGGTCTGAGGCGGCGGCGGTCGGGCGACCGGGAACGGAACCTGCGGCCGGTGCCCCGGGTGCAGCAGGCCGGGCTGCGGCGACCCCGGGCTTGAGCGAGGCTCGATCGGGGCTCGATCGGGGTTCGGGCCGCACTCGACCCGGGCGTGCCGACCCGAGCGCCGGAGCGGCACGTACCCGGGGCCCGCGAGGCCGGGGCCTGTCCGTGCCGGCCTGCCGGTCCGGGGCCTGCGGCGCCGGGATCCGCGGGCGGAATCCGTGGGTCCGGGATCGGTGGGCCTCAGGGTCCCTGCCGACGGACATACGCCTGAAGGTGGAGGACCTACCCCGTGGGTCGGAGACAAGATCGCGACCTGGTGGTGACGATCCGACGGGTCCGGACGGGCCACGATGGTTGCACCGGACGGCGGAGCACGCCGGCCGGGTCGGTGAGGCCGACCGGAACGGCCGCGGGCGGAGACGAGCGGCGACGCGCACAAGCGGCAGCCGACCCATGCGGCAGCCGACCCAAGCGGCAAGGGCCGCACCGGTCACGACAACGGAGAGGGCAGTCGGGCATGAAGGGCATCGTGAGCAAGGTCGCGCTGGGAGTCGCGGGCACCGGCATGGCCGTCGCCGTGGCGGCTGTGGCAATCGGCCCGCGGGTGTCCGACTGGTACGACGCGCACCACCAGCAGCAGGGCTCCTACGAGACCGGCACCCAGGCCAAGGCCGACCGCCGGTCGATGCCGACCTGGCTGCCCGACAACGCCTCCGGGGTGAAGTACCTGATGTCCACCACGGGCGACGACCGCCTGCTGCGCGCCACCCTCCCCGAGGGCCGGCTGCCCGTCGGCTGCACCACCGGGCTGCCGGGCAAGAGCGCGCACCCGGTGCCGGAGTCGCTCAAGGCCGGCTGGTTCCCCGAGAACGTCGTGACCAAGGCCAGCGGCACCTGCGGGCACTACAACGTGGCCCTGGCCGGCAACCAGCTCTACGCCTGGCAGGACGGTGCCGCGGTCCAGGCGGCGCTGCGCGCCGAGCACGTCACCAAGCGCTGAGTCCGGCGGTCGGCCCTCTGTCGCCCGCCGAGCGATGCCGGCCCTGCCGGGCCCTGCTGATGGCTCCTCCTGGCCACTTCGGGCCATTTCCACGGCCACTCCCGGGCCAGGGAAGGGCACGGAACGGAACGGCCCGCCGCGCACCGGAAGATCTTGGGTTCAAGGGGTCGTCGCAACACCGCTTGGTTTCAGACGGTGAGTAGATCACGTAGACGCTCGGCTGGGGTATCCCAGCCGAGCGTCTTG
>NZ_JBHXLL010000015.1:98360-177535 GCF_042721415.1 Kitasatospora sp. NPDC058444 | reverse complement strand
GTCTCAACGCCCCACCCTCAGAGTGGGCAGTCTGAAAATCATCCAGCCCCCGGAGCACCCACCCCCGGAGCCGCCCCCGACACCCACCCTCCCGAAAGCCCAAACCCTCCCGAGACCCCCCTTTGCCCACCCCCACCCCAAGGCGCACGCTGGACCCCAGGGAGGTGCCACACCCCATGAGCACCCTTGAGGAACAGATCGACATCGCCGCCCCCGTCCTGGCCGCCTGGGAGCAACTGCACCGGGTGCACGAGTACCCCCGGTTCGTCGACGGCGTCCGCTCCGCCCAGCCGCACGGCCGCAATCTCGCGCATCTCGGGGTGGAGGTGGACGGTGCCGAGCGCTCGGTGGACGCCGAGATCACCGACCGCGGCCGGGGCCGGGTGATGGCCTGGCGGACGCTGGACTCCCTCCGGCTGCGCGGCGCCTTCGCGCTGCTGCCCCTCGACGCCCGGCACACCCGTCTGCAGATCCGGGTGGAGTACGACCCGGAGGCGGTGCAGCGGGAGTTCGGCGGACCGCGCGGTTTCGCCCAGGCCGGTGCGATCGAGCGCGCGGTGCGCGAGGACCTGGACCACTTCCGGGAGCTGGTCGAGGCGCGGGTCAGCGCCGCCGAAGCCCATTCGTAAACACCCCGCAAACGCCCCCGCAGGCACCCCGCAGGCACCCCGCAAACTCCCCCGAGCACCGCCGTAAGCGCCGCATAAGCCCAGCTCAGCCCCGCCGGTGAGGCTCTTCACAGCCCACCGCCCAGCAGACCGTTCCGGTTTCAACCTGTGGCAGACTCGGTTCCCATGGACATCGGCCCGGTCACCAGGACGCTCCGCGCGACGGTCTTCGCCGCGCTGGTCGTGCTGCTCGCCGGGCTCGGCCAGGTGCTGGTCACCGGCCGCGCGCTGCCGGTCGGCCCGATGTTGCTGGCCTCGGCCACCGTCTTCGCGGTGGCCTTCGCGCTGGCCGGCCGCGAGCGCGGCTACCCGGCGATCGCGGCGGTGTTCCTGCCGCTGGAGCTGGGTGCCGGCGCGCTGTTCGACCTCGCGCAGAGCACCTGTCCCTCGCTGCCGCCCGGCGCCGGGCACGGTCTCCAGCCGCTGCTGTGCGGCGGCGGCTCGCTCGGCGGTTTCCTGCTCGGCCACGGCGTCTCCGCCCGGACCGGTGTGCTGCTGCTCCTGCTGCTGCACACGGTGATCGCGCTGGCCGGCGCCTACTGGCTGCGCCGTGCGGACGCCGCGCTGTGCTGCCTGGCCGGCGCCGTCCGGATGCTGGGCGAGTTCCTGCACCGTCACCTGCCGGCGGCCGCCCGCTGGCTGCGGCTGCTGGCCGCCCCGCTGCCGGCCCGTCCGCCGGCGCGGGCGCCGTTCCCCCGGGCCAGCCGCACCCTGGTCCCGGCCGAGGACGTCACCGTCCGCCCGGCCGTCCGGCGCGGTCCCCCGCTGTTCGCCCTGGCCGTCTGAGCCGCGGACTTCCCACGGGCTTCCCGCCCGTCCGATCCCACCCGGTTCCACCCGGTTCCACCCGGTCCCGCTCAGCCCGCCGTCTCTCTCCCCCGCGCGCACGCCCCGCGCCGGCCGCGCGCGCCTCCCCGTACGCCCGAGAGCACAGGACGACACCCCATGAGCAACTCCCGCAAGACCGACAAGAAGACCTCCGCCACCGACCGCATGCGCGTCGCCCGCGCCCAGGCCGAGCGCTCCGACCGCGTGCGCCGCCGGGTGGTGGTCGGCGGCGCCTCCGCCGCCGTCCTGGCTCTCGCGGCGGGCGTGGCCTTCGCAGTCGGCGGTTCCTCCGGCTCCGGCTCGGACGCCGCCGCGAACGGCCCGCTGGTGGTGCCGGCCAACGCGAGCGGCACCGACGGCACCGTGATCACCTACGGCAAGGCCGACGCCCCGCACACCCTGGAGGTCTACGAGGACTTCCGCTGCCCGTTCTGCGAGCAGCTGGAGACCTCCACCGGCAAGGCGATCCAGCAGCTCGCCGACGACGGCACGTACAAGGTCGAGTACCACCTGGCGACGTTCCTGGACAACAACCTGGGCGGCAAGGGCTCCCGCACCGCGCTGGCCGCCGCCGGCGCCGCCCTGAACGAGGGCGTGGACAAGTTCAAGGCGTTCCACGACGTGCTGTACGCCAACCAGCCGGACGAGCGCAGCGACGCCTTCGGCGACGTCAACCACATCCTGGACCTGGCCAGCCAGGTGCCCGGCCTGAAGACCGACGGCTTCGTCAAGGCCGTCCAGGACGGGACCTACGCCCCGTGGGCGGCCAAGGTCAACGAGGAGTTCAACAAGAGCGACGTCACCGGCACCCCGACCGTCAAGCTGGACGGCCGGAAGCTGGACGTCCTCACCAACGGCAAGGCCGTCTCGCCCGAGCAGTTCACCGCGATGGTCAAGCAGGTGACCGGATGACGGCCGCCTCCCCCGCCGAACGGCCCACCACCGACCAGCCCACCCCCGGACGGCCCACCCCCGAACGGCCCGCCTACCGCGCGAGCCGCCCGTTCGCCTGGCTGCTGCTGATCGGCGGCGCGGTGGGCCTGTTCGCCTCGACGGTGCTCACCCTGGACAAGATCCGGCTGCTGGAGGATCCGTCCTACGTCCCCAACTGCAACATCAATCCGATCATCAGCTGCGGTTCGATCATGCGCAGCGCGCAGGCGGAGGCCTTCGGCTTCCCCAACTCGCTGATCGGCCTGGTCGCCTTCGGGGTGGTGGTCGCGATCGGCGCGGGGCTGCTCGCCGGTGCCGCCTACCGGCGCTGGTTCTGGCTCGGCCTTCAGGCCGGGACGGTGTTCGGGGTCGGCTTCGTGACCTGGCTGATGTACCAGGCGCTGTACCGGATCGGCGCGCTCTGCCCGTACTGCATGGTGGTGTGGGCCGCGGTGATCCCGCTGTTCTGGTACACCACGCTGCACAACCTGCGCAGCGGCGTGATCCCGGTGGGGCCGCGGCTGAAGGTCGCGGTCCGGGAGGCGGCCCGCTACCACTGGGTCGTCCCGGCCCTCTGGTACGCGGTGATCGCGCTGCTGATCCTCAACCGGTTCTGGTACTACTGGAGCACCCTGATCTGATCCCGTCCGCCGCCCCTTCCGGCCTGGAGGGGGCGGCGGCGGACCGTCTCCCGGTGAGGCCGCCGATGCGCCGCAGGATCATCCTCTTCGTCTCCCTCTCCGTGGACGGCTACTTCGAGGGACCGGACCACGACCTCGGCTGGAACCTCGTCGACGACGAGGTGCACACCCACTTCAACCGTGAACTCGCCCGGATGGGTGGTTTCCTCTCCGGCCGGGTGACGCACGAGCTGATGGCCTCCGTCTGGCCCACCGCCGACCAGGATCCGGACGTCGACGCCCCGATGGCGGAGTTCGCCGGGATCTGGCGCGCGATGCCGAAGACCGTCTTCTCCCGCACCCTCGACCACGCCGACTGGAACACCACCGTCGTCCGCGAGGTCACCCGCGAGTCGGTCGGCGCCCTCGCCGCCGGCCCCGGGGGCGACCTCTGCCTCAGCGGCGCGAACCTGGCCGAGTCCTTCCTCGCCCTCGACCTGATCGACGAGTTCCGCCTCTACGTCCACCCCGTCGTCCTCGGCCGCGGCACCCTCTTCTTCCGCCCGACCGAGCACCCCACCCCGCTCGCCCTCAAGGACACCCACCGCTTCACCAACGGCGTCACCCTGATGCACTACGAGCGCACCGGCCCGTCACCCCTGGACGAGTGACGGGCCGACGCGACGGACGGGCGGACGGACGGGTCAGAACACGTACGCCTCGACCTCGGCGAGGAGTTCGGCCCGCCGCCGCTCGCCGATGAAGGAGGCCCGGAAGGAGTTGGCGGCCAGCAGCCGCAGGGTCTCCTGGTCGAGGGCGAGGGCCTCGCGCACGGCGCGGAAGTTGTCCTCCACGTAGCCGCCGAAGTACGCCGGGTCGTCGGAGTTGACGGTGACCAGCAGGCCGGCCTCCAGCATCTCGGCCAGCGGGTGGTCGGCGAGGGTGTCGATGCAGCGCAGCCGGACGTTGGAGAGCGGGCAGAGGGTCAGCGGGATCTGCTCGCGCACCAGGCGGGCGACCAGCTCTCCGTCCTCCAGGCAGCGCAGCCCGTGGTCGATCCGCTCGACGCCGAGGACGTCCAGCGCCTCGGTGATGTACGCGGCCGGGCCCTCCTCACCCGCGTGGGCGACCCTTCGCAGCCCGGCCTCGGCTGCCCGGCGGTACACCTCGCGGAACTTCACCGGCGGGTGGCCGACCTCGGCGGAGTCCAGGCCGATGCCGGCGATCCGGTCGAAGTACGGGCGGGCGGCCTCGAAGGTCTCCAGCGCGGACTCGGCGGACTCGTCCCGCAGGAAGCACATGATCAGCTGGGTGCTGATGCCGTACCGCTCCTCGCTGCGCTCCAGCGCCCGGGTCAGTCCGTCCACCACCACGCCCAGCGGGACGCCGCGCGCGGTGTGCGCCTGCGGGTCGAAGAAGATCTCCGCGTGGCGCACGCCCTGGTCGGCGGCCCGGGCCAGGTAGGCGTCGGCGAGGTCGGCGAAGTCGTCCTCGGTGCGCAGCACGGCCATCAGCGCGTAGTAGAGGTCCAGGAAGGACTGGAGGTCGCTGAAGGAGTACGCCTCGCGCAGCGCCTCGGTGTCGGCGTACGGCAGCTCGACGCCGTTGCGGGCGGCGAGCTCGAAGGCGAGTTCGGGCTCCAGGGTGCCTTCGATGTGCAGGTGGAGTTCGGCCTTGGGAAGCGGCATGTGCGTGTCCGAGCGGTAGGCGGGGCGGTCCTGAACGTGTACGGAAGGATTCATCCTATGATCCGCCGCGGCTCCGGCGGCCCGGCGGGCGGCTCGCGCGGGGACCGATCGGGTGCACCGGAGACGGTCCGCGGGCACCCTGGAGGAGGGGACTTCCGCCGAGGAGGCACCGAGATGCGGCACGCCGACGACCCGCACATCCGGCCCGCGGGCATCTCCCCGCACGCCCTGGGCAACGACACGCTCCTGCACGAGCTGGAACAGCTCCACCGCACCCGCCACGAGACCTTCCTGTACGGCTCGGAGGAGGCGCTGAAGCGGCACACGCTGCGCACCGGGGAGCTGGAGGCCGAGTACCTGCACCGCTTCCCCAACCGGCAGGTCACCGCGGCCCGGACCAGGGCCGGGGCCCGGGCCCGGGAGGCGGCGGCCCGGGTGGAGTCGCTGCCGGAGTGAGCGGAGCGGAGCGCGCGCCCGACGGGACACGCCGGGCGCGCGGTGGCGTGCCCGGAGCCGGGCGGTCAGGGAGGGTGTGAGGGCAGACGCACCGGACCCCGACCCACCTGGGAGCCCCGCATGCCCATCGCCAGCGTCAACCCCGCGACCGGCGAGACCCTCCAGACCTTCGAGCCGCTCGACGCGGCCGGCGTCGAGCAGCGGCTGGCCCGCGCCGAGGCCGCCTTCCACGGCTATCGCGGCACCCCCTTCGCCGCCCGCGCCGAACTGATGCACCGCGCCGCCGACCTGCTGGACCGGGACCAGGAGGTGGTCGCCCGCACCATGACCGAGGAGATGGGCAAGCCGCTCGCCGCCGCCCGTGCCGAGGCCGCCAAGTGCGCCAAGGCGATGCGCTGGTACGCGGACAACGCCGAGGCGCTGCTCGCCGACGAGCACCCGGCCCCGGCCGACGTCGCCGACTCCGGCGCCGCCCGCGCCTACGTCCGCTACCGCCCGCTCGGCCCGGTGCTGGCCGTGATGCCGTGGAACTTCCCGCTCTGGCAGGTCGTCCGGTTCGCCGCGCCCGCCCTGATGGCGGGCAACGTCGGCCTGCTCAAGCACGCGTCCAACGTCCCGCGCACCGCGCTGGCGATCGAGGAGCTGTTCCGGCGGGCCGGTTTCCCGGAGGGCTGCTTCCAGACGCTGCTGATCGGCTCGGGCGCGGTCGAGGGCGTGATCCGGGACCGCCGGGTCGCCGCCGTCACCCTCACCGGCAGCGAGCCGGCCGGGCGGGCGGTCGCGGCCACCGCGGCGGACGAGGTCAAGAAGGCCGTGCTGGAGCTGGGCGGCAGCGACCCGTTCGTCGTCCTGCCGAGCGCCGACGTGGACGCCGCGGTGCGCACCGCCGTCCGGGCCCGGGTGCAGAACAACGGGCAGTCCTGCATCGCCGCCAAGCGCTTCGTCGTGCACACCGACGTGTACGACCGCTTCACCGCCGGCTTCACCGAGGCGATGCGGGCGCTGAAGGTCGGCGACCCGATGGACGAGGGCACCGACGTCGGGCCGCTGGCCAGCCGCCAGGGCCGGGACGACCTGGAGGAGCTGGTCGAGGACGCCCGCACCCGCGGCGCCCGGGTGGAGTGCGGCGGCGGGCGGCCGACCGGCTGGGACACCGGCTGGTTCTTCGAGCCCACGGTGCTGACCGGCATCACCCCGGCGATGCGGATCCACCAGGAGGAGACCTTCGGGCCGGTCGCCACCGTCTACCGGGTGGCCGACCTGGACGAGGCGGTGGCGGTCGCCAACGACACGCCGTTCGGGCTCAGCGCCAACGTCTGGACCACCGACGAGGCCGAGCGGGAGCGCTTCGTCCGGGACATCCAGGCCGGCGGGGTGTTCTTCAACGGGATGACGGCCTCCCACCCGGCGCTGCCGTTCGGCGGCGTCAAGCGCTCCGGGTTCGGACGGGAGCTGTCCGGCCACGGGATCCGGGAGTTCTGCAACGTCACCACGGTGTGGATCGGCTGAGCCCTCCCGGGCCCCGGGCCCGTCCCGGCCGGGTCAGGACGCCAGGCGGTGCCGGCCCGGCCCGGGGGTCATCCAGCGGGCGAGCACGCCGAACATCGCGATGATCGTCAGGCCCCAGAAGATCGCCATCGGCACCAGCACCGGCAGCAGGCTCACCTGGGTGGCGACCATGCCGAGGCCGATCGAGAGCGCGATCATGAACGTCACCACGGTGGGGCTGAGGGTGAGCAGCCAGTGCCAGACCCGGTGCCCGAAGCCCCGGGCCTTGCGGTCTTCGGGGTCGGCGGCGGCGTCGGCCTTGGCGTCGACTTCCTGGTAGGTCAGCAGGTCCATCGGGATCGCCTCCAATGCTGGACGGCTGGGACGGGAGGAACGCCTGGCCCGGGAGGGGTCAGGAGGCCTTGCGGGGAGCCGAGGACTTCCGGGTGGTGGTCCGCTTCGCCGCCGGACTCCTGGCGGCGCGTTTCGTGGCGCCCTCGGTGGCGCCCTCGGTGGCGCCCTTCTCGGCGGTCTTGGCGGCGGTCCTGGCGGCGGTCTTCGAGCCCGCCTTCGCGGCGGTCTTCCCGGCCGCCGGGGCGGCCTTCTTGGCCGGGGCGCGCTTGCGCGGTGCGGGCTCCTCCTCGGCGCCGGCCTCCTCGCCGCCGGCGCCCCGCCCGCCCTTGGCCCGCTTGAGGCTGCTGCGCAGCGCCTCCATCAGGTCGATCACGTTGTCCGGCGCCTCGCCCGGCTCCTCCTCGTGCGGGACCTCCACGCCCTCCAGCCGCGCCGTGATCACCTGCTGGAGCGCCTGCTGGTAGTCGTCGTGCAGCTGGGCCAGGTCGAAGTCCTCGGAGAGGGTGTCCATCAGCGACCGCGCCATCTTGAGCTCCTGCGGCCGGACGGTGACGTCCCCCTCGGGCGCGATGCCGGCCACCGGACGGACCTCGTCGGGCCAGATGCAGGTCTGGAGCACCAGGGTGTTGTCGTGCACCCGCAGCACCGCGGGCGACTCCCGGGTGCGCAGCGCGATCTTGGTGACGGCGATCTGCCCGGACTCGGTGAGCGCGTCGCGCAGCAGCGCGTACGGCTTGGCGGCGGCCTTGTCGGCGACGCCCACGTAGTAGGCCTTGGAGAACATCAGCGGATCGATCTCGCCCTCGTCCACGAAGGCCAGCACGTCGATGATCTTCTTGCTGGGCAGCGGCAGGTCGGCGAGGTCCTCGTCGGAGAGCGTGACGGTCCGCCCGTCGGGGGACTCGTACCCCTTGGCGATCTCCGCGTACGGGACCTCCTTCTCCTCCCGCTCGCAGTACCGCTTCATCCGCACCCGGCCGCCGTCCTTGGCGTGCACCTGGTGCAGCGGGACGTCGTGCTCCTGGGTCGCGGAGTACAGGTGGACGGGGATGCTGACCAGCCCGAAGCTGATCGTCCCCTTCCAGGTGGTCTGCATGGGGTCGCTCCTGACCGGCGCCGGGAACCGGCCCGGCACCGAGCACGCTCGGGCTGCTCCTGCGGCATACCCCGAGAGTCCCACTCTGCCCGGATTTGCGAGGATCGGCCACACCGCGCCGACAATGGGCCGAGGAGGTCGATGCGGATGACCGCCCGGAGCCGGGAGGACCGGCAGGACCGGCGGGACCGGGGCCAGGCGCCGCCGCCCGAGCGGTACGGCTACCTGGTGACGTACGCGGTGCGGGGCGAGCCCGGCGCACGGCGCGCGGAGGTGACCGTCCTGCCCGGATACTCGCAGGAGGAGGACATCCCCCGGATCCTGGCCGCCCGACTGACCGGGCGATCGGCGGACGGGGCGGCGATCACCGTCCTCGACGTGCGGCCGATCTGACCGCCCACGTGCGGGCGATTTGAGCCCCAGCAGAGCTTGGCGACCTCTCCGAATACTGACGATGCGTCAGATCTGAGGTTTCCATGCCACCTTTCCACCCACTCTGACCAGGCCTTTTCCGTCCGGTAAGCGAACAGTTATCAAAGCATTGTTCCGATACTCGGGCGTAGAAGTTAGGTTGCGACGCAATGCGCGGGCCAGTCCCCCACCCTCCGGCGCGACGAGCCGAGGGTCGTACCGCGCTGGAAAGGCACAGGGCACCCTGATGAGTGCGGACACCACCAAGCCCACGACGGCCACGAAGCTCCCCCAGCAACCCGGACCGGTCGGACACGGCGGCGACGGCCACCTGAAGGCCGGGCTCAAGAACCGCCACCTGTCGATGATCGCCATCGGCGGCGTGATCGGCGCCGGCCTCTTCGTCGGCTCCGGCGCGGGCATCGCGGCCACCGGCCCGGGCATCCTGCTCTCCTACGCACTGGCCGGCGCGCTGGTCGTGCTGGTGATGCGGATGCTGGGCGAGATGGCCGCGGCCGACCCGCAGAGCGGCTCGTTCTCCGCGTACGCGGACCGCGCGCTCGGCCGCTGGGCCGGCTTCTCCATCGGCTGGCTGTACTGGTTCTTCTGGGTCGTGGTGCTCGCGGTCGAGGCGACCGCCGGCGCGAAGATCCTCAACAACTGGGTGCCCGGCGTGCCGCAGTGGGGCTGGGCGCTGATAGTGATGGCGGTGCTGACCGCCACCAACCTCTTCTCGGTCGCCTCCTACGGCGAGTTCGAGTTCTGGTTCGCCGGGATCAAGGTGGTCGCGATCGCCGCGTTCCTGGTGATCGGCACCCTCGCCGCCTTCGGTCTGCTGCCGGGCACCCACGCGGTCGGCACCAGCAACCTCACCGGTCACGGCGGCTTCCTGCCGCACGGGGTGGGCGCGGTGTTCACCGGCATGCTCACCGTGGTCTTCGCCTTCATGGGCAGCGAGATCGTCACCCTGGCCGCCGGTGAGTCGGAGGACCCGGAGAAGGCGGTCAGCAAGGCCACCAACAGCGTCATCTGGCGCATCGGGATCTTCTACCTGGGCTCGATCCTGCTGGTGGTCACCCTGCTCCCGTGGGACTCCGCCGACGTCAAGTCGAGCCCGTACGTGGCGGTGCTGGACCACGTCGGCATCCCGGGCGCCGGCCAGGTGATGGACGTGATCGTGCTGACGGCGGTGCTGTCCTGCCTCAACTCCGGGATGTACACCGCCTCCCGGATGGCCTTCTCGCTCGGCCAGCGCGGGGACGCGCCCAAGGCCTTCGCCACGGTGACCTCGCGCGGCGTGCCGCGGGTGGCCATCCTCTCCTCGGTGGTCTTCGGATTCGTCGCGGTCTTCTTCAACTACACCTCGCCGGACACCGTGTTCGCCTTCCTGCTGAACTCCTCCGGCGCCGTCGCGCTCTTCGTCTGGCTGGTGATCTGCGCCACCCAGCTGCGGATGCGGAAGATCATCGAGCGCGAGATGCCCGAGCGGCACACCGTCCGGATGTGGCTGTACCCGTACCTGACCTGGACGGCCATGGGCATGATCGGGTTCGTCATGGCGTACATGTTCACCGACGCCGACGGGCGCAAGCAGATGTACCTGTCGCTGGTCGCCGCAGCCATCGTGCTGGCGGCCTCGGCCGTGGTGGGCCGACGGCGGCGGGCCGCGGTGGCGGCGGGCTCCTGACCGCCCGACCCGCGCGGGAACGCCGGGCCCGGGAGCCGTTGTGGAGGCTCCCGGGCCCGGCGCCGTTCCCGGGCCGGGCAACCCCCTCGTTTGACCAAGGCACGTCAATGGGGATACCAGGGCTTGACGCTCCCCCACGAGCACTCCCCCGCCCCCTCCGGGAGACCCCGTGCCGCCCCCACCTGCCCCCACGCCGCCCCCACCGCCCCCGCCCCGCGCGGAAGCCGAGGCCGCGCGCCTTCGCTTCGGCCGTCGGCTGCGCCACTGGCGCGAGACCCGCGGCCTCAGCCAGGCCGAGTTCGGCCGGCTGCTCGGCTACCACGACTCACTGATCAGCCGGGTGGAGAACGCCCGCCGCTGGCCGCCGCCGGGAATGCCCGCCCGGGCCGACGAACTCCTGCTCGCCGACGGCGAGTTGGCGGAACTCTGGCGGACCGCCCAGCGGGAACGCGAACAGCTCGGCGAACGCGCCGCCACCCGGCCGCCGCTCACCGCCCGCGCCGCCCCGCCCGACGCCGCCACCGTCGAGGTGCTCACCCACCTGCTCGCCGTCTACCGCGCCGCCGCGGGCCGGATCGGCGGCGAGGAGCTGGCCGCCGTCCTGGAGCACCACGCCCACACCCTGCTCGGCGGGCGGCGTCCCGACCTCCGCGAGGACCTCGCCGCCGGCCCTTCGCAGGCCGCCGGCCCTTCGCGCGGGGCCGACCGTGCGCTCGCCGCCCAGTACGCCGAGCTCGCCGGCTGGGCCCACTTCGAGGGCGACCGCCACGCCCGCGCCCTCAGCTGGTACGCCACCGGACTGGAGTGGGCACGCGCGACCGGCGACCGGGCCACCACGGCCGCCCTGCTCGTCCGGCAGAGCACCCTGTACTGGTGGCACGGCGACCCCTCCACCGCACTCGCCCTGGCCGAGGCCGCCCGGACCACCGCCCCCGCCCTGCCGGGGCTCCGGGCCTGGGCCGCCGTCGCCCAGGCGCACGCCCACGCACTGGCCGGCCGGGCGCCACAGGTCCGCCGGGCGCTGGAGGACGCCCGGCGGCTGACCGACACCGCACGGCGCTCCGGCACGCCGACGTCCTGGACGGCCCGCGCCGAGCTGGTGCTGGCCGTCGCCCACGGCACCTGCCGGCGGGACCTCGCCCTGCACGCCGGCCGCACCGCCCACGCCCGCACCGCGGCGGCCCGGCTGGCGGAGGCCCTGCGGCTCCTCGACCCGGCCGCCCACCCGCGCGACCACGCCCTGGTCACCGCCCGGCTCGCCGGCGCCCACGCCCTCGCCGGCCACGCCGATGCCGCCGTCGCCCTGCTCGCCCGGCTGCCGCCGGACGCCACCGGCCGCATCGCCCGCGAGCGGCGGCGGGCCGAGGCGTGGCTGCGCGGGTGACGGCCCGGGGCGGCGCGGGTGACGGCCCGGGCCCGGCGGTGCCCGGTTCACCGCACGCGGAACGGCAGGACCGGCCACCACCTGCGGGAGTGGTGGCCGGCCCTGCCGGGTCGGTTTCAGTCGGCCCTGCCGGGTCGGTTCAGTCGGCCCTGCCGGCTCGGATCAGAGCCCGGCCGCCGCCGCCGCGATGTCGGCCGCGTAGGTGCTCACCTGGGTGTAGACGCCCGGGTAGCCCGCGCGGGCGCAGCCGTTGCCCCAGCTGACGATGCCCACCTGGACCCAGCGGCCCGCCGCGTCCTTGCGGACCATCGGGCCGCCGGAGTCACCCTGGCAGGTGTCGACGCCGCCCTGGGCGACGTAGCCCGCGCAGAGCGAGCCGGCGGCGTTCAGGCCCGGGTAGGCGCGGGCGCAGGTGGCGTCGTCGACGAACGGCACGCCGGCCTTGAGCAGGTACCGCTGCTGGCCGCCGCCCTCGCGCGCGGCGCCCCACCCCATGATGGTGAAGGTGCCCGAGTCGTTGGCGGTGGAGGTGGCGATCGGCAGGGTGGTGACCAGGCTGCTGCTCACCGGCGAGGCCAGCTTGATCAGCGCCCAGTCGTCGCCGTCCTCGGCGCCGGTGAAGGCGGGTGACTGGTAGACGTACGAGGAGCGGACCTTGATCGCGCTGCCGCTGTTCAGGTCGACCGCTCCCGCGGTGACGGTGATGCTGCTGTTGGGGCCGGTGCCGTCGACGCAGTGGGCGGCGGTGAGCACGATCTGCGAGGTGTAGAACGCGCCGCCGCAGCCCATCGAGAGCCGCACCACGAACGGGAACTCGCCCTGGGTCGCCCGCGTGCCGCCGACCACGCTCGGCGAGGGCGCGGGCGAGGCGGCGGCGGGCAGCGCGAGCACGCCGACGCCGAGCACCAGGCCGGCCAGCAGGCTCATGAATCTGCCGAGTTGACGCTTCATCAGGTCCTCCTTGCAGGTGGGGGAAGACCGAGAGTGGCCCGGCGGGCGGCGCGGCAGGAGGGGTCCGTCCTTGCCGGTCGAAACTGGCAGGAACACGGCAATGCGGGGTTCCGGGCACGGAGGCCCTAGGGTGATCGCCCATGCGAGATCTTGCGGTGGGGATGAAGTACCTGGTCCAGGGCCAGAAGTGGGTGGGCCGGCACGGCCGCTGGTGGGGCTTCGGGATGCTGCCCGCCCTGATCGCCCTGGCCGGCTACGTCGTGGCGCTCGCCTTCCTCGGCGCCTGGTCCGTGGACCTCGCGGACTGGGCGACCCCGTTCGCCGACGACTGGTCCTCCCCCTGGCGGGGCCTGCTGCGCGACGCGCTCGCGGCGATCGTCTTCGGCGGCGGCCTGCTGTTCTCCCTGCTCACCTTCACCGCCGTCACCCTGCTGGTGGGGCAGCCCTTCTACGAGGCGCTCGCCGCCGAGGTCGACAGGACCGAGGGCGGTGCGCCCACCCCGCCGGAGATCCCGGTCTGGCTGGAGCTGCTGATCGCGGTGCGCGACAGCGTGTACGTGCTGGTGCGGGTGGCCGCCTTCGGCGTGGTGCTGTTCGCCTGCGGATTCATCCCGGTGATCGGGCAGACGGTCGTCCCGGCGCTCGGCTTCCTGGTGTCCGGCTTCTTCCTGACCGTCGAACTGACGGCCGTCGCCCTGCAGCGCCGCCAGGTGCCGCAGCCGGAGCGGATCCGGCTGCTGCGCGCCCGGCTCGGGCTGGCGCTGGGCTTCGGCACACCGCTGGTGCTGGCCTTCCTGGTGCCGCTGGTCACCGTGCTCGCCATGCCGGGGGCCGTCGCCGGCGCCACCCTGCTGGCCCGCGACCTCGTCCCGCCCGCCCAGGAGGACGAGAAGGAGGAGGTCCCGGCCCCCGAGGCCCCCGCCGCCTGGCCGACCGCCGCGCCCACCGCCGGGCCCACCACGGCGCCCACCGCCACCGCGCGGCCCGTCCCGGGGAATCCGTACGCGACTCCGTGAGGCCGTCACCGCCCGGTCACGCTGCGCCGACATCACACCCGTCGACGTGTGAGCCCGCCCACAGGGGGATCGCCATCCACGATCCCCGATAGTGGACGGGCGCCGCGGAGCGCCTTCCCCGGGCCCGCCGAGGCGCCCCGGCCGCACTGCCCGCGGCCGTGCTTCACCTGAAGAACACAGGCCACCGCGCCTTCCGCCCTTGCGATCCGTCGCCTCGCCCCGGCCTCGACCTCGGGTGCGCAATACGGACAAATCCCACCAAACCCATCGCCGGGGCCCGCCGCGGCCGCCCCACGGCCACGATCCCGCGTAGTAGCGAACGCCTTTGCCACCCGTCCTCGGCCCTGCCAAGAATGGCCCGTCGCCAGGCAGCGCAGCCGACCACCGCCGCCACGCAGCCCGCCCGCCCCGCCGCTTCCGCCGGGGCGCCACGGCCGTCCAGGGCGGCCGCACGAGCCCCTCCCACCCGGAGCCCGTGCGATGCCCCGCCCCCGGTGCCACCGGCACGGCCCCCGACGGAGAAGGATCGCCCGCCCCATGCAGCTCAGCCATGCCCGCCGCAACTCCCTGATCACCGGCGTCACCACCCTCGTGGTCGCGAGCGCCGCCACTGCCGCCCTCGCCATCCCGCAGGCCGGGAACACCACCGCGGCCGCCCCCGTGGCCGCCGTCTCGGTGGACGGCGAGCCGGTCGCCGACCAGGGCCAGGCCGACACCGCTGCCGCTGCCGCCGCCGAACAGGCCGCCCAGGAGGCCCAGGAGGCCCAGGCCAAGGCCGCCGCGGACGCCGCCGCCCAGGCCCAGGCCGAGGCGCAGGCCCAGGCGGACGCCAAGGCCAAGGCGGACGCCGCGGCCGCCGCCTCCCGCTCCCAGGAGCGCCAGGACCTCAACAGCGCCCCGGCCGCCTACACCGGCACCCCGCAGCAGATCGCCGCGCAGATCGTCCCGGCCGGCCAGCTCCAGTGCTTCAGCAACATCGTGTTCCGCGAGAGCAGTTGGAACCCGCTCGCGGTCAACGCCTCCTCCGGCGCCTACGGCCTCGTCCAGGCCCTGCCCGGTTCCAAGATGGCCTCGGCGGGCGCCGACTGGCGCACCAACCCGGCCACCCAGATCAAGTGGGGCCTGAACTACATGAACACCCGCTACGGCAGCCCCTGCGCCGCCTGGTCGTTCTGGCAGACCCACCACTGGTACTGAGCCGGACCCGTTCCACCGCCCCGGGGCCCGCGACGCACCCCGCGTCGCGGGCCCCGGCGCGCATCGCCGCAGGTCGGGACGGGCGTGTGCACGTCCGGAAGGCGACGTGAAGATATGGCGCGCACTCGTACGGTTTGCCACCGATTGCGCGGAATTACGGACCGTCAGGCCTTTGCGACGGTCCGCAGGCCCTCTTACGCTCCGGCGTCATGCCCTCACCCCTGATCAGCGTCGTGCTCCCCGCCTACGACCGGCACGAACAGCTCGCCGACTGCCTGGACTCGCTGCTCGCGCAGTCCCTGGCCGACGTCGAGGTGATCGTCGTCGCCGACCGGTCCCCCGAGACGGCCGGGGGGCTCGCCGACGCGTACGCGGCCCGGCACCCGCGGGTGTCGGTGCTGCACCTGGCCGCGGCGGTCGGGGTCGGGGCGAGCCGCAACGCGGGCGCGGCGCGGGCGAGCGGCGAGTACCTGCTGTTCCTGGACGCCGACCACCTGCTGCCCCGGGACGCGCTGCGGACGCTCGCCGACCGGCTCCAGCAGACCGGGCCGGTGGACGTGCTGCTGTTCGGCCACTCCCGCCGACACCAGGACCGGGACTGGCCGGGCGGAGCCGAGGCCCTGCTCGCCGAGGCCGGCCCCGAACCGTTCGCGCCCTTCGACCGGCCCGCCCTGTTCGGCGCGCCGCCGCTGATCTGGGACCGGCTCATCCGCCGCGGCCACTGGGCCGAGCTGGGCCTGGCCTTCCCGCCCGGCCGCTACGAGGAGGTCTCCGTCGCGCACGCCGCGCTGCTCGGCGCCCGCAAGGCCGCCGTGCTGGCCCGCGAGTGCGTCCAGCTGCGCCGCCGGGAGACCGTCCACCCCGCGGGCGGCCCGGGCAGCAGCGTCTTCGACCTGTTCGAGCAGTACGAGCGCAGCTTCGCGCTGCTGGAGGAGCAGCCGCACCTGTACGCGGTGCGCGAGGCGCTGTTCGTCCGGATGATCCGGCACTACCTGTTCGTCTTCGACCTGGCCGGCTGCGTCACCCGCGCCGAGCGCCCGCAGTTCTTCCACCGCGCCGCCGAGCACCACCGCCGCTTCCAGCCGCCCGGGCACCGCCGTCCGGGCGGCCGCGAGGGAATCAAGTTCTCGCTGCTGGCCGGCGGCGCCTACCCGGCCTTCGAGGTGGCCAAGCTCTCCCACATCGCCCGCGGCACGCTCACCGGGCGGAAGTAGCCGGGCCCCGGCGGGCGGGCTGTGGCCCGTTCGGGCTACACGGCACTCCCGCGCCCCGGTCCTCCCGTCGTGCCCGGTACCGGTGCGGCGGTGCGGCTGCGATCATCGGCGGAGCCGTACTCCTGGGAGGTCCCTGGTGAGCCGTCCGTCCGCCGTCCCCGGGGCCGAGTTGGCCCGTGAGCTGGCCGCCGTGCTGCGCGGCGAGGTCCGCTTCGGCGCCGCCGAACGCACCGTCTACAGCCAGGACGCCTCCAACTACCGGCAGTTGCCGCTGGGCGTGGTCAAGCCCGCCGACCTCGACGACGTGCGCACCGCGATGGCGCTCTGCCGCGAGTACCGGGTGCCGGTGGTGGCGCGCGGGGCCGGGACCAGCATCGGCGGGCAGGCGATCGGCCCGGGGGCGGTGGTGCTGGACTTCCGCCGCCACCTCGGCTCGGTGCTGGAGCTCGACCCGCAGGCCCGCACCGCACGCGTCCAGCCCGGCACCGTGCTGGACGACCTCCAGCGCGCCGCCCGGCCGTACGGGCTGCGCTTCGGCCCCGACCCGTCCACGCACAGCCGCTGCACCCTCGGCGGCATGATCGGCAACGACTCCTGCGGCTCGCACTCGCTCGCCTGGGGCCGCACCGCCGACAACGTCGAGCGGCTGGAGCTGCTGCTCGCGGACGGCACCGAGCTGACCGTCGGCGGGCGGCTCACCCCCGCGGAGCGTGCCGCGCTCGCCGCGCGCCCTGGACGGACCGGCCGGCTCCACACCGACCTGCAGGAGTTCACCGACCGCAACCTCGCCCTCATCCGGCAGGGCATGCCCCAGCTGCCCCGCCGCACCTCCGGCTACCCGCTGGACGCGCTGCTGCCCGAGCACGGCCACGACCTGGCCCGGGCGCTCACCGGCACCGAGGGCACCTGCGCCCTGCTGCTCGGCGCCACCGTCCGCCTGGTCGAGGACCCGCCCGCGCGGGCCCTGGTGGTGGCCGGCTACCCCGACGAGGGCGCCGCCGCCGACGCCGTCCCGGCGCTGCTGCCGTACGGCCCGCTGACCGCCGAGGGCATGGCGGCCGACCTGATCGCCGCGCTGCTCGCCGCCGGTCCGCGCCCGCCCGCCCTCGACCGGCTGCCCGCCGGCGAGTGCTGGCTGTTCCTGGAGACCGGCGGCGACACCCCGCTGGCCGCCTACCAGGCCGCCCGCCGGCTGGGCGACGCGGTGCGCCGCGAGCGCTCGGCCACCGTCGCCCTGGTCACCGACCCGGTCGAGCAGCGCCAGTTGTGGGCCGTCCGGGAGGCCGGCGCGGGAATCGTCACCCGGCTGCCCGGGGGCGGCGAGGCCTGGCCCGGCTGGGAGGACTCCGCCGTCCCGCCCGAGCGGCTCGGCGACTACCTGCGGGACCTGCGCCCCCTGCTGCGCCGGCACAGCCTGCACGGCGTCCCGTACGGGCACTTCGGCGACGGCTGCGTGCACCTGCGGATCGACTTCCCGCTGGACGAGCCCCAAGGGGTGCTGGTCTTCCGGGAGTTCCTGGAGCAGGCGGCCGATCTGGCGGTCTCGTACGGCGGTTCGCTCTCCGGCGAGCACGGCGACGGACAGGCCCGGGCCGAGCTGTTGCCGCGCATGTACCCGCCCGAAGTCATCGGCCTGTTCGGCGAGTTCAAGCGGATCTGGGATCCGGAGAACCTGCTCAACCCGGGCGCCCTGGTCGATCCCCGCCCGCTCGACGCCGACCTGCGCTTCGTCACCGCCCCGCGCCGCGCGCTGCCGCTGGCCCTCCCGCACGAGCAGGACGGCGGCAGCCTGGTCACGGCGGTGCACCGCTGCGTGGGCGTCGCCAAGTGCGTGGCCCCGGGCAGCGGGGTGATGTGCCCGAGCTACCTGGCCACCGGCGAGGAGCGGCACTCCACCCGGGGGCGGGCCCGGCTGCTCGCCGAGATGCTGCGCGGGGACGCCGTCGCGGACGGCTGGCGCTCGGAGGAGGTCCGGGAGGCGCTGGACCTCTGCCTGAGCTGCAAGGGCTGCGCGAGCGACTGCCCGGTCCACGTCGACATGGCGACCTACAAGTCCGAGTTCCTGCACCAGCACTACCGGCACCGGCCGCGCCCGCTCGCGCACTACTCGATGGGCTGGCTGCCGCTCTGGCTGCGGGCCGTCGCGCTCGCCCCCGGGGCGGCCAACACGCTCGCCCGCTCCCGGGCCGGCGGCCTGCTCAAGCGGCTCGCCGGGATCGATCCGCGCCGGGTGCTGCCCGTCTTCCCGCCCGAGACCTTCACCGCCTGGTACCGGCGGCACCGCGCCGCCCACCCGGCCCCGGCGGGCGCCCGGCCGGTGCTGCTGTGGCCGGACACCTTCTCCGACCACCTCCAGCCGAACGTGCTGCGCTCGGCCGTCGAGGTGCTGGAGCACCTGGGCTTCGACGTCCGGCTGCCCTCGGGCCCGGTCTGCTGCGGCCTCACCTGGTACTCCACCGGCCAACTCGGCACCGCCCGCCGGGTGTTGCGGCGCAGCCTGCGGGCGCTGACGGCGGCCGGTCCGGCGGCGGACGGGGTCCCGGCCGACACCCCCGTGGTCGGCCTGGACCCCAGCTGCACCGCGACCCTGCGCGAGGACCTGCCCCGGCTGCTCGGCGCGCAGGGCCGCCCGCTCGCCGACCGCACCCGCACCTTCGCCGAGTTCCTCGACGAGTACACCCCGGACGCCCCGCTCCCCCGGATCCGGCTGGACGCCCTCACCCAGACCCACTGCCACCAGCACGCGGTGCTCGGCAGTGCCGCCGACCGCCGGGTGGAGGCCCGACTCGGCCTGAACAACCGGGTCCTGGACGCCGGCTGCTGCGGCCTGGCGGGCGACTTCGGCTTCGCGCGGGGCCACTTCGAGGTGTCCGAGGCCATCGCGGAGCGGGTGCTGCTGCCCGAGGTCCGGGCCGCCGGGCCGCAGACGGTGCTGCTCGCGGACGGTTTCAGCTGCCGCACCCAGATCGCCCAACTCGCCGACGGGCGGCGGGCCCTGCACCTGGCGGAGCTGATCGCCCGGGAGCTGCGCGACGAGGAGTGACTAGGGCGTGGCCCGGGTGTGCGCCGCGAGGAAGGCCCCGGCGTGCGCCGCGGCCTCCTCCCGGGACCGGTGGCCGGTGGCCGACCCGCCGGTCGTGCCGTCGGCGCCGGTGGCCGTCCAGCGCCAGCCGCCGGCGGCCGCGTCCTCGGTCAACTCGACCGTTCCGCCGAACAGTCGAAGCGATCCGGACCCCGCCGCCGGACGGCTGACGGCCTCCGGCCACTTCTTCCGGGCGCCCTGCCGGGTGATGCCCCACGCGGCACCGAGCTGTTCGTAGCTGGCGCCGTAGGAGCCCGCGGTGGCGGCCGCGCCCTCGGTGAGCCGCTTGACCTCGGCGTCCACCAGCTTCCAGGCGGACAGCACGGAGAGGGCGACCTCGACGGGCTCGGCGTTCCACATCCGCTCCGCGGGCAGACCGGTCGCGCGGGCGCGCACGGCGGCGGCGAGCGGGCCGAGGGCATCGAGAAGGGCCTTGGCCAGCTCGGCCCGTTCCTCATGGGTGATCTCCACGATCGTCATGGCGACAACTCTAG
The DNA here is from genome assembly GCF_042721415.1 of Kitasatospora sp. NPDC058444. Classification (NCBI taxonomy): domain Bacteria; kingdom Bacillati; phylum Actinomycetota; class Actinomycetes; order Kitasatosporales; family Streptomycetaceae; genus Kitasatospora; species Kitasatospora sp. NPDC058444. The sequence goes on along the minus strand of NZ_JBHXLL010000015.1, from coordinate 157,968 downwards.
TTACCAAGACCGCTAGTGACAACCTAAGTTACCGATGGAGTCGATCCAAGGGGCTCGAAGCCCGCCGCTCGGGCGCGAACGGAGTGCCCGACGCGAGCCCGCGACCGCCCACCACCAGGGCCTCGCCCAGGAAGCCCAGACCGATCGACAGCTGGGCCGGGCGGGCGTCCGCTGCCAGGCCGAAGTGCCCGGCGAGCGCGGCGAAGCCGGCCATCACGGCGAGCGAGAGCGCCGCGACCAGGAAGGTCCGCCCGGTGTAGCGCTGCCACAGCACGCCCTCCCGCTCGTAGACCCGGATGGTGGCGCCGCGTGCCGCCCCCAGGGCGACGCCGAGCGCGGCACCCGCCGCGATCCAGCCGTAGTCGGCCGCGCCGAGGCCGTGCCGCCGGGCGAGCGCCCAGACACCGAGGCCGGTGAGGATCACCGGCGGCGCGAAGAGGTCCCGGGCGTTGAGCGGCTCACCCCTCAGCCGCCGGATCACCACCGCCACGACCACCGCGGCGATCAGCCCCGCCTGCACCCAGCCGTTCATTCCCGCTCCCCCAATTTTTGTAGCTCAACCGTGCTAAATCAGCAATTTAGCTCGCCCGTGCTATAACGGCAACATGCCGAAGATCGTCGATCCCGCCGAGCGCCGCCAGGCCGTCGCCGACGCCGTCCTGCGCGTCGCGGCCCGGGAAGGGCTGGAGCACGCCTCCCTGCGCAACGTCGCCGAGGAGGCCGGACTGGCCGTCGGCTCGGTCCGGCACTACTTCGCCGGCGGCTCGGAGCTGATGATCTTCGCGATGGGCGAGCTGGCCCACCGGATCGAGGCCCGCGTCCGGGTCCACGCCGCCGTCCTGCTCGACCCGGCCGCCGCCGGCACCGACCGGCGCGAACGGACCGTCCGGCTGCTCGCCGAGACCCTCCCGCTGGACGCCGAGCGCCGGGAGGAGTCCGCGCTCTGGCTCTCCTTCGTCACCGCTGCCCGGACCCGGCCCGACCTGCGGCCCCGCGCCGCCGAGATGCAGGCCGGACTCGACGACCTGGTCCGACGCGTCCTCACCGAGTCCGAGCGGGCCGGTGCCCTGGCCCCCGGCCTCGACCTCGACGTCGAGACCCGCCGGCTCTCCGCCCTGCTGGACGGCCTCACCCTCCAGGCCGTCCAGCACCCCGGCCTGGTCGGACCGGACGAGCTGCGCGCGGTGCTGCGCCGGCACCTCGACACCCTGGCCGCTCCGGCCTCCTGACACCGCGCCGACACCCCCGGCACAATGGCGCGATGACCCTCACCACCGCCGAGGCGGACCGGATCCTGGCCGACCACTTCGCGCCCTGGGTGCAGGACCTGGGCCTGTCGACCGTCGAGGCCGACGAGCACCACGCCGTCCTGCGGCTGCCCTGGTCCGACCGGCTCGCCCGCGAGGGCGGAGCGCTGTCCGGCCAGGCGCTGATGGCCGCCGCCGACACGGCCTGCGTGATCGCCCTCTCGGCGGCCCGCGGCGGGTTCGGCCCGATGACCACCGTCCAGCAGTCCACCACCTTCCAGCGCGCGGTCCTCGCCCGGGACGTCCTGGTGCACGCCCGGATCACCAAGCTCGGCCGCCGGATCGCCTTCCTCGACATCACACTCGTCCCCGAGGACACCGAGGACACCGAAGGCGCCGACGGCACCGCGGGCACCAGGGGTGTGGGGGAGCCCGCCGCCCACGCCACCGCCGTCTACGCCCTGGGCTGACCCGCCAGGCCCCCGGATTCCGCGCCCGGATGTCACATCCGCACGCCCCACGGTGTCTACATGCCACCAGGTCATCGGACAGAGTGGAGCGGAACGCATGAGCAAGGTCTGGTTCGTCACCGGTTCGTCCCGCGGTCTCGGCCGCGCCTTCGTCGAGGCGGCCCTGTCCCGCGGCGACCGGGTGGCCGCGACCGCCCGGGACACCGGGCAGCTCGCCGCACTGGTCGCCGCCCACGGGGACGCGGTGCTCCCGCTCCCGCTGGACGTCGCCGACCGGGCGGCCGTGCACCGCGCCGTCCTACGGGCCCACCAGCACTTCGGCCGGCTCGACGTCGTCGTCAACAACGCCGGCTACGGCCTGTCCGGGGCCGTCGAGGAACTCTCCGAGCGGCAGCTGCGCGACCAGCTGGACACCAACCTGTTCGGCCCGCTGCGGGTCATCCAGGCCGCGCTGCCGCTGCTGCGCGCCCAGGGATCCGGGCACATCGTCCAGATCTCCTCGGTCGCCGGCGTCGCCGCGTTCCCGCTAGGCGGCGGGTACTGCGCCTCCAAGTGGGCGCTGGAGGGCCTGAGCGAGGCGCTCGCCCAGGAGGTCGCCGGGTTCGGCGTGCAGGTCACCGTGGTGGAGCCCGGCAGCTACGCCACCGACGCGATCGCCTCCGCCGTGCACGCCGCGGCCGACCCGCGGTACGACGGGCTGCGCGAGGCCTTCGCCGCCCAGGCCGAGGCGCTCGACGTCGGCGACCCGGCCGCCGCCGGACGGGCGCTGCTGCGGATCGTCGACGCCGAGCGGCCGCCGCTGCGGGTGTTCCTCGGCGCCCAGGGCCACCCGATGCTGCGGCAGGTCTACGCCGACCGGCTCGCCACCTGGGAGGAGTGGGCGGAGCTCTCGACGGAGGCGCACGGCCCCACCGCCCCGGCCGCCTGACCGGGCCCGGCCGGGGCCGCGGCCCCGCCCGTCATCGGGCCGGGGCCGCGGTCCGCGTGCGCACGGCGGTGTCAGCCCTGGGCGGCCCCCGCGGGCGCCTCCTCCGCGCAGACCGCCGAGACGAACTCGGCGACCCGCGCCTGCGGCATGCCGCGCGCGATGTCCGCCTCGCTGATCATGCCGACCAGCTTGTGCTCGGGGTGGTTGATCACCGGCAGCCGGCGCACCTGGTACTGCTCCATCACCCTCAGCACCTGTTCGCAGTCCTCGTCCGCCTCCACCGTCATCGGCCGCCCCTGCGCCAGCTCGCCCGCCGTCACCGACGCCGGGTCACGGCCCTCGGCGACGCAGCGCAGCACGATGTCGCGGTCGGTCACGATCCCCAGCAGTCTGTCGCCCGGCCCGCAGATGGGCAGGGCGCCCACATGGCGATCCCGCATGATCCGGGCGGCGGCCGCGAGCGTCTCGTGCTCGCGGATGCACTCCGCGCCCGGGTGCATGATGTCGCTGGCTCTGGTCATGGTCCGCCTCCTGACCTGGCTTCCCTTCCCCTCGTCCATCGTGGTCCGGGCCGATGGCCGACGCCACCGGGGCCGGGGCGCTCAGCCGTCCCCGTCCGGGCCCGTACGGGCGCCCCGCTCGGCCCGGTCGCCCTGCTCGCCCCGTCCGTCCGGCGAGTCCGGACGGCCCACCGGCGACTTATCCAACAGATCGTCCAGGGGCTGGAGTTCGTGCCGGGGCAGCTCCGGTTCGAGTTCCTCCTCGGAGACCTCGCCGCTCTCCACCGCCTCCTCCGCGACCTTCGCCCCGGCCGCGACCGCGGCGGCCGTCAGCAGGTTCCGCTGCTGGACCTCCGTCGCACTGTCCAGGAAGCGCAGCAGCTCCACCGGGAAGGGCAGCACCAGCGTCGAGTTCTTCTCCGCGGCGACCTCCACCACGGTCTGCAGCAGGCGCAGTTGGAGCGCGGTCGGGGTCGCGCTCATCACCGCCGCGGCCTCCGACAACCGCTCCGAGGCCTGGTACTCGCCGTCCGCCGTGATGATCCGGGCCCGCCGCTCCCGCTCGGCCTCGGCCTGCCGGGCGATCGAGCGCTTCATCGACTCCGGCAGCGCGACGTCCTTGATCTCCACCCGGTCGATCTCGATGCCCCAGCCCAGCGCCGGGCTGTCGATCATCAACTCCAGCCCCTGGTTGATCGGTTCCCGGTTGGCCAGCAGGTCGTCCAGCTCGCTCTTGCCGATGATCGAGCGCAGCGAGGTCTGCGCGACCTGGGAGATCGCGAAGTTGTAGTCCTGCACGTTGACGGTGGCCTTCACCGGGTCCTCCACCCGGAAGTAGACCACCGCGTCCACCCGCACGGTCACGTTGTCCCGGGTGATGCCCTCCTGCGCCGGGATCGGCATCGTCACGATCTGCACGTTCACCTTGCGCAGCCGGTCCGCGATCGGCAGCAGGGCCACCAGCCCGGGATCGCGCACCTCGTCGCGCACCTTCCCGAAGCGGAAGACCACGCCCTTCTGGAACTGCTGGACGACCCTGATGCTCAGGCTCGCCCAGATCGCCCCCAGCCCGGCGAGTGCGCCGAGGGCCCCCAGCACCGCATCGACGATCATGGCGGCCTCCTCGCGGCCTGCGCGCACACCGGCGCGTCCGGCCTCCGCCGACCCTGACCGGCCGGGGACCGCCGGAGCAACTGATTCCACGCTACGCCTGCCCGGTCCGCGCCGGAACGAACGTTCCAGCGCCCCTGTCCATCCGGAGCGAACGTGCCGGAGCCCCTAGGATCTTGGCCATGCCGACCGTGGCCGCGTCCTCCTCCCCCGCCGACGACCCTGCCGACGACCCTGCCGACGACCCCGCCGGTGACCCCGAGGACCCCCGCCATCCCGCCGAGGCCGCCGTCCGGGCCGGCGCGCTCCCCGTGCTGGACCGCATCGTCACCGGCTGCCGGGCCTGCCCGCGCCTGGTGGAGTGGCGCGAGGAGACCGCCCGGACCAAGCGCCGCGCCTACCAGGACTGGGACTACTGGGCCCGCCCGATCCCCGGCTTCGGGCCGCCGGACGCCCCGCTCGTCCTGGTCGGCCTCGCCCCGGCCGCCCACGGCGCCAACCGCACCGGCCGGATCTTCACCGGCGACCCCTCCGGCGACCTGCTCTACGCCGCCCTGTACGAGCTCGGGCTCGCCAACCGCGCCGAGTCCGTGCGCCACGGCGACGGCCTGGAGCTGTTCGGCGTCCGGATCACCGACCCGGTCCGCTGCGCCCCGCCGGACAACAAGCCCAGCACGGCCGAACGCGACACCTGCCGGCCCTGGATCACCCGGGAGCTGGAGCTGATGCGCCCCACCGTGCGCACCGTCGTCGCCCTCGGCGGCTTCGCCTGGCAGGCGATGCTGCCGGTGATCGCGGACGCCGGCTGGCAGGTCCCCCGCCCCCGCCCCGCCTTCGGCCACGCCGCCCGGGCCGTCTTCCCGGCCCGCGACGGCGGACCGGACCTGCGGATGTACGGCTGCTACCACGTGAGCCCGCGCAACACGAACACCGGCCGGCTGACCACCGCGATGCTCCGGGACCTGCTGCGCGAGGCGGCCCGCTCGGCGGGGCTCCACCCGCACTAGCCGCGCGCCGCGACCGCTACCCGAAGCGGGCGAGCTTCTTCTTCCCCGCCCGCCGCCAGACCTCCGGCAGCCGTCGCCGGGCGGCCTCCTCGGTGGCCAGCTGCCGCCCGTACAGGACGCCGTAGCCGAACGGCTCGCCGCCGCCCGCCGCGTGCTCGGCCAGGGTGCTCGCGGCGACCACGGCGTCCTGGTGCTCGCCCAGCACGTCCTGGACGGCCTTCATCCGCCGGGCGTAGCGCTCGGCCCGTCCGCCGACCGCCGGGGCGGCGGTCTCCCCGGCGTAGCGGGCGCGCTTGGCCGCCTTGCGGGCCTCGTGCAGGGCGACGTTCCGCTCCCCGGGGGCGGCGGCGAGGGCCGTGCGGACGCGCTCGGCGGTGCGGTGCTGCTCGCGGGCGGCGATCCGGGAGAGCTCCGGGACGGCGCTGCGGCCGGCGCGGGGGCGCAGCGGCGGGTCGGCGAGGAGGACGGCGAGGGCGTCGCCGAGCGCCCGGCGGCGGGGACTGTCGAGGGCGGCGACCACCTCGGGCCAGATCTGCCGGTACTCGGCCGCGCCCCACCGCTCCAGCGCGCCGGCGACCCGCTGCGGCCCGCACTCGGCGGGCAGCTCGCGGGCTTCGGCGGCCAGCCGTTCGGCCAGCACCTCGCGGTCCCGGGCCCCACCGAGGGCGGCGGCCAGCCAGCGCAGCTCGGCGACCAGCTGGTCGGTGGCGCCGGGGGTGAACAGCCGCCGGAAGGTCCGCAGGGCGCTGCGCAGCCGTCGGCAGGCGACCCGCATCCGGTGCACGGCGTCCGGCTCGTCCGCCCGGACGGCGTCGTCCAGGCCGGCCAGTTCCGCCGCCTGCGCCTCGATCCTGGCGAGCAGCACCTGCCCCACCGTGGTCTCGGGTTTCGCCATGGACGCTCGCCCCCTCGTCGGGTCAGCGGGAACGCCTTCCAGGCTAATCCGGGTTCGGCCGCTGTCGACCCGCGGCACCCCTGCGGGCGACCCGGCGGGGCGGTCCGGAGAGGAACCTCGCAGGCTACTGAGCGCGCGTCAGCCGCACCAGGGACCTACGGGCCCTCGTCCCGGAGGCGAGCGCCATGACATACTCCGGAGCGTGACGACCTCCTCCCATGCGACCAGGGCCCTGCGGGCCGCGGTGTTCACCGCGCTCGCCGTGCCGATGGCCGCCCTGGGCCAGGTCGTCATCACGGGCCGCCCGCTGCCGCTGTCGCTGGTGGCCTCGGCCGGTGCCGTCGTCTTCCTGGTCGCGGCCGTCCTGGCCGGCGGGGAGCGGCGGCTGCTGCACATCTCCGGCGTGATGGTGCCGGTGGAGCTGCTGCTCAACACGACGTTCAACCTGGGCCAGGCCGGCTGTTCGCCGGTGCTGACGGGTCAGGTGCCCGCCCGCGGGGTGAACCTGCTGGTCTGTGGCGGCGGTTCGGTGGACGGCTCGCTGCTGGGCCACGCCGGGCAGTTGGCCCCCGCCGCGACCCAGCTGCTGCTCCTGCTGGTGCACCTGGTGATCGCCCTGGCCGCCTCGGCCTGGCTGCGGATGGGCGATGCCGCCCTGTCCGGCCTGGCCCGGGCGCTGTGCGCACTGCGCGAGTCGCTGGCCGGCCCGCTGCACGCCCTGGTCGTCCTGCTGCTCCCGACTCCGGTCCGTCCGGTGCTGCGGGTGCCGCTGCCGGTGTCGGACCGCGCCCGGCCGCGCCGCGAGGACGTGGTGCTGAGCCCGGCGCCCCGCCGCGGCCCGCCCGCCCTCGCGCCTGCCTGCTGATCGCCGACCCTCTCCGATCACCTCGTACGTACCCGGCCGGACGGCCCCGGTACGCCCGCAGGCAGTGCGCACGACTCCCGCGTTCACCGACCCCGCCGCACCCCCTGCGGCTTCCCGCGCGCACCCGCGCGCCGCGTACAGGAGTTGACTTCCCCATGGCTCAGGCCCCCAGCAAGCAGCAGGCCAAGCGCATCACCGCCCGTGAGCGGATGCAGGAGGCGAAGCGCCGGGAGCAGCAGGCCGCCAAGCGCCGTCAGCGGATCGTCGTGACGGTTTCCGCGGTCGCCGTGCTGGCCCTCGCGGGCGGCGTCGCCGTCGCGATCAACTCGGCCTCCGACAAGAACGACAAGTCCTCCGCCGCCGGTGCGGCGACGCTGGTGGTGCCCGCCAACGCCTCCGGCCCGGACGGCACGGTGATCACCTACGGCAAGGCCGACGCCCCGCACACCATGGCGATCTACGAGGACTTCCGCTGCCCGGTGTGCAAGCACTTCGAGGCGGCCAACGGCGAGACCGTCAGGAAGCTCACCGAGGACGGCCGGATCAAGGTGGAGTTCCACCTGGCGGCGTTCCTGGACAAGAACCTCGGCGGCAAGGGCTCGCGCACCGCGCTGGCCGCCGCCGGCGCCGCCCTGAACGAGGGCGTGGACAAGTTCAAGGCGTTCCACGACGTGCTGTACGCCAACCAGCCGGACGAGCGCGAGGACGCTTTCGGCGACGTCAACCACATCCTGGACCTGGCCGGCCAGGTGCCCGGCCTGAAGACGGACGCCTTCGTGAAGGCGGTGACCGACAAGACCTACGCCCCGTGGGCGGCCAAGGTCTCCGACGCCTTCAACGACAGCGGGGTGACCGGCACTCCGACCGTCAAGGTGGACGGCAAGCAGATCCCGCTGTTCGCCGGCAACGCCGTCGTCCCGGCCGAGCAGTTCACCGCGCAGGTGAAGCAGGCCGCCGGCCTCCAGTAGGCGCCCCGCGCTCCGCGCCCGCTCCCCCGCACCGCACGGCACCACCCGGCCCGGCCGAACTCCCGGCCGGGCCGGCTCCTCCCAGCCAGCCACCGGAGTGTGCTGCCATGTCCGCCGCAACGATGCACCTGTCCCGCTCCGCCCCCGACGACGCCGGCCGGGCCCCGGTCGGCGCGAGCCGGGCCCACGCCCTCCTGCTGTTCCTCGGCGGGCTGGTCGGGCTGGCCGCCTCGGCCGTCCTGACCTTCGACAAGCTCCGCATCCTGGAGAACCCCTCCTACGTCCCCAGCTGCAACATCAACCCGGTGATCAGCTGCGGCTCGGTGATGCGCACCGAGCAGGCGGAGGTCTTCGGCTTCCCGAACCCGCTGCTCGGCCTGGCCGCCTTCGGCGCGCTGGCGGCGATCGGCGCGGGCCTGCTCGCCGGTGCCGCCTACCGGCGCTGGTTCTGGCTGGGCCTGAACGCGGGCACCGCGCTGGGCGTGGTGTTCGCGCACTGGCTGATCTACCAGGCGCTGTACGACATCGGCGCGCTGTGCCCGTACTGCATGGTGGTGTGGGCCACGGTGGTGGTGCTGTTCTGGTACACGACGCTGCACAACCTGCGCACCGGCGTGATCCCGGTGGGCCCGCGGGCGGCGGCGGTCGTCCGGGAGGCGTCGCGCTACCACTGGGCGCTGCCGGTGCTGTGGGCCGCGGTGATCGGGCTGCTGGTCCTCAACCGGTTCTGGTACTACTGGAGCACGCTCCTCTGATCTCGCGTCACCCCACGTACCCGTCCGAGTGCAGCAGGGCGGCGGCGCCGGTCCGCCGGGCCTCCAGGGCCGCGGTGAGCCGGCGCGCCGCACCGGGCTGCAGCAGGACGGCCGCCCGGGCCGGGGTGAAGTAGCCGTGGTCGGCGATCTCCTCGACCTGCGCCCGGACCACCGCCCCCGGTGCGACCGTCCCGCCGTCGAACATGAACTGCACGGCGGGGTGGGCGTGTTCGCCCTGGTCGGGGATCGCGTCGCGCCACTCCACCACGAGCAGTCGCAGCGGACCGGCCAACAGCCCGGTCTCCTCGAGCAGTTCGCGGGCCGCGCACTCGGCGGGCCCCTCCCCCGGGTCCATCCCGCCGCCGGGGAACTGCCACTGGTCGCGGTAACTGGCCTTCAGCAGCAGGACCTTGCCCGCTTCGTCGGTGAGCAGCACGCTGCACCCGACGTAGGCGCGCACCATGGCGGCGAGCCACTCCTCCTCCGAGAGTGCCCAGGTGTCCGTCATCGCGCCTCCTCCGCCGGGTGCCTGTCCCCGTGGTCACTCTGCCGCGATTCCGGCCCCGGAAGCGGCGGTTCGCGGCTAATCCACCCGAATGAGTGCCGACGGGGGCGGCTACCCGAACACGGCCCGCCGGAAGGCGTTGCGCAGGTCGGTGAGCTGCTGGATCCCCCGGTCGTAGTGCACCTTGTTGGTGAGCAGCAGGGCCCAGCGGCCGAGTCCGCGGTTGAGCCAGAAGCCGGTGCCGGTGAAGCCGTAGTGGACGAAGGTGCCCTCGGCCGGTTCGGTGCCGGGGGCGTGGAGCCAGGACAGTCCGCGGGCGGGGGCGAGGCCGCCGGTGTGCTCGCGCAGCGATTCCCCGATCCACGGCTCGCCCCAGGGCGGCCCGGACGGCGGGGCGAGCAGCGCGGTGAGGAAGCGGGCGAGGTCGCGGGCGGTGGAGAAGGCCCCGGCGTTGCCGGAGACCCCGCCGAGCAGCCGGGCGGAGGGGTCGTGGACGACGCCGCACAGGTGGGCGCCGGCGCCCTCGTCGTACTCGGTGGGCGCGGTGCGGGCGAGGAGCGCGGCGTCGAGCGGGCCGTAGCGCGTGTCGGTCATGCCGAGCGGCCGCCAGACCCAGCGTGCGGCGAGCTCGTCCAGCGGCGCGCCGCCGAGGTCCTCGACCAGGTAGGTGAGCAGCACGGCGGCGCGGTCGGTGTACTCGACGGCCGTGCCCGGCGGGCGGTGCAGCGGGGCGGCGAGGACCCCGGCCCGGATCGCCGCGAGGTCGCGCCCGTAGAGCCGCTCGAAGCGGGTGTACGGGAGCATCCCCGCGGTGTGGGTGAGGAGTTGACGGACCGTCACCGCTCCGGCGGGATGTCCGGCGGCCGGCGTCCACCAGCCGCCGAGCGGCTCGTCCAGCGGGAGCCGCCCGGACTGCCGCAGCACTCCGGCGCAGGGCCAGAGCGCGACGACCTTGGTGAGGCTGGCGAGGTCGTACAGCGTGTCCGGTCCGGGCCTCAGCCGCGCGTACCGCCCCTGGCCGAGCACGCCGTGGCCGCCGCCGCCGAGCGTGCCGCCGGCGTCGCCGACGGCCCAGACGGCGCCCGCCCCGACGGTGTGCGCGCCGTCCCGGACCAGCCGGTCCAGCTCCCCACCGGGCGCGGCCAGGGCGGGGAGCCGGTCGGCTCCGGGCGCGACCGGCGCATCCTGTACGGCCTGTGCGTCCGGCGCGCTGGCTCCAGGTGCTCGGTGGCTCATCCGTCCCCCTCTCGGGCCGACGGGAGCCTTCCCCGCGCGGCGGCCGCTCAGACCGCCGGAGTCAACTCCTTGCCGAGGCAGATGCTCTGCTCGTGGTCCTTGTAGATGCCGAACTTCCGGATCGCGGCGTAGCCCTCGGACGTGTACAGCGCGATGGCCTCGGGCTGCTCGGTGCCGGTCTCCAGGATGAAGCGGGTCCGCCCGGCCTCGATCGCGGTCCGCTCCAGGCGGCCCAGCACCGCCCTGGCCAGGCCCCGGCCGCGGGCCGCGGGTATCACGAACATCCGCTTCAGCTCGGCGTCGCCGTCGCGCAGGCCGCTCGGGCCGGCCTGCTTGGCCCGCCAGCCGCCGCAGGCGACCGGACGGCCGTCCAGGTAGGCGATCATGAACAGGCCGGCCGGCGCCTCGAAGTCCTCGGGGCGCAGGACCGTGTCGTCCGGCCCGCCGTAGCGGCGCACGTACTCCTGCTGCACCTCCGCCGACAGGAGCTGGGCGTCGGGGTGGGCGTAGCCGGTGACGCGGAACTCGACGGTTCCGCCGGCCGGGACGGTGCTGGTGCTCATGACGGAAAAGCCTACGGTCCCGGCTCAGCCGACCTCGAACCGGGCGACCAGGTCCTCCTTGCCGAACATCCGGGCGGTGTCCACGGCGCTCGGGGCACCGGCCCGCGGGTCGGCGCCGCCGGCCAGCAGGACGTCGAGCACGTCGGTGGCGCCCTTGAAGACGGCGCCCGCCAGCGGGGTCTGCCCGTGGTCGTTGACGCGGTTCGGGTCGGCGCCGTGCCGCAGCAGCTCCGCCACGGTGGCGGCGTGGCCGTGGTAGGCGGCGAGCATGACCAGGCTGTCGCCGCGGCCGTTGGTGAGGTCGGCCGGGGCGCCGGCGGCCAGGTAGGCGGAGAGGGTCTCGGTCTCCCCGGCGCGGGCGGCGTCGAAGAGCTTCCCGGCGAGCGCGACCACGTCGGCGTCGGGGGCGTCGGCGGGCTGCTGGCTGGCGGCGTCGGTCATCGGAGGGCGGCCTTTCCGGTCGGGTGGTCGGTCGGTCTCGGGCTGCGCCCAGGGCACGGTAGCGGCCGGTGCCGCGGCGGACCAGCGGGCGTCCGGAATCCGGATGACGGCCCGCGCCCGCCACGACACGCGGCCGCGCGTGTTGCGCAGCCATTGGAGCGAACTTCCCGGACCCCCCGGAAACTTCCCGCCCCCCGCCCGGGAATGCCTCGACACATCGAATCCCCTCCGCGCCCGGCCCCCACCCCGGCCGGTTCGCATACCGCCGTCCGGCGGTCGGAACGGTATTGACGGCAGAACCACCCATTTGCACCGTTCCATCATCTATTACTTTTTGTCACGATGAGTGCACTTTACGTAACACCCCCGCTTGTCCCCCTTCCTGAGGAGCGGAACGTGATCCTCTCGATTTCCGGCATCGTCCTGTTCGGCACCATCGGCTTTCTCTTCTTCCGCCGGGACGGACTAAAGGTCTCCCACGCCATCGTCTGCGCCCTCTTCGGCTTCTACATCGCGGGCTCCTCGATCGCACCGAGCATCACCGCGGGCGGCGCGAGCCTCGCCAGCCTGCTCAGCGGCATCAGGTTCTGACCGCACCCGGCTCTCCCCCGTACCGGCCCGGGCGCGGATCCCACCGCCCCGGGCCCCGTCGTTCCCACCCGCGCCACCCCACCCGTCCCACCGCCCGGGGAGTCAAGGAATGCCGCTCCACCGCCACCTCACCAAGGGCCGCGCGATCGCCCGGACCGCCGGGGACCACGCCTCCGACATGTTCGCCCCGCTCTCCGTGATCAGCCGCGGCCTGCGCCACCACGTCGACTGGGCCAAGTCCCGCTGGCAGGCCACCCCGAAGGACCGCCGCGGGCCGACGCTGTTCCTGACCGCCGCCCTGCTGATCGGCGTCTACCTGCTGCCGCACGGCCTGCTGTTCGCCCTGATCGCCCTGATGGCCAGCGCCGCCTGGGCCGGCCGGGCCCCCAGGACGGCGCCCGCGCCGCCCGCCCCGGACGTCGCCGACGTCAAGCTCGCCGCCCTCTACGCGGCGCTCACCCCGTACCTGTGCGGCCCCGAGGACGCCAACCCGCTCTACCACTTCGAGGGCAGCCACAAGGACGCCTTCCGCGCGTGGGACTTCGACGGCGAGGGCCGGCTCTCCCGGCTGGAGATGACCTACCCCGCCTACTTCACCGACACCGAGCCGGCCTCCCGGGCCCGGATCGAGCAGGTGATCCAGGGCAAGGCCGGCCGGGCCCGCGAGTACCGCTTCGACTGGGACGAGGAGTCCAACCGGCTGCGGATCACCGCGCTCGCCCCGCTGCCCACCGACATCGCCGCCCAGCGCTTCGTGGCGGCCCCCGGCGAGATCGTGCTGGGCTTCACCGACGAGGACGGCACCGCGAGGACCATCCCGGTCACCCGGAGCGGCGCCGTCGTCCAGCAGCCGCCGGTGGTCTGGCGCACCGGCCCGCGCTCCTCCGAGCCGCACCTGCTGGCGCTCGGCGTCACCGGCCACGGCACCTCCAGCCTGCTGCGCTCGGTCGCGCTCCAGGCCCTCCCGTACGCCGACCTGGTGGTGGTCGACGGCGCGGGCACCGGCGAGCACGCCTGCCTGGTGAACCGGCCCGGCGTGCACACCGTGGAGACCAGCCTGCACGGCGCGCTGGCCGCCCTGGACTGGGCTGTCGGCGAGACCGAGCGCCGGCTCGGCGCGCTCAACGCCGCCCGGCACGCCGGAACCGCCCCGCCCGAGGACGTCACCCGGCCGCTGTGGCTGCTGCTGGACCACCCGACCGAGCTGAGCGAACTCGCCCGGGCCGAGGGCCGCCCCGACCCGCAGGACCTGCTGGAGCTCCCGCTGCGGCACGGCCGGGCCGCCCGGGTCACCGTGGTGATCGCCGACGACCTGGAGGCCCGGGACCGGATCACCCCCACCGTCCGGGCCACCACCCGGGCCCGCGTGGTGCTCGGCCCGGCCGGCCCGGACGAGGGGCGCGAGGCGCTCGGCGCGCCGCTGGACATCGTGCCCGCCGCCCACGCCCCGATCGGACGCGGCTACGCTCGGATCGGCAACGGCGCCCCGGTCCGGCTCCAGGTGCCCGCCACCGTCGATCCGCTGGACGACGAGGCCCCGGCCCCGCTGCGGGAGGCGGTGATCGCCCTGCTGCCGCACCGGGACACCCGCACCGGGGCGGCGGCCGCCGTTCCGCCCCGCCCGGACCACCCGCCGGTGGTGCCCGCGGCCGACCAGGACGCGCCGGCCCGTCCGGTCGACCTGGCCAAGGGCGAGCCGATGATCCGTTCACGCCCGATCTCCTGACGGCGGGGCCGGGGAGCCTCCGGGCCGGTTTTCCCGGACGGTCCGGAGGCTCCCCGGCAGGGGTCGGCGCCCGGCCCCGAATCCCGTCCCGGTACGCTCGTCACGGAAAGTCCGCACGATCACCAGATGTGAAATAGGTGACACCTGGGGTGATATCACCGGCCAGATGTGACAAATCGGGCGCAGGTGGGTACAAACAGGGGCGGCACTACAGACGACGCATGTCCCCGGACGGGAATCTTCGTCGGAAGCCGAGCGTTGACCGAACGACGAAGAACAGCGACCACTAGTCCTGTGGGCCATAAGCCCGGGAGGCACGATTCATGAGCGAGCGAGCTCTCCGCGGCACGCGACTCGGGGCCACTAGCTACGAGACCGACCGTGGTATCGATCTGGCTCCCCGCCAGACCGTCGAGTACGCATGTCAGAACGGACACCGTTTCGAGGTTCCTTTCTCGGTCGAGGCGGAGATCCCCGCGACCTGGGAATGCCGCTTCTGCGGCCAGGAGGCGGTGCTTCTCGACGGTGACGAGCCGGAGGAGAAGAAGACCAAGCCGACGCGCACCCATTGGGACATGCTGATGGAGCGCCGTACGCGTGAGGAGCTGGAGGAGGTGCTGGCCGAACGGCTGGCCGTGCTCCGCTCCGGTGGGATGAACCTCGCGGTGCACCCGCGGGACACCCGCAAGAGCGCCTGACACCTCGCTCCCGCCCCGAGCGGGAGGACGCGAAAAGGGACCCTGGCCACCAGGGTCCCTTTCGCGTTGTCCGGCACCGCCCGGCAGGCCCCCCGGGGTACGCCGCGCGCGGAGCCCCCGAGGGGCGGGGTCCGCCACGCCTCGGGGGCTCCGGTGGGAAGGGGGTCAGCCCGCGATCGGCGGGCGGTAGGTGGTGTCCGGGCCCTGCGGGCCGCGCGGGCCCTCCTCCGGGTCCACGACCTCGCCCTGGATCACCTTGCCGTCCGGGCGGTGGATGCGCAGCTGCTCCTGGAGCCGCATCGCGTCCGCGAACGGGTCGGCGCCGACCACGGAGGCGCTGCGCAGCGCCTTCTCCGCGGCCCGGCGCCCGAGCACCCGCCACAGCGCCCGGGTGGGCGGGAAGAGCAGGGTCAGGGCCAGCAGGTCCGACAGGAAGCCGGGGACGATCAGCAGCAGACCGGCCAGCACGGTCATGCTGGTACCGGTCTGCGGCTGCTGGGACTGCGGGTTCTTGCTCTGCTCGATCGCCGCCGACAGCGCCTTCAGCCCGGCCCGCTTGATCAGCGAGCCGCCGATCAGGGCGCCCGCGATCAGCAGCAGCACGACGGTGAATCCGCCCAGCCACGAGCCGACCTGGACCAGCAGCCAGATCTCCAGCACCAGCCAGGCGGTGATCAGCAGCGGCAGCACCCGGCGGAGCCTGCTACGCGGGGCCGGACGGGTGGGGGTAGCTTGCTGGGTCACGGTACGAATCCACTCCAAGCGGTGCTCTGCGCGCCGCACGGGAGGTCCGGGCCGGCTACGGCACCACCTGGTCCAACGATTCCTTCCCGGCCGGTGTTCCAGCCGGGGCCTTCCGGCGCCGTCCGACCAGCACCGCCGCGCCGCAGGCCAGCAGGCCGCCGACGGCCAGCGTCCACTCCGGGGCGGCGCCGACCTCGTCGGCCACCGTGGTGCCGTCGCGCAGCGGGACGGTGGCGGACAGCTCGGCCGCGGTCAGCTCCTCGGTGCGCTGCTGGACGCTGCCGTCCGGGGCGATCACCGCGCTGATGCCGCTGGTGGCGGCGATCAGCACCGCCCGGCCGTGCTCGACGGCCCGCAACCGGCTCATCGCCAGCTGCTGCTCGGGCTGCCCGGTCTTCGCGTACGTCGCGTTGTTGGTCTGGACGACCAGGACCCGGGCGCCGCTGTCCACGGTGTCGCGGACGATCTCGTCGTACGCGACCTCGAAGCAGATCACGTCGCCGATCCTGGCCGGGCCGAGCTGCATCACGCCGTTGTGGTCGCCGGGGTAGAAGTCCCGGGCGACCCGCTGGAGCCGGGTGATCACCTTCATCAGCTGGGCGCGGAAGGGGACGTACTCGCCGAACGGGACGGGGTGCTGCTTGGTGTAGGAGGCGCCGGGGCCGGTGACCGGGTCCCAGACGATGCCCTCGTTCTGGACGTGCTGCGCGTCCGGGCCGTCCACCAGGGTGCCGACCAGGGTGGGCACGCCGACCGCCTTGACCGCCTGGTCGATCCGCTGGCGGGCCAGCGGATCGCTGAACGGGTCGAGGTCGGAGGAGTTCTCCGGCCAGATCACGATGTCGGGGCGCTCGACCTTGCCGGCCCTGATGTCGGCGGCGAGCCGCTCGGTGGCCGCGGCGTGGTTGTTGAGGACCATCATCGGGCGGCCCAGGAAGTCCATGCCCGGGTTGGGCACGTTGCCCTGGACGATGGCGACCCTGACGGTGTCGGCGGCGGCCGTGGGCACCGGGACGAGGTAGCCGGCCAGCAGCGCGGCCACCGCACCGAGTGCCGCCAGCGCGGCCGCCTTCGGGGCCTTGCGGGGCCCGCGCACCCGCAGGGCGGCCCAGGCCAGCAGGGCGCCGCAGAGGGCGACCGCGAAGGTCACCAGCGGCGCGCCGCCGAGCGCGGCCAGCGGGGTGAACGGGGTGGCGGTGTTGGCGAAGGCGAGCCGGCCCCACGGGAAGCCGCCGAGCGGCAGCCGGTCGCGGGCCCACTCCTGGGTGACCCACAGGCAGGCCGCCCAGAGCGGTGCGCCGGGCAGCCGGGAGATCACGGCCAGGGCGCCGCCGAGCAGGGCCAGGAACAGCGCCTCCACGACGGACAGGCCGATCGTGGCGTCCCAGCCGACCACCCGCAGCCAGCTGAGCAGCATCAGGAAGAACGGCAGGCCGAAGGCGAAGCCGGTCCACAGGCCCTGGCGGAAGGTGCGGCCCCGGGTGAGCAGCGAGAGCGCGGCGACGCCGAGCAGCGACAGCGGCCACAGGTCGTACGGCGGGAAGGCGAGGGCCAGCAGCAGGCCGGCCAGCACGGCGAGTCCGGTACGGGGAAGCCCGGCGCGGACCTTGGCGAGCGCGCGGGCTCCGCGGTTCGGTCGTGGTGCCGGCTCCTGCGGCTCGGGCACGGCCTCGGGCCGTTCCTGGGTGACGGGAGTGGCCACCGGCGCACCATCTTCCTGGGGCTTGCTGTTCGGACGCTGTGCGAAGAAGGTACCCCGGAACGTCGGTGGCCCGTGAGGTGAGGGTGGTGAGGCGGTCAGCGCGGGGCGCGGCGGGACTCCCGCGGCGGCCGGTGCCCGGTGAGCCGGTCGCGGACGGCGCGGGTGCGGCCGGGCTGCGGGTGCCTCGGTGGGGACCGTCGCGCGCCGGATGCCCGCCGCCGGAGGCGCCCTGGTCCAGGCGGCGTGGTCGGAGGCGTTGTGCCGCTCGCCCCGGGGCTCCGGGCGGAGCTCCGGGGCGAGCGGCTCGCGCGGGACGGTGAGGTCGGCGGGCACCGGTTCGGTCCTGGTCGATCGGCCTGGGCCGCTGCGGCCCGCCGTTCCACGGGTCTACCGCTGGTACACCGTGCGGCCGCGGACCACGGTGCGCAGGCAGGTCGGCAGCGGGTGGCCCGGGGTGAGGTCGGGCAGGCCGGGGGTGCCGGAGCGCGGGTCGGTGGACCAGCCGGCCACCCGGGAGTCGGGGGCCTGGACGACCAGCTCGCCGGCCGCCCAGATCGCGTAGCTGGCGACGGCGCCGGGGACGAGCACGCCGTCCTGGTCGCGGCCGATCGCGCGCCAGCCGCCGCGGGTGTGGGCGGTGAACGCGGCGCGGACCGAGATCCGGTGGTCCAGCGTCCGGTGGAAGGCCGCCGCGCGGACGGTGCCCCAGGGGTCGAGCGGGGTGACCGGGGCGTCCGAGCCGAAGGCCAGCGGGACGCCGGCCCGCAGCAGCGCCGCGAAGGGGTTGAGGGCGGCCGCCCGCTCGGCGCCCAGGCGCTGGACGTACATGCCCTCCGGGCCGCCCCAGGCGGCGTCGAAGGCGGGCTGGACGGAGGCGGTCAGGCCGAGTTCGGCGAAGGCGGCGACGGCCTTGTCGTCCAGCGCCTCGGCGTGCTCGACGCGGTGGCGCATCGCCTTGACCCGGTCGGCGCCGACCCGGGCGCCGGCCGCCCGGACGCCGTCGAGGACGGCCGTGACCGCCGCGTCGCCGATGGCGTGGAACCCGGCCTGGAGCCCGGCCTCGGTGCAGGCGGCGACGTGGTCGGCGACCTGCTCGGCGGCCAGGTAGGCGGTGCCGGTGTGCTCGGCGTCCTCGTACGGGGCGTGCAGGCAGGCGGTGTGCGAGCCGAGCGCGCCGTCCACGAAGAGGTCGCCGCCGGCGCCCACCGCACCGAGCCTGCGGGCGGTCTCGACGCCGCCCAACTCGCCCCAGTAGCCGAAGACTTCGGGCCCCTCGCCGTCGGCGGCCAGCGCCAGCAGGGCGGCCAGGTCGGCCTCCGAGGAGATCTCCGGGCCGGCGCACTCGTGCAGGGCGCCGATGCCGAGTTCGGCGGCGCGGGCCAGGGTGGCGCGCTGGGCGCGGCGGCGCTGCTCGGGGGTGAGGCGGGCCAGCGCGGTCTGCCGGACGGCGTGGTGGGCGTCCTTGGTGAGCGGGCCCTCGGGGTCGTAGCCGGGCGCCTCGGCCAGGCCCTCGGTGAGGGTGCGCAGCGCGGTGGTGGCGAGCGCGGAGTGCACGTCGGTGCGGGAGAGGTAGAGCGCGGCGCCGCGGGCGGCGGCGTCGAGTTCGGCGAGCGTGGGCGGGCGGCCCTCGGGCCAGCCGGTCTCGTCCCAGCCGTGGCCGATCAGCACCCCGCCGGGCTCGGGCCGGGCCTCGACGAAGGCGGTGACGGCGGCCAGGGTGGCGGCCAGCGAGGGGCTGCCGGTGAGGTCGAGGCCGGTGAGCGCCAGGCCGGTGGCGGTGGCGTGCACGTGGGCGTCCACGAAGGCGGGGGTGACCAGGGCGCCGTCCAGCTCGACGATCTCGTCGGCGGTCGCGGCGTACGCCTCGGCGGCGCCGTCGCTGCCGACCCAGGCGACGTGCCCGCCCTCCACGAGCATCGCGGTGGCGAAGGGGTCGGCGGGGCTGTAGACGGCGCCGCCGCGCAGCAGGACGGTCCGTGGGGTGCTTTCGGTCATGCCGCCAAGTCTGCACGTCACCGGTTCCGCCGCGCGGACCGGCCCGCGGTTCAGAGCTTCGGGGGGCGCGCCTCGTACGGCGTGGACAGCACGACGGTGGTGCGGGTGGAGACGCCGGCGGCGCTGCGGATGCGGGCGAGCAGGTCCTCCAGGTCGCCGGGGGCGCCGACGCGGACCTTGAGTATGTAGTTCTCGTCGCCGGCGACGCTGTGGCAGGCCTCGATCTCGGGCAGGCCGGCCAGCCGCTCGGGGGTGTCGTCCGGGGCGCTCGGGTCGAAGGGTTTGACCGAGATGAACGCGGTCAGCGCCAGGTCGACGGCGTCCGGGTCGATGATCGCGGTGTAGCCGCGGATCACCCCGCGCTGTTCGAGGCGGCGCACCCGCTGGTGCACCGCCGAGGTGGACAGGCCGGTGGCCTTGCCCAGGTCCGTGTAGCTCATCCGGCCGTCTTCGAGGAGCAGCTGGACGATGCGTTGGTCGAGATCCTCCACAGTGCGCAAACCTACCCGGTCGGGAGCACGGGGGGCGCACGCGGTGGCACGGGGAGGGTTCGCAGGTGCCGGGCGGGCACATGCCGGGTGAATGTGGCACCGGATGTGGCCAAGGACACACCCGGTGCATCACGGTGCACGGGACCGCAGGGTTATGAGTCCGGATCACAGGGAAGTGCTGGTTGTGGCCCTGGACGACCACGCCGGGCCCGATCCTAGGGGGATCCTCATGCCTGCTACCGACCAGCGTGTGCTGGGCTCCGACGAGACCGACGATACGGTCGACCGCGAGGACCTCGCGGTCGACCACCTGCTTGGCGCCGACCCCGGCGAGGCGGAGATCTGGGACATCTTCCGGGTCGACTGCCCCGAGTGCCGCCGCCCGATCGCCCTCGTGGCGGACGAGGAGCGGCTGCCTCAGCACGCATTGCTGCCGACCGCCTGGAACCCCTTCGCCCCCGCGATCTGCCCGGGTTCGGGCACGCCGACGGACGGCCTGGCCGAGGTCGAGGCCCCGCAGGACGCCGAACCGGCCGGCTTCGAGGCGCTGTTCAAGCTCCCGAGCGGGCTGGACTGGCGCACCCAGCCGTTCTCGCACGCCGTCGCGGACCGCCCGGTACGGCTCGCCGCGGTCCCCCAGGCCGCCCCGGTGGCGCCCGCCGTCCCGACCGTCGCGGCGCTGCGGTCCGCGATCCCGGAGCAGCGTCGCCGTCGTCCGGCGCTGACCGGCCGCACCGCCAAGGCGAGCTGACCCTCCGCAGGGAACGCCTCCGGCCGTCACTCCGCACCCTGGAGTGACGGCCGGAGGCCGTGTGGAGGGGCGGGGCCGCCGGGCGGTTCGACGCCGGGCGGCCCCTGGGCGGATCAGCCGTTCGTGAGGTGGCGGCCGATCACCAGGCGCTGGATCTGGTTGGTGCCCTCGACGATCTGCAGGACCTTGGCCTCGCGCAGGTAGCGCTCGGCCGGGAAGTCCTGGGTGTAGCCGTAGCCGCCGAGCACCTGGACGGCGTCGGTGGTCACCCGCATCGCCGTGTCGGTGCAGAACAGCTTGGCCATCGCCGCCTCCTTGGAGAACGGCCGGCCGGCGTCCCGCAGCCGGGCGGCGGACAGGTAGAGCGAGCGGCCGGCCTCGATCTGGGTGGCCATGTCGGCGAGCATGAAGGACAGGCCCTGGAACTCGGCGATCGGGCGGCCGAACTGGCGCCGGGTGCGGGCGTAGTCGACCGCGAGGTCGAGCGCGGCCTGGGCGACGCCGACGGCGCAGGCGGCGATGCCGAGGCGGCCGGAGTCCAGCGCGGCGAGGGCGATCTGGAAGCCCTGCCCCTCCTCGCCGATCAGCCGCTCGCGCGGGACCCGCGCGCCGTCGAAGTGCAGCTGCGCGGTCGGCGAGGAGCGCATGCCCATCTTGTGCTCCGGCGGGGCCGCGGACAGGCCCTGCTGGGTGCCGGGGACGAGCAGGCAGCTGATGCCCTTGGGGCCGTCCACGCCGGTGCGCACCAGGGCGCTGTAGAAGTCGGCCTGGCCGCCGTGGGTGATCCAGGCCTTGGTGCCGTTCACCACGTACGCCTCGCCGTCGAGGTCGGCGCGGGTGCGCAGCGCGGCCGCGTCGGAGCCGGACTGCGGCTCGGAGAGGCAGTAGGCGCCGAGCTGCTCGCCGGAGAGCATGGCGGGCAGCCACCTGTCGCGCTGCTCGTCGGTGCCGAAGGTGGCCAGGGCGTGGCAGGAGAGGGTGTGCACGCTGACGCCGAGGCCGACGGCCAGCCAGCCGGCCGCGAGCTCCTCCAGCACCTGGAGGTACACCTCGTAGGGCTGTTCGCCGCCGCCGTGCTTCTCGTCGTACGGGAGGGAGAGCAGGCCGGCGTCGCCGAGGGTGCGGAAGACGTCCCGCGGGAAGCGGTCGGCGGCCTCGTCGTCCGCCGCGCGCGGCTGGAGTTCGCGCTGGACCAGGTCCCGGGTGAGGCTCAGCAGCTCGCGGGCCTCCTCGGTGGGCAGCTGGCGCTCCACGGCTTTCACAGGGGAGGGGGTCATGGCGGTGGTCGCCTCCTCGTTCGGGCGCCGGACCGAGGTGTCGGCTGACCCGGCGGGGTGCGGCTTGTCGGACCGACCGGCACCGGGTTGCGGTGAACGGCCGTTCACAGTCGTGGCGAAGGCGAGTATGCCCGAAACCCGCGCTGCCGTCACGACCTGCACAGATGAACTGTCCGCAGTGGCGGGCTACGGCACCGTAGGGTTGACGTTGTGGCTGCATCCGAACCTTTTCCGTCCCCGCTCCGGACCGCTCCGGACGACCGGCTGACCGCGCTCGCGGCGGAGCTGCGCGCACTGGCGCCCTCCTGCGGTCCGGTGCGGCTGGTCGCGGTGGACGGGCACGCGGGCTCCGGCAAGACCACCTTCGCCGGGCGGCTGGCGGCGGCGCTCGGCGGGGCCCCGGTGGTCCACCTCGACGACCTGGCCACCCACCGCGAGCCGTTCGAGTGGACCGGACGCCTGTCCGAGCAGGTGCTGGAGCCGCTGGCGGCCGGACGGGACGCCGAGTACCGGGTGTACGACTGGACGCTGCGCCGCTTCGCCGGCACGGCCGCGGTGCCGGCCGCCCCGGTGGTGCTGGTCGAGGGGGTCGGCGCGGGCCGGCGGGCGGTGCGGCCGTGGCTGGCCCGGGTGATCTGGATGGAGCTGGACGCCGCCGCGGCCCGGCGGCGCGGGGAGGAGCGGGACGGTCCGGATCTGGCCGAGTTCTGGGCGGGCTGGGCCCGGGCCGAATCGGCGCATTTCGCCGCCGATCCGAGCCGTCCGTACGCCGCGACGCGGGTCGACGGGGTGACCGGCCGGATCGCCCCGGGCACCGTCGGTGAATCTTCAACCACCGCCTTGACCTGCGACATCGCCAGGACCTAGGTTCTCCTCAGTCGCCGGAACACAAGCTTCCGGTTACCTCGGACCCGGCGCCCCCGGCTTGTTCCCCCGTGAGCCGGGGGCGCCGTCCGGTCCCCTTCCGAAAGTCGCTCCCCGGCGGCCCGTTTCCCCGCCCGGCCGCTCAACGGCCGCTCGCGCGATCGCATTTGACCCTGTGCGGCACCCTTCCGGATCAGCGCCACGCCGGTACGATTCCTGGCAGGCGCATATGCGCCGCAGGGGGTCGACGACCACCGGCCGGGCTGGGCGCAGGCGACTCGCCGGCCGAGCCCCGGGCCGCACCGCGGGGGGCGTGAGTGACGACGGTGGACAGTTCCGACAGCACGGCGGGCGGGCCGGACCGGTTCGCCGACCGCGCCTGGCTGCGCGCCATGGACGCCTACACGGCCGGTGCGTACACCCGGGCCGAGGAGGAGTTCCGGGCCGCCGTCCGGCTGGACCCGGGCATGGCCGACGCCTGGCTCGGACTGCACGCGCTGCGCAGCGACACCTCGGCCGCGCTGCTGGCCATGTACCGCCACCAGAAACGCTTCGGCGAACAGCGGCGGCTCCACCGACGGCCCCTCAGTTCCTGGTACTGGCTGGGCTGGTGGGTGCAACCGGTGCTGGAGGACGCCCGCGACCTCGCGCTGGCGCACGCCTCGCACTGGCTCGACGGCCGCCACCTGGCCGAGCTGGACCGGGCGCTGGAACAGTGCCCCGCGCCCGGCGAGGACCCCTGCGCCCGCTTCCTGTACGCCTGCCGCTCCTACCTGCTCAAGGACTGGGAACAGCTGATCCGGGACACCGACCGCCTGCTGGACGACCCGCTGCTGGGCATCGAGGCCGGGCTGTTCGCCGGCATGGCGCGGGTGCGCCTGGACATGTGCGCCCAGGCGCAGGCCCCGCTGGCCGCCTCGCTGGCCCGCTGCCGCTCCGAGCAGCCCCAGCGCAAGGAGCTGCGGTACTGGCTGGCCCGGGCGTACGAGGGGGCCGGACGCAGCGCCGCGGCGTTGCCGCTCTACCGGGCGGTGCACCGGGCGGACCCGGCGTTCATGGACACCGCGGCCCGGCTGGCGGCCATCGCGGCCGACGACGCGCTCGCGGACGGGCTCACGGGCGGACTCGCGGACGGACTCGCGGACGGACTGCCGGCGGGCGGGCGCCCGGGTGCGGCCGACACCGCCGCACCGGGCGGTCCCGGCGTCGACACCGGGTACCCGGACGAGGCCGGGTTCGCCGGACTGCCCGGGTACGACGAGGAGTTCGGGGACGCGGGCGGGCCGAGCGGGCTGACCGTCTCGGGCGACGGGGTGTCGAGCGGCCTCCTGTCCGGCGCCGTCCCGTCGGGCGGCGGGCCCTCGCTGGACGCCGGGCTGCCGGATGCCGGGCTGCCGGACGCCGGACCGCCGGCCGGCCCCCCGGCGGACGGGGCCCTGACCGGCGGCGCCCTGCTGGACGGCGGCCAGGCCGACGGCGCACCGCAGGCCGCCGGGGCGCGCTCCGGCCCGGGCGCGCCGCCCGCGCCCGCCGTGCCGCCGCTGCCCGCCACCGGCCGGGTGCAGCCCCGGACCGCCGCCGCGCCCGAGCCCCGGTCCGGCGGCTCCGGTGACGACGAACGGGAGTTGGACGCGGCCCTGACCGAACTCTCGCTGATGGTCGGCCTGGAGCCGGTCAAACGCCAAGTACGGGCGCTGTCAGCTCAGTTGAGAATGTCGCGACTGCGGGCCGAGCAGGGCCTGCCCGTCCAGCCGCCGAAACGCCACTTCGTCTTCTCCGGCCCGTCGGGCACCGGGAAGACCACCGTGGCCCGCATCCTCGGCCGGGTCTTCCACGCCCTCGGCCTGCTCTCCGGCGACCACCTGGTGGAGGCCCAACGCGCCGACCTGGTGGGCGAGTTCCTCGGCCAGACCGCCGTGAAGGCGAACGAGCTGATCGACTCCGCACTGGACGGCGTGCTCTTCATCGACGAGGCGTACAGCCTCTCCAACTCCGGCTACACCAAGGGCGACGCGTACGGCGACGAGGCGCTCCAGGTGCTGCTCAAGCGCGCCGAGGACAACCGCGACCGGCTGGTGGTGATCCTGGCCGGCTACCCCGAGGGCATGAACCGGCTGCTCGCCACCAACCCCGGCCTCAACTCCCGCTTCACCACCCGGGTCGACTTCCCCAGCTACCGCCCCGGCGAGCTGACCGCGATCGGCGCCGCACTGGCCGGCCGGGACGGCGACGGCTGGGACGAGGACGCCGCCGAGGAGCTGGCCAGCATCTGCACCCACGTGGTCCGCGAGGGCTGGATCGACGAGCTGGGCAACGGCCGGTTCATCCGCACCCTGTACGAGAAGTCCTGCGCTTACCGGGACCTGCGGCTGTCGCTGCTGCGCGAGCCGCCGGGCCGGGAGGACCTGGCCACCCTGCGGCTGCCGGACCTGGTCCAGGCGTACGGGGAGCTGATCGACGGCCGGGGCTAGCCAGGGCGTGTCCGACGATTCGCGAGCCCGACCGGAAATCGTCGGACACGCCCCACGGCCACGACCGGCTCCCCCGGGGCTCAGCTCCGCAGTGCCTCGGCCTCGCGCTCGGGGTCGAGCCCCACGTTCGGCCGGTCCGCGCGCTGCGGGGCCTCGCCGCCGATCGCCCGCAGCCAGGCCCAGGTGTCCGCCACGGTCTCCTCGACCGGGCGGCAGCGCAGCCCGTCGGCCACCGCGCGGGCGACCGAGGCGGTGTGCAGGTAGTCGTACAGCTCGCCGGGCGCCGCCCAGACCGGCAGCTCGGTCCACGACGCGATGCCGGCCGCGGCGATCCGCTCCGGGTCCGTCCAGCGGAGCTCGGCGTCCGAACCGGTGGCCCGCACGCAGGCCTCCAGGAGGCTCCCGGTGGTGGCGTGGCCGGTCGGGCCGACCACGTTGTACGCCCCGGACAGGCGCGCGGCGGTGGCGTTCAGGGTCCAGCTCGCGAGGTCGCGGACGTCGATGAACTGCAGCGGGGTGTCGCGCGGGCCGGGAGCGAGCACCGGGCCGCCCCGGGCGATCCGGTTCAACCACCAGGGCAGCCGGCCGATGTCCTCGTGCGGGCCGAGGATCAGCCCGGAGCGGACGAGCAGCGCGCTGCCGCCGAACTCGGCCTCCAGGGCCAGCTCGGCGCCGCGCTTGTTCTCGGCGTAGCCGACCTCGCCGGCCTCGTCCGGGTCGCCCGCGACGACCTCGGCGGACTCGTCGGCGCCGGGCGCCTTCGGCCACGCGTACACCGAAGCACTGGAGATGTACGCGTAGTGGCCGACCCGGCCGTCGAGCAGCCGGGCGCTGTCGCGCACCGCGGCCGGGGCCCAGGACCAGGTGTCCACCACCGAGTCCCACTCCCCCGTCGCCAGTGCGGCGAGGCCGCCCTCGGCGATGCGGTCGCCCTTCAGCACCTCGACGCCCTCGGGCGCGGGCTGCGTGCCGCGGTTGAGGGCCGTCACCTCCCAGCCCCTGGCCAGTGCCTCCTCGGCGACGACCCGTCCGACGAACTTCGTTCCACCCAGCAGCAGAAGTCTCATGCCGACCACCCTGCTCCAGGGTGGCCGGCATGGGAACGGTCGCATGCTCTCAGCAGAATCGCCGGGAGCGGACCCGGGCCGTCAGGACGGTCAGGCCGTGGCGCGGTGGTCCGGGTCGTGCACCTCGCCCACCAGCTCCTCCAGCACGTCCTCCAGCATGACCACGCCGAGCGTGCGCCCGTCCTGGTCGAGCACGGCGGCCAGGTGGCAGGCGGCCCGGCGCATCGCACCGAGGGCGTCGTCCAGCGGGAGGCTGCCGCGCAGCACCGTGATCGGCCGCCACAGGCGGGCCGGGACGGGCGCCGAGGGGTCGTCCACGTCGAGGATGTCCTTGAGGTGGAGGTAGCCGAGGTAGCCGTGGCCGGCCGGGTCGCCGTCGGTGACCGGGAAGCGGGAGAAGCCGGTGCGCAGCGCCAGCTCCTCGACCTCGGCGGCGGTCGCCTTGGGGTCCACGGTGACCAGCTGCTCGGGCTTGAGCAGCACCTCGGTGACCGGGCGGCGGCCCAGCTCCAGGGCGTCCTCCAGGCGCTCCTGGCGGCTCTCGTCGAGCAGGCCGGCGTCCCGGGAGTCCGCCAGCAGGTACATCAGCTGCTCGGTGGTGAAGACCGACTCGACCTCGTCCTTGGCGTCCACCCGGAACAGCTTCAGCACGCCGTTGGCGAAGGCGTTCAGCACCCGGATCACCGGGGCGAGCCAGCGGGCCAGCCGGTCCAGCGGCGGGCCGAGCCAGAGCGCGGCCCGCTCGGGGCCGGCCATGGCCATGTTCTTGGGCACCATCTCGCCGATCACCATGTGCAGGAACACCACGACGGCGAGCGAGATGCCGTACGACAGCGGGTGCATCAGGCCGGACGGGACGCCGATCGCGTGGAACGGGCCCTCCAGCAGGGCGGCGATGGTCGGCTCGGCGAGGGCACCGAGGCCCAGCGAGCAGACGGTGATGCCGAGCTGGGCGGCGGCCAGCATCGCGGAGACGTTGGACAGCGCGTGCAGCACGGTGCGGGCGCGCTTGTGCCCGGCCTCGGCGAGCGGCTCGATCTGGCTGCGGCGCACCGACACCACGGCGAACTCGGCACCCACGAAGAAGGCGTTGCCGAGCAGGAGCAGCAGCGCGACGGCCAGTTGCAGGGCGGTCATCGGCCCTCCTCCCGGTCCTCGTCGAACTGCGCGGGCGCGGTGGTGCGTTCCACCCGGACCCCGGTGGTGCGGTGGCGGTCGACACCGGTGACGGTGAAGCGCCAACCGGGCAGCTCGGCCTGCTCGCCCACCTCGGGGAGCTTGCCGAGCAGGTCGGAGACCAGGCCGGCCAGGGTCTCGTACGGGCCGTCCGGGGCGTTCAGGCCGATCCGCTCCAGCTGGTCGATCCGGGCGCGGCCGTCGGCCTCCCAGACCGGCAGGCCGTTGACCGGCGGCAGCGGGAGCAGCTCGGGGTGGTCGTCCGGGTCGTGCTCGTCCTGCACCTCGCCGACGATCTCCTCCACGATGTCCTCGACGGTGACGACGCCGGCGGTGCCGCCGTACTCGTCGACCACGATGGCCATCGGCTGGAGGCGGCGCAGCTGGTCGAGCAGCCGCTCGGCGGGCAGCGTCTCGGGCACCAGCAGCGGCGGCGAGGCCAGCTCGGCGACCCGCACCAGGCCGCGCCGGGCGGCCGGGACGGCGAGGGCGTCCTTGAGGGTGACGGTGCCGGTGACCTCGTCCAGGCTGTCGGTGTAGACCGGGAAGCGGGACAGGCCGGTGGCCCTGGTCAGGTTGATGACGTCGGAGGCGGTGGCGTCGCGCTGGAGCGCGGCCACCTCGACGCGCGGGGTCATCACGGACTCCGCGGTCAGCTCGCGCAGGCCCAGGGTCCGGACGAACAGCGTCGCCGACTCCTCGTCTATCGCGCCGGCCTTGGCCGAGTGGCGGGCCAGCGAGACCAGCTCGTCCGGGGTCCGGGCGTGCCCCAGCTCCTCCTGCGGCTCGATGCCGAAGGCCCGGACGGTCCGGTCGGCGGTGCCGTTCAGGAAGCTGATCAGCGGGCGGCAGGCGAAGGAGAAGGCCATGTGCGGGGCGGCGACCGCGCGGGCCACCTGGAGCGGGCGGGAGATCGCCCAGTTCTTCGGCACCAGCTCGCCGATCACCATCTGGACGACGGTGGCCAGCACCATGCCGACGATCACGGAGACGCCGCGGGCGGCGGAGTCGGGCACGCCGATGGCGGACATCACGGGCGCGAGCAGGGTGGACAGCGCCGGCTCGGCGAGCATGCCGACCACCAGCGAGGTGACGGTGATGCCGAGCTGGGCGCCGGAGAGTTCGAAGGAGAGGTGCCGCAGGGCCCTGGCGACGCGGCGGGACTTGGCGTCGCCCGTTCCGGCGGAACGCTCGACCTCCCCGCGCTCGACGGTCACGAAGGCGAACTCGGCGGCCACGAACAGGCCGTTGGCGAGGATCAGGAGAACGGCTGCGAGCAACAGCAGCCAGGCGGTGATCACAGTGCCGCCTGCCTTCCGGAGATCGGAAGCGAGGCGGCGCAGGTACTACCGGACGGATCGTCCATCGAGGGGGAGTGTCACTCCTCAGGTCGGGTACGGGCACTCGATTTCGGGCAGGGCGGAGTTTGCCCTGCTTTTACCAGCGTAGACCATACCCGGATGGCGGAAGGAAGCCTGTTCGACCCGCCGGGGCGGGGAACCCCAGGTGGGAGGGGGTCCGGGTTCAGATCTGGGCGTGGTGCTCGACCAGGTCGCGCAGCGCGCGGGCGTTCGCGATGGCCTGGTCCTTGCCGACCCCGGACTGGATGCCGACCGCGGCGAGCGAGGTGCCGTCGGCGAGGTCGAGGGTGGCCCACGGGTCGCCCTGGCGGAAGTTGACCCGGACGATCTCGGCCCAGGCGAGCCGGCGGCGGCGGACGAAGTTGACCACCGTCACGCCCTCCGCGTCGGCGCTCACCCGGGGGCGGGCCAGCATCAGGCCGACGCCGGCGAACAGGACGCCGCTGGCGATCATCATGATCCGGTCGTTGAGCTGCCAGTTCTCCGGGAGCAGCACGGCCATCGCGGAGAACAGCGCCACCAGCAGCACGCAGACCGGCAGCAGCACGGCGCGGGTGCGGCGCGGCGCCCAGGTGACGGGGAACTGGACGGGCGGCGTGGACACGTGGGGTCTCCGGGGTGGTTCTGGTTGCGGCAGCACGAGGGGCGGGGACGCGGTCGGCGTCCCCGCCCCATTGAACCGTTCTTTACCCGCGGACCGGCGGGCAGGTCACCCGGACGCGCGGGTCGCGGGCGGTGACGGACCCGCCGGTCAGAGGCGGCAGGCGTGGATGTTGGTGACCAGGATGGCCCGGGCGCCGATGCCCCACAGGTCGTCCATGATCTGCTGGGCCTCCTTGCGGAGCACCATCGAACGCACCGCGACCCAGCCCTCGGTGTGCAGCGGCGAGACGGTCGGCGACTCCAGGCCCGGGGTCAGCGCGACGGCCGCGCCGACCTTCTCGGCGCGGATGTCGTAGTCCATCAGCACGTAGCGGCGGGCCACCAGCACGCCCTGGAGGCGGCGCAGGAACTGCTCCACCCGCGCGTCCTCGCCCGCGCCCTTGGGCCGGATCACCACGGAGTCCGAGATCAGGATCGGCTCGCCGAACACCTCCAGGCCGGCGTTGCGCAGGCTGGTGCCGGTCTCCACCACGTCGGCGATCACGTCGGCGACGCCCAGCTGCACCGCGGTCTCGACCGCGCCGTCCAGCTTGGTGACCGTCGCCTTCACACCGTGGTCGGCCAGGTGCTGCTCGACCAGGCCGGTGTAGGAGGTGGCGATCCGCAGGCCCTCCAGGCCCTTGACGTCCTCGACGTCCACGCCCTCGGGGCGGGCGAAGCGGAAGGTCGACCCGGCGAAGCCGAGGGCGAGCACCTCCTCCGCGTTGGAGTGCGAGTCCAGCAGCAGGTCGCGGCCGGTGATGCCGACGTCGAGGCGGCCGGAGCCGACGTAGACGGCGATGTCCCGGGGGCGGAGGAAGAAGAACTCCACCTCGTTGTTCGGGTCGACGAGGACGAGCTCCTTGGGGTCCTTCCGCTGGCGGTAGCCGGCCTCATGGAGCATCTCCGCCGCGGGACCCGAGAGAGAACCCTTGTTGGGGACGGCGATGCGCAGCATGGGAGGTTGCTTCCTTACCTGTTGGGAGGATGGGTGTGCTCTGGGGAGCGGCGTTTCTAGAGGTACTTGTAGACGTCGTCGAGCGTCAGTCCGCGGGCGATCATCATCACCTGGACGTGGTAGAGGAGCTGCGAGACCTCCTCCGCCGTCTGCTCGTCCGACTGGAACTCGGCGGCCATCCAGACCTCGGCGGCCTCCTCGACGACCTTCTTGCCGATCGCATGGACGCCCTGCTGGACGAGCTGCGCGGTGCGGGAGGACGAGGGGTCGCCGGTGGCGGCCTTCTGCTGGAGCTCGGCGAAGAGCTCCTCGAATGTCTTCGAAGCCATGATGGGCCCACCATACGGCGTGCGGGCGGACGGACGGTAAACGGTCCCGGAGCGTGGACAGTCCGGTGGACGTCCGCGCTCCGGGACCGGCCGGGTCGTCCTCAGAGCGCCGCGCGCAGGACCGTGGCGGTGGCGACGGCGGCGGTGACCGCCTCGTGGCCCTTGTCCTCGGCGGAGCCGGGCAGGCCCGCGCGGTCGATCGCCTGCTCCTCGTTGTCGCAGGTCAGCACGCCGAAGCCGACCGGAACGCCGGTGTCGACGCTGACCTGGGTGAGGCCGGAGGTGGCCGCCTGGCAGACGTAGTCGAAGTGCGGGGTTCCGCCGCGGATCACCACGCCGAGCGCCACCACGGCGTCGTAGCCGCGCTCGGCGAGGCGCTTGGCGGCGACCGGGAGCTCGAAGGTGCCGGGC
Source organism: Kitasatospora sp. NPDC058444 (assembly GCF_042721415.1). Classification (NCBI taxonomy): domain Bacteria; kingdom Bacillati; phylum Actinomycetota; class Actinomycetes; order Kitasatosporales; family Streptomycetaceae; genus Kitasatospora; species Kitasatospora sp. NPDC058444. Next base: position 127,224 of record NZ_JBHXLL010000015.1, on the reverse strand, counting down.
ACCCGCAGCACGGTCGGCTCGGCGACGCCCAGCTCCTTGAGCGCGCGGTGGGCGCCGTCCAGCAGGCCGTTCATCACCTGGTCGTGCCACTGGGCGGCGACGACGGCGACCTTGAGGTCGGCGGCGCCGTCGATGGTCAGCTCGGGGGCTCCGTGGCCGCTCATGTGTGTTCTTCCGTTCTCTGGTGTCGGACGTGGGTCGGTTCAGGAGCCGAGGCCGGGCAGGTCGTGGCCCATCCGGTCGCGCTTGGTGCGCAGGTAGCGCAGGTTGTGCTCGCCGGGCGCGATCTCGACCGCTTCGCGCCCCTTGACCTTGAGCCCGTGCTCGGTGAGCGCGGTCAGCTTCTGCGGGTTGTTGGTGAGCAGGGTCAGCGAGCGGACGCCGAGGTCCACCAGCATCTGGGCCGCGATGCTGTAGTCCCGGGCGTCGGCGGGCAGGCCGAGGTCCAGGTTGGCGTCGACGGTGTCCCGCCCCCGCTCCTGCAACTCGTACGCGCGCAGCTTGTGGGCCAGGCCGATCCCCCGCCCCTCGTGGCCGCGCAGGTACAGCACCACGCCGCGCCCGGCCTCGGCGACCCGCTCCAGCGAGGCCTCCAGCTGCGGGCCGCAGTCGCAGCGCAGCGAGCCGAAGACGTCACCGGTCAGGCACTCGGAGTGGACCCGCACCAGGACGTCCTCGGCGTCCGGCAGCCGGCCCTCCGCGTCCAGGCCGCCCGCCACCAGCGCGAGGTGCTCGACGCCGTCGATGGTGCCCCGGTAGCCGACGGCGGTGAACTCCCCGTGCGCGGTGGGCAGGGCGGTCACGGCGGCCCGGTCCACGTGCAGCTCGGTACGGCGGCGGTAGGCGATCAGGTCCTCGATGGAGATGATCGCGAGGCCGTGCTCGCGGGCGAAGGCGACCAGCTCGGGCAGCCGGGCCATGGTGCCGTCGTCGTTGACCACCTCGGCGATCGCGCCGGCCGGCGGCAGTCCGGCGAGCCGGGCGAGGTCGACGGCGGCCTCGGTGTGGCCGGGGCGGACCAGCACGCCGCCCTCGACGGCACGCAGCGGGAAGACGTGGCCGGGACGGGTGAGGTCCCCGGGTTCGGTGCCCGGCGAGGCGAGCAGCCGTACGGTGCGGGCGCGGTCGGCGGCGGAGATGCCGGTGTCGACCCCCTCGCGGGCGTCCACCGAGACGGTGTACGCGGTGCCCTTGCGGTCCTCGTTGACCTGGGTCATCGGGGGGAGCTTGAGACGGTCCAGCTCCTCGCCGGTCATCGGGGCACAGATCACGCCGGAGCTGTAGCGGATGGTGAAGGCCATCAGCTCCGGAGTCGCGGCGGACGCGGCGAAGACGATGTCGCCCTCGTTCTCACGGTCCTCGTCGTCGACCACGACCACGGCGCGGCCGAGCGTGATGTCGGCGATCGCCCGCTCGACCGGGTCGAGGACGAGTTCGGGCTCGGGCGTGGGCTCGGACCCGGTGGCGCCGGTGCTGGACTGGTTCTCGGTCATCTCGGTCATACCGTGGCTCCCTGCGGGACGGTGGCGGACTTGGCGCGCGGCTCACGGGTGCTCAGCCACCAGGAACGCAGGCCGAGCAGCACCAGGACGAAGTAGACGGAGTAGGTCAGGCCGGAGAAGGTGTAACCGCTGTTGAAGGCGAACGGCACGCCGACCACGTCGACCGCGATCCAGGCGAACCAGAACTCCACCCAGCCGCGGGCCTGGGCGACCATCGCGGCCAGCGTGCCGACGAAGATGTAGGCGTCCGACCAGGGGCTCCAGGACAGGCTGGGGAAGGACGTGAAGAGCAGGGCGAGCGCGACGGTGGCGGCCGCGGTGCCCGCCGCCAGCACGATCCGCTCGGGCCAACTCGCGAACCGTACGGCGATCGTGCCGCCGTCGCGGCGGCCCCGCCGCCACTGCGCCCAGCCCCAGGAGGCGGTGGCGATCACGATCAGCTGCTTGCCGATCAGGCCGGGGACGTGGCCGCCGAGGTAAGCCGTGATCAGCACCGCGCCGGACAGCAGCTGGACCGGCCAGCTCCAGACCGAGCGGCGCCAGCCGAGCGCGAGCCCGCCGAAGCCGAGGATGTTGCCGAACATGTCGGCCCACTTGACGTGTTCGCCGAGGACGGTGAACGCCTCGCCGCTGAGCCAGCTCACTTGGACTCCCCCGGGGTGCCGTCGACCGGAAGGGCGGACGGGTCGGACAGGTTGGACGGGTCGGACAGGTCGGTCAGGTTCGGGAGGTTCGGGAGGGCGCGGGACTCCAGGAGGCGCTCGACGTACTTCGCCAGCACGTCCACCTCCAGGTTGACGCTCTCCCCGACCGCCTTGGCACCGAGCGTGGTCAGCGCGAGGGTGGCCGGGATGAGGCTGACGGTGAAGCTGTCCTTCGCGGCCTCCACCACGGTGAGGCTGACGCCGTCGACCGTGATCGAGCCCTTCTCCACCAGGTAGCGGGAGATGGTGTCGGGCAGCGAGAACCGCAGCACCTCCCAGCGCAGGTTGCCCGCCGCGTCGCGCTCGCCGGGCTCGCGGCTCAACAGCCGCCCGGTGGCGTCGACATGGCCCTGGACGAGGTGACCGCCCAGCCGGGCGCCGAGCGCCATGGCGCGCTCCAGATTGACCCGGGAGCCGGGCGCCAGTTCGCCGAGGCTGGAGCGGTGCAGCGTCTCGGCCATCACGTCGGCGCTGAACTCACCGGTGCCGGCGGCCAGTTCCGCCGGGCTGTCGACGACGGTCAGGCACACGCCGTTGACCGCGATGGAGTCTCCGTGCCGGGCACCCGTACAGACCACCGGGCCGCGCAGGCGGATCCGCGAGGAGTCGCCGATCTCCTGGATCGACACGACCTCGCCGAGCTCTTCGATGATGCCGGTGAACACCCGGGTTCTCCTCGCGCTTGGGGCGCGGACTCCGGGGCGGCAGGGGAGATGACACGGACGGGCACCGGTGTACGGACCACGGGACACACCCGTCGCCGGGGATGCCGAGGCCGCCGGGAGATCACTCGCCCGACACGGGAGACAGTGCTCCCGTCGTTCACCTGACCGGGGCCCGGAAGACGGCTCTGCGCCACTGGACCCACGGGTACTGCTCTTCGTCCGCCCGCGCACGCCTCCCATCCGGACTTTAACCGTCGGTCCAGGAATTTCACCTGGTCAACCGGCCGCTGGCTGCGGACGGGTCGCGGACTGTAACCGCCGGTTCGGATTTTCACCGACCCCGGAGTGCGCTGAACGTCACTGCTTGATGCCGTCATTGTGCCACGGTCGGCGCAACGGCAGGGAGACCCCGCGGCTGTGGTCTGTTTCACGGGCGGGCGGGGAATGCGCGGCGGGGTGCCGACCGCCGGGCGCGGGCTCCGGTCGGCCGGCGCGTGCTCCGGTCCGCGGGCGTGGGCGAACGGCCCGGTCGGGACGGACGGACCGGTCCGGTCCGGTCCGGTCGGACGCGGGCGCGGGCGGCGCGGTCTGGTGGCGGAGGCGGACCGCGGGGGTGAGGCTGGAAGACGGGGCCCTGCCGATGACACACCGAGGCTACGGAGGCGAGGGCGATGTCGAAGTTCATGGACGTCCACCACGGGATGGCCGGGATCACGGCCGAGCAGCTCAGGCAGGCCCACGCGGCCGACCTGGCGGTCCAGGGCGAGGAGGGCGTCCAGTTCGAGCAGGCCTGGGCGGACCCGGAGTCGGGCACGGTGTACTGCCTCTCCGACGCGCCGTCCAAGGAGGCCGTGCAGCGGGTCCACAGCCGCACCGGGCACCCGGCGGACGAGATCCACCCGGTGCCGCTGTCGGTGTGAGGCTCCGGCCGCCGTCGATGCGGGGCCGGGTGGCCGCTGTCGCCGCGGGCCCGTGGCTCAGAGCGCGGCCGGTGTGGTGATCTGCAGGAAGTGGCTGACCTCCGGCGGGTGGGCGAGGTAGCTCAGCTCCCCCTCCGACCAGACCGGCCGGATCCGCCACATCGGCCCCGCGTACCCGCGCAGCGCCTCCTCGTCGCGCCAGCGGCTCACCACCAGCACCCGGTGCCCCTCCTCGGACACCGGGCGCAGCAGTTCGCCGCCGAGGCACCCGTCGGTCCGCCCGAGCTGCGGGATCACCTGGGCGGCCAGGTGCGCGCAGAACTCCTCGAGGCGACCGGCCAGGACCTGCCCGGTCCAGATTCTGACGATCACGACCACCACCTCCCGGGGGCCTGGCGGGCCTTGTCCCAGTGCTCCCTGGCCCCCATTATGAGCGCGAAACCGCTGGTGGGGAGGGGTGGCGGCGGAATTTCACGGCGGGCTGCGGGGCTGCGGGGGCGGGGGGCGCCGAGCGGCCTCGGCTACATTCCCGGTATGACGACCACACCGGAATCTGTCGTTTCGTCAACCACCGCGCCGGAGCCGCCGGGCAGTCTGTTCGACGCCCTGCGCGCGGGCGCGCTCAGCGATCCCGCCCGACTGCGGGAGATCTACGAGCAGCCGAGCGACCAGGCCCGCCGCAAGGTGGTGGACCACCTGCACGAGGTCGCCCAGCGCCTGATCGCCTGCTCCCCGCTGGTGTTCGTGGCCAGCACGGACGCCGCCGGACGCTGCGACGTCTCCCCGCGCGGCGGGCCGGCCGGGCTGGTCTCGGTGCTCGACGCGTACACCCTGGCCATTCCGGACGCCACCGGCAACAAGCGCCTGGACACCCTGCACAACATCCTGGAGACCGGCCGGGTCGGACTGCTCTTCGTCGTCCCGGGCCGGGACACCACGCTGCGGGTCAACGGGCGGGCCTGCGTCTCGACCGACCCGGAGCTGCTGCGGCAGCTGACCGCCGTCGGCAAGCCGCCGCGCAGCGCGATCGTGGTCGCCGTCGAGGAGGTGTACGGGCACTGCCCGAAGGCCTTCCTGCGCTCCTCGGCGTGGAAGCCGGAGAACTGGCTCGCGAAGGACGCGCAGCCGAGCTCGGCGGAGGTCACCCTCGCGCACCTGCGGGACGAGTCGCTGACCGTGGAGATGATCGAGCAGACCGAGCGGGAGGCCCTGCTGTACCGGTACGAGTGAGGCCGGGGGCCGGCCCGCGGAGCCCCGCGCGCTGCGGGGCACCGCCCGGCGGCCGGTCCGGGTGGACCGGTCGCCAGGCGGTGGTCGCCGGGCGGTGGCCGCCGGGCGGCGTGTGCGGGCGGCTCGGTGCTCAGGCCGCCTTGGGAAGGTCCTCCACGGACGCGCCGTCGGCGGCCCGCTGGACCGCCTCGACGCCCTTGTGGGCGGCGTCCTTGCTGGCGTAGCCCTGGCCGGTGGCGACGATCTCGCCGTTGCCCGCCTTGAGCCGGAACCGGTACTTGCCACCGGCGTCCTGATAGACCTCGAACTTGCCCGCCATCCGGGCCACCTCCTCGCGGGGCCTCCTCGCCGAGCGCTCGATGCGCCCGCCGTCCTGCCCCCGGCGCCACCGTGCGCCCCGGACGGGGCCGGCCGCACCCGGGCGGGAGCCGGACGGGTGAAGCCGGATCCCCCGGGGTTTGCCGGCGCGCCGGGAGCGCCGGCCGGTGGTTTGAATGGACGGATGGACTGCGTCTTCTGTGCGGTGGTGGCGGGCGAGGAGCCGGCGCACCTGGTGCTGGACGACGAGACGGCGGTGGCCTTCCTGGACCGCCGACCGCTGTTCCCCGGGCACGTGCTGGTCGTGCCGCGCGCCCACCACCCGACCCTGGCCGACCTGCCGGCCGCCGAGGTGGGGCCGTTCTTCCTTCGGGTGCAGCGGGTGGCGACGGCCGTCGAGCGCGGGCTGGGCGCGGCGGGCAGCTTCGTGGCGGCGAACAACCGGATCAGCCAGTCGGTGCCGCACCTGCACGTCCACGTGGTGCCGCGCAATCCGAAGGACGGGCTGCGCGGGTTCTTCTGGCCGCGGCGGCGGTATCCGGACGAGGCGGGGGCGGCGGAGGTCGCGGACCGGCTCAGGGCGGCACTGGAGTACTGAGCGCGGCGGTTGACGTACCCCTGCGGGAGCGGCGCGGCGTACCTCCACGGGAGCATCGGCGGGGGCCGAAATCGTTTTCCGGGCGGACGATCCGGCCGGTGGGGACACCTAGGCTCGCGACCATGAACGAACTCGCCTGCCTCGTGCAAGAGACGGCCGACCGGCTCGCGGGCCGCCACACCGGTGCGGTGGTCGCCGGGCTGGCCGGCGGCGACGTGGAGATCCGCGGCGCCGGGCGGACCGGTCCGGGCGGTGGGGTGCCCGGACCGCGCACGCTGTTCGAGATAGGTTCCGTCACCAAGGTGTTCACCTCGCTCGTGCTCGCGCGGCTGGCCCTGGACGGTGCGGTCCGGCTGGACGAGCCGCTCGCCGAGCTGCTCACCGGGCCGGTCGCCGGGCCCGCGCGCGGTCGTGGCGCCGTCCCGGCCAGGGGCCCGGAGCCGATCACCCTGCGGCACCTCGCCACCCACACCTCGGGGCTCCCCCGGCTGCCCCGGGGCATGGCGGTACGGTCGCTGCTGTCGCCCAACACGACCGATCCGTACGCCGATTGCACCGCCGAGCGGGTGCTCGACGGGCTCGCGCGGACGCGGCTGCGGTCCGCGCCCGGGCGGGGATTCCGCTACTCCAACCTCGGTGCGGGCCTGCTCGGCCTGGCCCTCGCGCAGCGGTCCGGCGTCGGGTACGAGGAGTTGGTGGCGCGCGAGGTCTGTGCGCCGCTGGGCCTGGCGGACACCTGTGTCCGGCCGGACGAGGAACGGTCCGCGCGGCTGGCGCAGGGGCACACGCCGGGCGGCCGGCCGGTGCCGGCCTGGAACTTCGCGGCCCTGCCCGGCATGGGCGGGCTCCGGTCGACCGCCGCCGATCTGGTGGTGTTCCTGCGGGCCCAGCTGGCCGCCGAACGCGAGCCGGACGCGCCGCTGTCGCCGGCGATCGCCCTCACCCGGGAGACCCGCCACCGGGTCAACCCGTTCGCCTGGACGCACCTGGGCTGGCTCGGGCACCGGCTGCACACCCAGCAGGGCGGGCACCTCCAGATCTGGCACAACGGCGGCACCGGCGGGTTCCGTTCGTTCGTGGCCTTCGACCCGGAGAAGCGGGTGGGCGCGGTGGTGCTGGTCAACACCCGCCGGTCGGCCGATCCGGCGGGCACGGCGCTGCTGCGCAGGCTGCAGAACGGGTTCGCGACGACGGGGTGAGGGGCCCTCCTCCGTGCTCTCCGGTTCGCCCACCCCGGTGGTGGGAGGCCTCGGCCGGGGCGCGATGATGGCGGGGTCGTTTCAGGCCAAAAGGTGCCGATTGGCACTGTCGCCGGAGGCGACGAGCGGTTGATGCTGGGGATCCGGCAGTCGCGGTTCCGATGGGGAGAACCGCCGAGTGAGAGGGGGCCGACATGGCGGTGACGTGGTCGCCGACGCGTGTGCGGTCGGCCGGGTCGGCCGGCTCTGTCGATTCGACCGGCTCTGCCCGCCCGGCCGGTGCGCCCGGTGCCGCCGGGCGGCTCGGCCCGGTGGTGCGGGTGCACCGGCGGTACCGGCCGCTGTCCTGGTCGGCGCGGGTGTGGCTGCACTCCTGCGGGGTGGTCGTCTCGGTGGCGGTCTGCGTGGCACTGCGCGGGTGGTGGCCCTCGCCCGTGCTGGCCGCCGCCGCGGTGGTGGTGGTCAGCGGGTACGAGCGGCTGCGCCCGACGCCCGGGCTGCGGTCCGTACGGGTCCACGAGGGCGGCCTGGTGCTGGTCTCGGCCGACGGCGGGGAGCGGGCGCTGCCCTGGTGCGCCGTGGAGGCCACCGAGTACTCCCCCGGCGGGGCGCGCGGGGTGCCCGAGCACGGGCGAATATGGCCGGCGGGCGCGGACGAGCCACTGGTGCTGGCGCAGCTGCGCGGCCTGGGCGAGCTGTTCCGGGAGCTGGAGGAGCGCCTCTCCCCCGGGCTCCGGGCCGCGCTGCACGAGACGCTGCGCACCGAGGGGAGCGTGCGCTTCGTCCGGGGGCGGCTGACGGTGACGGCCGGCGGGCTGGTGCACCGGCCGCCGCACCCGCTCGCCGCGGCGGAGGCCCACCGCTGGACGGAGGTGCGCTCGGTCCGGGCGTCCGGCCTCGGCGAGTTGGAGATCCGGACCCACTCGGCCGGTCTGCCGCTCGTCCTCCCGGTGCCCAACGCCCGTGCGGCCGCGGACTTCCTGGAGGACCTGCGGACGGCTGCCGCCGGTTGACGGCCGTCGGGCGGGCCCTCGCGCGTCCTCCCGAGGCCGACCCCTAAGGGGCGTCACGGGCCCGTCCCGGAAGGGATCAGTACGCCGCTGAGCGGACGTCAGTTCCCTTTCCCACGCCTACCGTCGCTGGTATGAGCCGACTCCGTACGACCGCCGCCGCGGCGGCCCTGCTGCTCGCACTGCCGCTGTCCGTCGCCGCCGCCGCGCCCGCCCTGGCCGCGCCGCCCGTCAACTCCGGCGCCGGTCCCGCCGACCCGGCCACCCGGGCCACCGCCCGGATCGAACTCCCCCGTCCGACCGGGCCGTACGCGGTCGGACAGGAGGTCCTGCACCTGGTGGACCAGGACCGTCCGGACCCGTGGGTGCCCTCCTCCGGTCCGCGTCAGCTGATGGTCTCGATGTACTACCCCGCGCACGCCGGGACGGGCACCCCCGCCCCGTACATGACGCCCGCCGCCGCCCGGGCGCTGCTGGACGGAAAGGTGCCGGGCAACACCATCCCGACCGAGGCGGTCTCCGGCGCCCGGACGTGGGCGGAGTCCGGGGCGCGTCCGCAGGGCGGCCACTATCCGCTGGTGGTGCTGTCGCCCGGCTTCACCATGCCGCGCGCCACGCTCAGCGGCCTCGCCGAGGACCTGACCAGCCGCGGCTACGTCGTCGCGGTGATCGACCACACCTACGAGAACACCGGAACCACCTTCCCCGACGGGCGGACGCTCCCCTGCGCGGCGTGCGGCGCGGTCGACGGCGACGCGGGCGCGGCACGCCTGGAGGCGGGCCGGGCGAAGGACGTCTCCTTCGTCATCGACCGGCTGACCGACCGCCCGCACCCGGCCTGGCGCTACGCCCGGCTGATCGACCGCGACCGGATCGGCATGGCCGGGCACTCCGCCGGTGGCGCCTCCACCGTCCCGGCCCTGCTCACCGACGACCGGATCCGCGCCGGGGTGAACATGGACGGCACCATGCACTACCTGGTGCCCGAGTCCGGCCTCAAGGGCAAACCGTTCATGATGATCGGCCACCCGCTGTCCGAGGGCGGTGAGGACTCGTCCTGGGTCACGAGCTGGGCCCGGCTGGACGGCTGGAAGCGCCAGCTGACCGTCGACGGCTCCGACCACGGCAGCTTCACCGACCTCCCGGTCTTCATCGACGGGCTCGGCCTCCCCAAGGGCCCGTACACCACCATCGGAAGCCGGCGCGCCGTCGAGCTCACCCGGCAGTACGTCGGGGCCTTCTTCGACCTCCAGCTGAAGGGCGTCCCGCAGCCCCTGCTCGACGGGCCGAGCGCCGCCAACCCGGAGGTGCGGTTCACACCCTGACCGCGGTCCCCGGCCTGGGGCCGCCGACGCTCCTCAGCCGGCAGCCCCACCCGACCCGGCCACCCGACCCGGCCACCCGGGCAGTGACCGGGGCGGCCGCCCGGGGGCGGCCGCCGCCACGGTGAGCGGCCGCCCGGGAGCGCGTGCGAAGATGGCAGGGCTGGTGGGAACGATCTCCGGACGGTTTCTGGGACGGTTCTCTGGCCATGGTGGACGACTACGCGCGGCGCGCGGGGCAGCCTCGGCAGGACGCCCTGCTGATGGTGCCGATCGCCACGGCGCTGATCGACGCCGACGGACGCATCCTGCACTGGAGCGGTGACGCGGAGGCGTTGCTCGGACACCCCGCGCGGGAGGCCGTGGGGGCGAAGGCGGCGACGCTGCTGACCTCCGACGAGCACCGGCCCGAAGTGCTCCAGCTGTTCCGGCAGATCCTGGCGGGCCGGTCGTGGTCCGGGGTGTTCCCGGTCCGGCACCGGGACGGGCACCTGGTGGACCTGGAGTTCCGCACCCATCCGATCCTCGGCCCCGGCGGCGCCCCGATGGTGCTGGCGGTCGCCTCCGAGGTGACCACGCTGCACCGGCTCCAGGCCGATCTGGCCCTCCTGGACGGGTTCTTCACCCAGTCCCCGGTGGGCATGGCGGTGTTCGACACCGACCTGCGCTTCGTCCGGCTGAACGGGGCGCTGGCGGACGCGAACGGCCTGGGCGTCGAGGAGCCGCTGGGCCGACGGCTCTCCGAGGTGCTGCCCGGGATCAACGGCCCCGAGTCCGAGGAGGTGATGCGCCGGGTGCTGGAGAGCGGCGAGCCGGTGGTGGACGACCTCGCGCACGGCCGCACCCCGGGCGACCCGAACCACGACCACGCCTGGTCGACCTCCTACTTCCGGCTGCGGGACCGCGGCGGCCGGGTGCTCGGGGTGTGCGCCACGGTCATCGACATCACCGAGCGGTTCCACGCCGACGCCCGGGCGGCCCGCGCCCAGGAGCGGCTGTCCCTGCTGGTCGACGCGACCGCCTCGATCGGCACCACGCTGGACCTGCGGCGGACCGCCCGGGAGCTGGTCGACACGATGGTGCCCAGGGTCGCCGACATCAGCGCGGTGTTCGGGCTGGAGGAGCTGGTGGCCGGCCGGAACGTCGAGCCGCCCCCGCCCGACGCCCCGCTGCTGGTGCGCCGCCTGGCGATCGCCTCCGACGACGCGCAGTACCCGGCCGAGGCGCTGCCGGTGGACGCCGTGTACGAGCTGCCGCCGGATTCCCCGTACGCCCGGGCACTGACCGGCGGGCGCACGGTGGTGGTGCCGTCCTGGGAGCTGCCGGCGCTGAGCGAGCGCCTCAACGAGAGCCGCCGCCAGGACTTCTTCGGCGACCGCCCGCGCTCGGTGCGGATCACCCCGCTGGTGGCGCGCGGCACGACGCTCGGCATGGTGGTGTACTCCCGGCGCGGCGCCCGGGAGTCCTTCGCGGCGGCCGACATCACGCTCGGCGACGAGCTGGCCTCGCGCGCGGCCGTCGCGCTGGACAACGCCCGGCTGTACCTGCGCCAGCACCAGACCGCGCTGGCCCGGCAGCAGGCACTGCGCGAGGCCAGGGCCGCGCAGGAGCGCCTGGCGCTGGTCAACGCGGCCTCCGCCCGGATCGGCACCACGCTCGATCTCGCCCAGACCGCCCAGGAGCTGGCCGAGGTGGCCACGCCGAGGCTGGCCGACACGGTGGTGGTGGAGGTGCTGGAGGATCTGGTCCGCGGCGAGCGCGAGGCGACCGCCCCGGTGGACGGTTCGGCGCTGCTGCGCCGGATGGCCTTCCACTCGGTGCGCGGCTCGACCCTGGCTCCGATCGACCGCGCCGGCAACCTGCACCGCTTCCTGCCCGGTTCGCCGTACGCGTGGTGCCTGGCGCACCGCGAGCCGGTGCTGGTGCGGCGGATGGACGAGAAGGGCATGGCCTGGTTCGCCGACGACCCGGTGCGCCAGGCCGCCGTCCGGGAGCAGAACGTGCGGTCGTTCATGGTGGTCCCGCTGATCGCGCGCGGCACCCCGATCGGCGTGGCGGGCTTCTACCGCACCCTCATCGAGCGCCCGTACGAGGACGACGACGTGGCGCTGGCCGGGGAGTTGGCCGTGCGGGCGGCCGTCTCGATCGACAACGCGCTGCTGTTCACCCGGGAGCGCGACGCGGCCGCCGCCCGGCAGCAGGCGCTGGACGAGGCGTGGGCCGCCCAGCAGCGGCTGTCACTGCTGAACGACGCCAGCAACCGGATCGGCACCACGCTCGATCTGCACCGCACCGCACGGGAGTTGGTGGAGGTGGTGATCCCGCGCTTCGCCGACTTCGTCACCGTGGACCTGCGCGAGGCGGTGCTCAGCGGAGAGGAGCCCGGGGCCGTCCCGGCGGAGGGCCCGATACTGATGCGGGCGGTCGCGGTCGGCGACGTCGGCCCGGACGGCACCATGCAGGGGGCGGCCGACGAGGTGGGCGAGACCTCGCAGTCGGCCGAGCTGTACGCGCAGAGCCTGCGCACCCGGCGTTCGATCCTGGTCGCCGAGGTGACCGAGGAGGAACTGCGCCGGATCGTCGCCTCGCCCGACCGGGTGCAGCCGAGCCTGGACTCCGGGGTGCACTCGTACCTGATGGTGCCGCTGGTGGCGCGCGGACACGTGCTGGGCGGCGCGGAGTTCGTCCGCACCCGCAACCCGGTGCCGTTCGGTTCGGCGGACCGCTCGCTGGCCGAGGAGCTGGCCGCCCGCACCGCGCTGGCGATCGACAACGGCCGGCTCTACCGCCGCGAGCGGGACACCGCGCTCACCCTCCAGCGCAGTCTGCTGCCGCAGGAGGTGCACCGCACCCTCGGGCTGGACCTCGCCTACCGCTACCTGCCGAGCAGTGTGGTCAGCGAGGTCGGCGGCGACTGGTTCGACGTGGTGCCGCTGTCCTCCGGGCGGGTCGCGCTGATCGTCGGCGACGTGATGGGCCACGGCATCCGGGCCGCCGCCACCATGGGCCAACTCCGCACGGCCGCACGGACGTTGATCACCCTGGACCTGGACCCGGCGCGGGTGCTGTACCGGCTGGACGAGGCCGCCGCGACGGTCGGCGAGGGCCAGTTCGCCACCTGCGTCTGCGTGGTGTACGACCCGGTGGACCGCCGCTGCACCGCGGCCAGCGCCGGGCACCTGCCGCCCGTGGTCGCCGACACCGAGGGGCGGGCGCACCTGGTCGAGCTGCCCTCCGGCACTCCGCTCGGGGTGGGCGGAGTCCCCTTCGAGAGCGCCGAGTTCACCCTCCCCGAGGAGGGCATCCTCACGCTCTACACGGACGGCCTGGTCGAGCGCCGGGGCCAGGACCTGGACGAGGGGCTGGAGTTGCTCTGCCGGACCGTCGCCGACCGGCGCGGCTCGCTGGAGCAGACCTGCGAGGCCGTCCTGAGCCGGCTCACCGAGACCACCGGCGAGGACGACATCGCCGTCATCATGGCGCAGGTCCGCCCGCGGGGCGCGGACCGGATCGCCATCCTCCCGCTCACCGGAGACCGCGCCATGGTCGCCCACTCCCGCCGCTTCACCCGCGAGACGCTGGCCGACTGGGGGCTCGACGCGCTCGCCGACTGGGCCGAGCTGCTCACCAGCGAGCTGATCACCAACGCCCTGGTGCACGCCGGATCGCCCACCCAGCTACGGCTGTACTGCAACCGGGTGCTCACCGTCGAGGTCGCCGACCTTGAGCCCGAGGTGCCGCGGATCCGCCGCGCCCGCGGCGAGGACGAGGGCGGCCGGGGCATCCACCTGGTCAACGAGCTCGCACACCGCTGGGGCAGCCGCCGGACCGGGGACGGCAAGGTGGTCTGGTTCGAGCTGGAGCTGCCTCCGGGGATCGCCCCGCCCGCGTGAACGCCGTCCGGACCCCGGCCCGCCCGCGCCGTCACACCGCGCCTTCGGCCCAGCCTTCGGGGTCCGTCCAGGCGGCCAGGGTGCGGCGGGTCTCGAAGCGGCGCTCGCGGCCGGTCAGCGGATCGGTGAACTCGACGGTCGAGGCGAGCAGCTGCAGCGGGCCGCGGAAGTCGTCCGGGGCCGGCTCGGGCAGCACCACCGGATAGACCGGGTCGCCGAGGATCGGCAGGCCGAGGCCGCACATGTGCAGCCGCAGCTGGTGGGTGCGCCCGCTCAGCGGCCGCAGCCGGTAGCGGGCGAGGCCGTCGCGGCGCTCCAGCAGGTCGATCCGGCTCTCGCTGTTCGGCGGGGCGTCGAGCTCCCGCGCGGCGATCACCCCGCGCTCCTTGACGATGTGGCTGCGCACGGTCCGCGGCAGGCTCAGCTCCGGGTCGTACCCGGCGATCGCCTGGTACTCCTTGCGCACCAGGCGGTCCCGGAACAGCGTCTGGTAGGCGCCGCGGTCCTCCGGGCGGACGACGAACATGGCCAGGCCCGCGGTGAGCCGGTCCAGGCGGTGGGCGGGGCTGAGCGCGGGCAGGTCGAGGCTGTGCCGCAGCCGGGACAGCGCCGTCTCGGCCACGTGCCGGCCGCGCGGCGTGGTGGCCAGGAAGTGCGGCTTGTCGACGACCACCAGGTGCTCGTCGCGGTGCAGCACGACCAGCTCGAACGGGACGCGCACCTCCTCGGGCAGGTCCCGGTGGAACCAGAGGTGGGCACCGGGACGGAACGGCTCCGCCGGGGCGATCGGGCCGTGCTCGCCGACGATCTCGCCGTCCCGCAGGGCCGCGTCGATCCGCTCGGCGGGGACGGCGGGCAGCCGGTCCACCAGGTGGTCGCGCACCGTCGGCCAGGGGCCTTCGAGCGGCAGCCGGAGGTGCACCGGGTCGACGCCGCGGCGCTGCGGGAGGGGGGAGGCCGGGTGGCGGTTCTTGCGTCTCATCTCCCGGCCCAGCGTAGTGCGCGCCGGCGCGCGGCCCGCCGCCGAGGTGCTGACCCGGGTCCGGGCGGGGAGAGTGGACCGGAGGCCCTCGTTCCGCCGGGGGCCTCCGACCGTCTGCCCGGACGGTCGGCGGGCGGGCCGGCCACCGGCCGACCGACCGGACCGCCCCGAAACCGGCCCGCCCCGAGACCGGCCCGCCGAACTGGACCGCCGAACCGACCGACCGAACCGCCGGACCCGCCGGCACCACTGGAGGACGCGTGACCGCCGACGGCCCGGACGGGGTGCCGCCGCTGCACCTGCCGAGGCGGACCCGGCTGCTGCTCTACGGCGCGCTCCTGCTGCTGGTCGCCGCCGTGGTGGCCGCGCTGGCCATCGGGCCGGGGACCACCCTGGCCCCGCTGCTCGCGGTCGCCCCGGTGCTGGCCGGCGCGACCACCCGGCGGGCCCGGGTGCCGCTGCTGGTCGGCGCGGCGGCGCTGCTGACCGTCGGGCTGCTGGAGTCGACCAACGAGCAGCTTCCGCTCTCGGTCCGGATCAGCGTGCCGGTCACCGTCCTGGCCTCCACGCTGGCCAGCGCCGCCAGCGTCGTCCTGGTGGCGGCCCGCGAGCGGGAGCTGTTCCACGTCCGGACGGTGGCCGAGGCGGCGCAGCGGGCCCTGCTGCGCCCGCCGCCGGAGCGGATCGGACCGTTGCGCCTGGCGGTGCGGTACGTCGCGGCGGCCGCCGAGGCCCGGATCGGCGGGGACCTGTACGCCGTGGTGGAGACCCGTTACGGGGTGCGCATCCTGCTCGGGGACGTCCAGGGGCACGGACTGCCGGCGGTGGAGACGGCGGCGGACGTCCTCGGGGTGTTCCGGGAGGCCGCGCGGACCGAGCCCGATCCCGGCCGGCTCGCCGAGCGGCTGGACGCGGCGCTCGCCGCCCGGCCGTCGGACGAGGGGCGGTTCGCCACCGCGCTGCTGCTCGACGTGGCGCCCGACCGGGGGCCGGTGCGGCTGGTGAACTGCGGCCACCCGCCCCCGCTGCTGCGCCGGGCGGGCCGGGTGAGCGAGCTGGAGCCCCCGTTCCCGGCGCCGCCGCTGGGCCTGCTCGGGCTCACCGGCGGCGGGTACCAGGACCGGAAGTTCGACCCGGAGCCGGGCGACGTCCTGCTCCTGCACACCGACGGGGTGTCGGAGGCCCGGGACGCCGGGGGCGGGTTCTACCCGATCGCCGAGCGGCTGCCCGGCCTGCACGGCGGCTCCCCGGCGGACCTGCTGGACGCCGTGCTGGCGGACGTCGGCGAGTGGGTCGGGGACGCCGGGCTGGCCGACGACGCGGCGGTGCTGGCGATCCGCTGGGAGCCGTGACCGGCCCCGCGCCGGCGGCCGGCCCCCGAGCGGTCAGAGGACGGTCTGCCCGGCCTCCAGCCGCTTGACCGCCGTCCGGACGGCGGTCGCGTAGCTCCAGAACAGCGGCAGGGTGTTGGTCGCCCGCTCGGCGCGGGTGTTCTTGCCGGGGGCGAACATCGCGGTCCGCAGGTCGGTGGTCATCTCCAGCTGGGCGCCCATGCCGAGCAGGCTGCGGTTGCAGATGTTCTCCGTCGAGATGCCCGCGATCTCCTCCTCGCCGGAGGCGGTCACCGCCCGGATGCCCGCCGCCGCGAACTCCTCCATCAGGTACTGGCGGAAGGTGGCGTTCAGTCCGCCGACCAGCACGGCCTGGGCACCGGCCTCCAGGCCGGCCTGGGCGGCGGTGCAGCCGTGCAGCGACACCACGTTGAGGCTGCCGGCGCACATCGCCCGGGCCACGCCGTCGTCGCAGTGGGTCGAGGTGACGTGCAGTTCGCCGTTGTTGGAGGAGCGCAGGCCCTCGAACATCCAGAAGTCGTGGGTCGGCCCGGCGGCCGGGGTCGGGGTGAGGTCCGCCGGGTGGTAGCCGGCGATGGCCAGGCACAGTTCGGAGGTGCCGACCTCGATGCCGCCGCCGTGCGGGGCGATGACGGTGGTCCGGACGAACGGCCCGCGGCTCTGGAGGCTCTGGTCGTCGACCAGGTGCCGGCGGTAGCGGCGGCCGTAGTCCACGCCCTCGACCACGGTCGAACTGGCGTAGAGGGCCGTGTTGGAGGGGAACAGGTCGCCGGCGGCGCTCGCGGGGGTGCTTCCCACGACGGCGCCGAGGGTGCCGAGGGCGGGGGCCGCGGCGAGCGCGGTGATGAGGGTTCGTCGGTTGATCACGGTCACGGATCATGGCAGGAGGCGGGGGCTCGGAGAAGGACCTGGCGACGCCCTGGCCGGATCATGCCACGGGCGGGGACGACCTGATCGTGTGACACCGGCTCGGCGGACCCGTGCTGCGCCCACCGAGCGCCTGCTCACGCTGCCACGATGATGCGATCAGTGCACGATCGGCATCGGAGGGTGGCACATGCCGGACACGACGGTGGACCGCACGACGGCGGTGGATCGTACGACGGCGGTGACCGCGCAGGCGGCCCCGGAACGAGCCAGGGTCGAGCGGGTGGTCCGGCGGCTGCGGCGGATCGGGGCCGGACTGCCCCCGGCCGACGGGGTGGCGGTCTTCAACCGGCTCTACCTCACCGTGACGGAGGCCGTCCGCGACCGGCTGGGCCGCGGGCGCTTCGCCGACCCGCGCGCGGTGGCCCAGCTGGACGTGGTGTTCGCCGGGCACTACCTGCGGGCCGTGGCCGCCGACGCGGCCGGGCACGAGCCGCCCGCCAGCTGGCGGCCGCTGTTCGCCCTGCGCGCCCACCCGGGCGTGCTCCCGCTGCAGTTCGCGCTGGCCGGGATGAACGCCCACATCCAGCACGACCTGCCGCTGGCCGTCGTGGAGACCTGCCGCCGCCGGGGCTGCGAGCCCGCCGTCATCGAGGAGGACTACCACCGGATCAACCGGGTGCTGGCCGAGGTGGAGACGGCCGTCCGGGAGCAGCTGATGCCCGGGCCCGACCCGCTGGAGCTCGCCGAGCCGCTCACCCACCTGCTCGGCGTCTGGTCGGTCGCGGCCGCCCGGGAGGGCGCCTGGAGCGCCGTCGAGGCGCTGTGGGAGCTGCGCCACCTGCCGGGCGCGGCCCGGGCGTTCAGCACCGCGCTGGACGGTTCGGTCGGGCTGCTCGGCCGCGCCCTGCTGCTGCCGCTCGGAGCGCTGCTCCCACCCGGGCCGGACGGCGGGCCCGGCACCGGACGGCAGGCCCCCCCGACGGCCGCGGCCGCCCGGCTCCCCGAGGCGAGGAACCGGACGGCCGACGGTGCGGTCGCGGCGGGCGCGGCCGGCGGCACGGTCGCGGCGGGCGCACCGGGCCCGACGGGCGCCGGCGGCGATCAGGCCCAGCTGGAGTGCAGCGGCTTGCCCTCGGCGTAGCCGGCCGCGCTCTGGACGCCCACGATCGCCTTCTCGTGGAACTCCTCCAGGCTGGCGGCGCCCGCGTAGGTGCAGGAGCTGCGGACGCCCGCGATGATCGAGTCGATCAGGTCCTCGACGCCCGGGCGGGCCGGGTCGAGGAACATCCGGGAGTGCGAGATGCCCTCCTCGAACAGCGCCTTGCGGGCCCGGTCGTACGAGGAGTCCTGGGCGGTGCGGTTGCTCACCGCGCGGGCCGAGGCCATGCCGAAGCTCTCCTTGTACTGGCGGCCGTCGGCGGTGGTCTGGAGGTCGCCCGGGGACTCGTAGGTCCCGGCGAACCAGGAGCCGATCATCACGTTGGAGGCGCCGGCGGCGAGCGCCATGGCGACGTCGCGCGGGTGGCGCACACCGCCGTCCGCCCAGACGTGCTTGCCGAGCCGGCGCGCCTCGGCGGCGCACTCCAGGACGGCGGAGAACTGCGGCCGGCCGACGCCGGTCATCATCCGGGTGGTGCACATGGCGCCGGGGCCGACGCCGACCTTGAGGATGTCGGCGCCCGCCTCGACGAGGTCGCGGACGCCGGCGGCGGAGACCACGTTGCCGGCCACGATCGGGATCTTCGGGTCCAGGCCGCGCACCGCGCGCAGCGCGCTGATCATGGACTCCTGGTGGCCGTGCGCGGTGTCGACGACCAGTACGTCGGCGCCGGCCTCGATCAGTGCCCGGGCCTTGCCGGCGACGTCGCCGTTGATGCCGACGGTGGCGGCGATCCGCAGCTTGCCGGCCTCGTCCACGGCCGGGGTGTACAGGGTGGCGCGCAGCGCGCCCTTGCGGGTGAGGATGCCGACCAGCCGGCCCTCGCCGTCCACGACCGGGGCGAGCTTGCGGTGCGCCTCGGTGAGCTTGTCGAAGGCGGTCCGCGGGTCGATGCCCTCGTCCAGCACCAGCAGCTCGCGGGACATCACGTCGGCCAGGCTGGTGAAGCGGTCCACGCCCTGGCAGTCGGATTCGGTGACCACGCCGACCGGCTTGCCGTCCTCGACCACCACGAGGGCGCCGTGGGCGCGCTTGGGCAGCAGCGAGACCGCCTCGGCCACGGTGGCGCCCGGGGCGAGGGTGATCGGGGTGTCGAAGACCAGGTGGCGCTGCTTGACCCAGGAGACGACCTCGGTGATGACCTCGGTGGGGATGTCCTGCGGGATGGCGACCAGGCCGCCGCGGCGGGCGACGGTCTCGGCCATCCGGCGGCCGGCGATGGCGGTCATGTTGGCCACGACCAGCGGGATGGTGGTGCCGGTGCCGTCGTTCGAGGAGAGGTCGACGCCCTGCCGGGAGCCCACGGCGGAACGGCTGGGGACCATGAAGACGTCGTCGTACGTCAGGTCGTACGAGGGCTTGAGGTCGTTCAGGAAGCGCATGAAGAAGGGCTCTCTGGCTGGGGGGATACACCTCGGGTGCGGTTGCGGCGATGCCGCCGGAGCGCACTCGGGCGCCCGGCACCCAGCATTCGATTCTCCGTGAGGGTGGGGGCAAAAGCCAGTTCGAGGAGCATTGCTGGGGCTGTCCACAAACCGTGATCAATGCTCCGCGCGTAGACATGGAGGATCATCCAAAGACCCCCTCCCACGTCCGCTTTTCGCCCCGGTCCGGACCGCTCCCGTAGCATTCACGCGGTAACGGGCATGGCTTCACGCGTGTGGGCGTGGCGAACGGGAAAGCGGCAGCAGGCGTGAGCATCGGGCAGACCGACACAGAGCAGATCGACACGGAGCAGACGGACACCGGGCGGGAGCCGGTCGGGCGGGAGCCGGTCGGCGACACCGAGGAGGAGGTCGACTACGGCCCCGGCCTCGACCCCGAGCGGCTGAAGCTCTGCCTGGAGGTGCTCGCCGACCTCGACGAGCTGCACGTGGACCACCCGGACGCGATCACCGTCCGCAAGGCCGTCGGCGGCATATTCCGCACCCTCAAGCAGCGCCGCCGCCAGGAGACCCGGGCCCGCAAGACCGCCAACGACCGCGCGGTCACCGCCCGCACCGCCACCGGTGCGCCGTCCCGGATCGACGACGAGACGGCCGGCGCCTTCGGCCTGACCACCGTCACCACCACCGAGATCGCCGGCATCCTGGAGCGCCCGCGCTCCTGCTACACCTGCAAGCAGCGGTACGTCGAGGTCGACGCCTTCTACCACAACCTCTGCCAGGACTGCGCGGTCAAGAACCGCGCCCACCGGGACGCCCGCGCCGACCTCACCGGCAAGCGCGCGCTGCTCACCGGCGGCCGCGCCAAGATCGGGATGTACATCGCGCTGATGCTGCTGCGCGACGGCGCCCACACCACCATCACCACCCGCTTCCCCAACGACGCGATCCGCCGCTTCAAGGCGATGCCGGACAGCGCCGAGTGGATCCACCGCCTCAAGATCGTCGGCATCGACCTGCGCGACCCGGCCCAGGTGATGGCGCTGGCCGACGAGGTCGCCGCCGACGGCCCGCTGGACATCCTGATCAACAACGCCGCGCAGACCGTGCGCCGCCCGCCGGAGTCCTACCGCGAGCTGGTGAACGCCGAGTCCGCGCCGCTGCCGGCCGGCGAACTGCCGCAGTCCACCAGCATCGGCCGCTTCGGCAGCGGCAGCGTCGACCTGCCCGCCCTCCCCCACCAGGCGAGCGGCGGCGAGCAGCGGATCGCCGCCGAGGACGTCACCTCGCTCGCCCTGGTCACCGGCTCCGCCACGCCCGCCCGGATCGCGGCCGGCACCGCGATCGACGCCGGCGGCCTGGTGCCCGACCTCGCGGACACCAACAGCTGGGTGCAGACCGTCTCGGAGGTGGGCCCGGTCGAGCTGCTGGAGGTCCAGCTCTGCAACTCCACCGCGCCGTTCATCCTGATCAGCCGGCTGCGCCCGGCGATGGCCGCCTCGACGTCCCGCCGCAAGTACGTGGTCAACGTCTCCGCCATGGAGGGCGTCTTCTCGCGCGGCTACAAGGGCGCCGGCCACCCGCACACCAACATGGCCAAGGCCGCGCTCAACATGCTCACCCGCACCAGCGCGCAGGAGATGTTCGAGGCCGACGGCATCCTGATGACCGCCGTCGACACCGGCTGGATCACCGACGAGCGGCCGCACCCGGACAAGATGCGGCTCGCCGACGAGGGCTTCCACGCCCCGCTCGACCTGGTCGACGGCGCGGCCCGGGTGTACGACCCGATCGTGCGCGGCGAGGCCGGCGAGGACCTGTACGGCTGCTTCCTCAAGGACTACGAGCGCGCCAACTGGTAACCAGCCGAAGGAGATGGCGAGTTGAGCACAGCACCGACCGCACCGCTGCTCGGCGCCGGGATCATCGTGCCCACCGGGGACGGCCGGGTGCTGATCGGCCGCCGGATCACCGCCGGCGAGCCGCCCACCTGGAGCCTGCCCGGCGGCAAGGTCGACCTCGGCGAGTCCTTCGAGCGGACCGCGGCCCGCGAACTCGCCGAGGAGACCGGCATCGTGCTGCCCGCCGAGCGGATGCGGGTGCTCGCCGTCCACCTCGACCACGAACTCGGCCGGCCCCGGCTGACCGCCGCCGTACTGGCGCCGCCCAGCCTGGCCGAGGCCGTGGTCACCGAGCCCCACGCCTGCGCCGGCTGGGAGCGCTTCCCGGTGGACGCGCTGCCGGAGCCGATGTTCTACCCGTCCGCGCTGGTCCTCGGCAGCTGGCTGCCGGAGCTGTCCCCGCAGGTGCGGGCCGCGACGCACGGCTACCCCGTCACCCGCTGAGGGCGCCCGGCCCGCCGCCCGCCGCAGACGCCCGGCGGGCCCGGCGTCCGGGCGCGACATGCGGCCCCGAGCCGGGACGTCGTCAGCCCGCCTCCGGGGAACGGGCGGAGCACTGGCAGGCGCGGGCAGGGGGTGACCCCACGACCACCCCCTGCCCCATACCTCGACCCGGCGCCCCCACGGCCGATCCGGGCCACGGCCGCGCCCAAGCACCGGGAGGGCGCCGCCGCTCTCCAGCTTGCCCGCGCCGCCCGCTGATGCCGAGGGCCGAACGTCCCGGCCGCGGGGCCGAGCGGCCCTGGCGTTCCTCCGGATGCGCACGAGTCTTGTGCGCGAGGGGCCGCCGGGTGGACATTGGGGCGGAAGCGCCGTGCGTCTCCGCCTCCCTGAGGAGCCCTCACCGTGTCCAGCACACCCCGTCCGGCCCGGCCCGCGTCGCTCCCCCGACGCGCCGGCCGACAGCTGCGGCGGGCCCTCGGCACCCGGCACGAACCGCTCGTCCGCCCCCTCGACCGCTCCCGGGCCCGCGCCTGGCTGTCCGCCGTGCTCGGCGCGGTGCTCGCCCTCGCCCTGTCCGCGGGCGGCTCCCTGCTCCTCTACCGCGCCACCGAACACCAGGCGGCGGCCGACCGCGGCCGGCTGCGGCAGGTCGACGCCGTGGTCCGCGACCTCCCCGACCACGCCGCCGCCACCTCCGTGAGCGGCCGCTTCTCCGGCGGCCACGGCAACCGGATCGACGTCGACGCGGCCTGGACCGCCCCCGACGGCACCCAGCACGTCGGCACCGTCCCGGCCCCGCACTCCGCGGTCACCGGCAGCCACGTCCCCGTCTGGGTCGACCCGTCCGGCGCCGTCTCCGGCCCCCCGGCCCACCGCGTGGCCCTCGCGGTCTCCGCCGGCTGCACCGGCGCCGGGGCCCTCCTCGCCCTCCTGGCCCTGTCGGCACTCGCCCTCCACCTGCGCCTGCGCGGCCTCGACCGCCGCGCCGAGACCGCCTGGAGCACCGACTGGGCCCGCCTCGAACCCCGCTGGAGCGGCCGCGCCGGCCACTACCACGAGGACTGACCGCGCCCCGGGCCCGGGCCACGGCCCGTCAGTCGCCGGTGACGCCCCAGAAGTAGAGGCCGTCAGGAGCGCCGTCCGGTCCGTAGGTGACCGTGCAGCAGCCCGATCCCCGGAAGGAGGGCGGGAAGTCGAGGTCGCCCGCGCCCTTCTCCTCGGCGGCGCGGACGGTGCCGAGCGACGGCCGGTCGGTGCCGAACAGCTCCACGACCTCGGCCCCCGCCACCACCCGGACGTCGCCGTGGTCCTCCTCGTCGACGGCGCAGTGGACCACGGTGACCACGTCGAGCACGGAGTGCGCGCCGCCCTCCTCGTCGAGACACCCGGACTCCATGAGCTCCGCGAGCGAGGCGAAGCCCTCCAGCCGGTCGTACCCGCCCTCCGCGAAGACCCTCTCCCGCAGGACGTCCAGGGCACCCTGGAGGTCCTCCCGGTACGGAACCGCGTACGACCAGGCGCTCGCACCCATCCGACTCCCCCGTCCTTCCCGGCGGTCCGCAGGCCACGGACCCGCCGGGACCATAGCGCACCGGAGGGACGGCGGCCCCACACCGGGCGGGGGCGGATCCGGAGGCACGGCGGGTGGGCGACGCCCCTCCCCGACCGCCCGCGGAGCACCGACCCGCCCCGACGACCCCGCACCGGCGGAACGGCGGCACCGCCGCCGCCCGGTCAGCGGGGGTGGGTCCAGGCCGGGGCGGGGGTGGGTCTGGCGGCGTGGTGGGTGAGGGCCGCGACGGCGAGGAGGAGGGCGAGGGGCAGGGCGAGGGCGACGGGGACGTTCGCATGGAGGACGAGGAGGGCGCCGAGGAGGGCGCCGGCGAACATCCAGACGGCGGAGGCGAGGCGGCGGGGGCCGGTGCGGTCGGCGGCCAGGGCGGTGATGGTCATGGTGAGCACGGTGGTGGTGAGGTCGGGGACCTTCAGGGCGCGGACCACCGCGTTCTGGCCGCCCATGGCGAAGCCGAGCAGCCCGATCAGGGTGTATCGGGCCGGGTCGGAGGTGTGGCCGGCCGCCGCCGCCAGCACGGTGGCCGCCGCGACCAGCGCCGACTGGACGGCGACGGCGGCGGTCAGCAGGTGTCCGCGGTGGCCGGGCAGGCGACGGGCGAGGTGGCCGCCGGCCAGGGCGCCGAGCAGGAAGGCGGCGAGGGCGGCCAGCGAGGCGGTGGCGGACAGGTTGGCCGCGCCGGCCAGGGCGAAGCCGAGGAAGACCACGTTGCCGGTCATGTTGGCGACGAAGACGTGGCCGAGTTCGAGGTAGCTGACCGCGTCCACCACTCCGGTGACCACGGTCAGCACCAGCAGCATCGGCACCAGCGGCCCGTGCTCGGGATCGGGGGTCGGCATCGGGCCTCCAGTCGGTCCGGGGTGAGGGGTCGGGCGGCGGGCGGTTCCGGGCGTACGGGTCGGGGGTGCGCGGCTCAGGCGAGTGCCGGGTTGCCGGGGTCCTCCGGTTCGTCCTCCAGGTGCCAGTGCAGGTCGCGTACGCCCGGTTCCAACGACAGCCGGGTGACGACCTGTTCGAGTGCCGGGGCGACCGCTCCGCTGATCGCGACGGTGGCCCGCAGGCTGGTGGCGTCCCCGCTGTCGGTGCGGCGGGCGCGCAGGCCGGTCGGGGCGAGCCCGGAGGCGGCGAGGGCCTGGAGCAGCAGGGCCCGGATGTGGGTCTCGGACTTGCGGTCGCATTCCAGGTGGACGGTGGCGCGGCTGGTGGAGTCCGGGTCGCTGCCGGACTGCGGGGCCCGGTCGAGCAGTCGGCCGGCCGGGCGCAGCACCAGGTGGACGGCGAGCACGGCGAGCGTGCCGAGGACGGCGAACCATAGCCGGCCGCCGGCGGCCAGCACCCCGACGGCGGCCGAACACCACAGCGTGGCGGCGGTGTTGAGGCCGCGCACGCCGGCGCCGTCGCGCAGGATGACGCCACCGCCGAGGAAGCCGATGCCGGAGACGACGTACGAGGCGACCCTGGTGGGGCTGCCGGTGTCGCCGACGGCCTCGCTGTACAGCACGAACAGGGTGGCGCCGGCGGCGACCAGGGCGTTGGTGCGCAGGCCGGCCATCCGGGCCCGCCACTGGCGTTCGACGCCGATCAGCGCGCCGCAGGCGACGCCCGTGGCAAGCCGGACCAGGAAGTCGGCGGTGGTCAGGGTGTGCACGACGGCACCTCCTTCACGGGAGGAGGGGACGGACGGGTGGCGGGCCGGCGCCCACCGACCGTCCGCGCGGGCGGGCGGTGACGTGCGGTCGGCAGCCGACGGTTCGGCGCGCGGCCTCGACGACCTCGATGATGGCCATCGCCCGCGCGGCCGACGGGTAGGCGCGCAGGGCGGGCGCCTCGACCCCCACGGGCCGCCGCGTCCGCACCTGACCACGCGTCGGCCTGACCGCACGTCGGGCGACGAGCTCGGCAGCGTGACACCCCCGCCCCCCCGGACCCGCAAGCCGTCCCGAGCTTAGACCGACCCCGAACGATCCGTGCCGGGTTCCGCCCACATCCTCGACAGCTTTGTAGAAGTTTGACCGAACCTCACCACCCCCACCACCCCACCCGGGAACCATTCCGCCTTGCCTCACGTCCTCCGGCATATATAGTTCACCGACATATGCAGCTGAACAGCTCACGAGGGGGAAGTGTGTCCCACACCGATCCGACCCGGCCCGCACCCGTCCTGCGCCTGGCCGACGTCACCCGGGTGCACGGACGGGGTGCCGCCGAGGTGCACGCCCTGCGCGGCATCGACCTGGCCGTCCACCCGGGCGAGTTCGTCGCCGTCATGGGCCCGTCCGGCTCCGGGAAGTCGACCCTGCTGACCCTGGCCGGCGGGCTGGACCAGCCCAGCGACGGCGAGGTGCTGGTGGAGGGGGTCGCGCTCGGCGGCCTCGGCCGCGGCAAGCTCGCCGACCTGCGGCGGCGCTCGATCGGGTACGTCTTCCAGGACTACAACCTGATCCCGGCCCTGACCGCCGCCGAGAACATCGCCCTGCCGCGCGAACTCGACGGCGTCCCGGGGCGCCGGGCCCGCCGGGAGGCGCTGGCCGCGCTGGAGGAGCTGGGCATCGGGGACCTCGCCGACCGTTTCCCGGACGACATGTCCGGCGGCCAGCAGCAGCGCGTCGCGATCGCCCGGGCACTGATCGGCGAGCGCCGGCTGGTGCTCGCCGACGAGCCGACCGGCGCCCTGGACTCGGCCACCGGCGAAGCGGTGCTCGCCGTCCTGCGCGCCCGCTGCGACGCCGGCGCGGCCGCGATGATGGTCACCCACGAAGCGGCCCACGCCAGTTGGGCGGACCGGGTGGTCCACCTGCGGGACGGCGCGGTCGCCTCGGAGACCCCCGGCCGCCGCTCCTCCGCCCGGCTCTCCGCGGCGCACCCCTCCGGCACGCTCGGCGAGGTGGCGCGGTGAGGCTCGGAGCCTGGCGGGTCGCCCTGCGCATCGCCCGCCGCGACGCCCTGCGGGCCAAGGGCCGCAGCGCGCTGATCGCGGCCATGATCGCGCTGCCCGTGCTCGGCGTCACCGGCGCCGACGTGGTCCACCGCAGCGGGCAGCTGACACCGGCCGAACGGGTCGAGCGGGTGGTGGGCCGCGCGGACGCCCTGGTCACCGCGCTCGCCCCCGGTCAGCCGGTCGAGCAGGCCCCGATCGCCGAGGACGGCGCCTTCTCCGTCCAGCCCCGCCCCGGGGAGCGGCCGACGGCCGAGCAGGAGAAGGGCGCGAGCACCGACCCGGCCGCCCTGGTCGCCTCGCTGCTGCCGCCCGGCAGCGTGCTCGTCGCGGCCCGGCCCGGTCCGGAGGCCGGCGCGTCCTCGCCCGAGGGCCTGGTCCGCACTCTCACCACCGAGGCCGACCTCGGCGACCCGGTCTGGCGCGGCCGGCTCGACCTGGTCGAGGGCCGTGCCCCGAGCGCCCCGCGCGAAGTGGCCGTCACCCGGGCCTTCCTGGACCGCTCCGGGCTCGAGCCCGGCGCCACCACCACCGTCCAGGGCCTGGAGGGCACCAGCTACACCATCACCGGCGTCGTGGAGCACCCGGGCGAGCTGGGCCGGGTCGAACTCGTGGCCCGGCCCGGCGAGTTGATCGACCCGCTGAACACCGCGCTGAGTGCCGCGCCGGCCGGCGGCGGGCCCGCCGCGGAGAAGCCCTCGGCCGCCCGGTCCGCCTGGCTGGTCCGGCTGCCGTCCGGGCCCGGCCTCGGCTGGGCCGAGGTCCAGCGGTTCAACGCCCACGGCTACACCCTGACCGCACGCTCGGTGGCACTCGCCCCGCCGCCGGAGCAGGCCGTCCCCTACTACCGCGACGCGTTCCGCTCCGGCGACCGAACGACCGCCGGCAACACCAGGATCGTCGTCGCCACCGTCACCGGTATGGCGCTGCTGGAGGTCGCCCTGCTCGCCGGGCCCGCCTTCGCGGTCGGCGCCCGCCGCTCGCGCCGCCAGCTCGCCCTGCTCGGCGCGGCCGGCGGGAGCCGTGCCCACGTCGGCGCGGTGGTGCTCGGCGGCGGCGTGGTCCTCGGCGCGGCCGGTGCGGTGGTCGGCGTGGTGCTCGGCACCACGGTGGTCGCCGTGCTGCGGCCGTGGATCGAGCGGATCGGCGGGGCGCGCTTCGGCCACTTCGCCGTACCGCCGCTGGACCTGCTGGCGATCGCCGGGATCGGTTTGGTCACCGCGCTGCTCGCGGCCGCGCTGCCCGCGATCCAGGCCGCCCGCCGCAGCGTCACCGCCGGACTGACCGGCCGGGACACCGTCCGCGGGCCCAGCCGGCTGGTCACCGTGTGCGGCGTCGCGCTGCTCGCCCTCGGCGCCGTCCTCGCGATGTACGGCGCGGCCGCGGTCCAGCGCGACCAGCCGGGCGTCGGCGGCTACGACCTCCGTACCCTCACCGTGCTCGGCGGCTCGGTGACCGCCGAACTCGGCCTGCTGCTCTGCACCCCGATGCTGATCGCACTGATCGGCCGGACAGCCGGCCGGCTCCCGCTCGGGCCCCGGCTGGCGCTGCGCGACTCCGCCCGGCACCGCTCGCGGACCGCTCCGGCGGTGGCCGCGGTGATGGCCGCGGTGGCCGGCGCCGTCGCCATCGGCGTCTACTCCACCAGCACCGACGCCGAGAACCGGCGCGACTACCGGCCGCAGGCCCCGTACGGCGCCGTCCAGCTGACCAGCCACACCGAGGGGCCCCGACTCGCCGAGGAGCGCGCCGAGTTGGAGCGCCAGCTGTCCGGGCTCGGCCCGCGCGGCGATCTCGGCGAGGTGCTGTACCGCTTCTGCGACAACTGCTCCAGCACCGTCCAGCTCAAGGGCCCGGAGGGGATCCGGCGCACCGCCTACGCCCCGCCGCACCTGGCCGCCGGGGACGCCACGGTGCTGCGCAACCTGTTCGACATCCACGACCAGGGCGCCGAACAGGCGCTGGCCGCAGGCAAGTTGCTGGTCTTCGACCGGTCCCTGGTGGGCGCCGACGGCCGGGCCGTGCTGCTGCTGCGCGGCGGGGGCGGCGCCCCGCTGCAGCCGGGCGAGGTGCCCAAGCCCGACCTCCAGGAGGTGCCGGTCGACGCGGTGCTGGTCGACGATCCGGACGCCGCCGGCTTCGCCCAGGGCCTGGTGATGCCCTCCGCGCTGCCCGCGCTCGGCCTCTCCGCCCGGCCGACCGGGTCGGTCTGGCTCCCCGCCACCCCGCCCGACCGCAAGGCGCAGCAGCGGGCCGAGGCGGCCGCCGTCCGGCTCGACCGCTTCGCCCAGCTGACCGTGGAGCGCGGCTACCAGCCGAAGAGCGACGCGCTCACCCTCGCGCTCACCGGCTTCGCCGGGCTGGTCGTGCTCGGCGCGGCCGGGATCGCCACCGGGCTGGCGGCCGCCGACTCCCGGCAGGACCAGGCCACCCTGGCCGCCGTCGGCGCGCCCCCGCGGATCCGGCGGAGCATGGCGGGCCTCCAGTGCACGCTGATCGCCCTGCTGGGCGCCCTGCTCGGGGCGGTCAACGGGTTCGTGCCGGCGGTGGGGCTGCTGAAGTCCCGGGCCAGCGGGTTCGGGGCCAAGCCCGCGCTGATCACCGCGCCCTGGGGCGAGCTGCTGCTGATCGTGCTGGCGCTGCCGGTGGTGGCGGGGCTGCTCGCGGCGCTGTTCACCCGCTCCCGCGTCCCGCTCGGGCGGCGGCTGTCCTGAGCCTTGGACCCCGGCCGGCCTGAGCCTCGGCCGCCTGACGGTGGCCGGCCGCGGACACGGCTTGAACACCGGCCGACCACCACCTCGCCACCACCCGCGTCGCGGCCGGGGCCCCCCCCCCCCCCCGGGGGGGGGGGCCCCCCCCCCCCCCCGGGGCCGGGGGGGGCGGGCGGGGGGGGGGGGGGGCC
>NZ_JBHXLL010000015.1:35315-98350 GCF_042721415.1 Kitasatospora sp. NPDC058444 | reverse complement strand
TTTTGTTTATTCGCCCCCCGGGCCGCGCCCCCCCCCCCCCCCGGGGGGGGGGGGGGGGCCCCCCGGCGCTCGCCGTAGCATGGGCCGCGTTCCGGCGGGCGAAGGGCGCCGGTGGTCGGCTCGACGAGGGAGAAGAGGGCGGTGCTACGGGGGTTCGGCGATCTGGAGGCCGAGATCATGGACCGCTTCTGGTCCTGGGGCCGGCCCGCCACGGTGCGCGAGGTGGTGGACGACCTCCAGCGGGAGCGGGCCGTCGCGTACACCACCGTCACCACGGTCGCGGACATCCTGCACACCAAGGGCTGGCTGCGCCGCGACAAGGTCGGCCGCGCCTGGGTGTACGAGCCGACCTGCAGCCGCGAGGAGTACACCGCCCGGCTGATGCACCAGGCGCTGGAGACCACCCCCGACCGGGCGGGCGCGCTGCTCCACTTCGTCGACCGGATCAGCGGGGACGAGGCCTCGGCCCTGCTCGCCGCCCTCGAGCAGGTGAAGTCCCGGGGCCCCGAGTGACCCTCGCGGTGCTCTGCCTCCACCTGGTGGTGACCGGCGTCCTGCTGCCCCGACGGCTGGCCGGCTCCGCGCGGCTCCAGGCCCGTCCGGCGGCGGGCGCGGCGCTCTGGATCGCCCTGATGGCCTCGTTCGCGGTGGCCCTGCTGCTCACCGCGCACCACGCGCTGGAGCCCTTCGCCCACCGGCCCGCCGGACTGCTCGGCCTGCTCGGTCCGCTCGACCCGTTCGGACGGCTCCTGCCCGCCGAACCGGCCGGGCCGGTGCTGCCGCACACCCACGACTGGTGGCTGCTCACCGTCGGCGGAGCCCTGCTCACCGCCCTGGTGACGGCCGTCGGTCTGCGCACCGGACGGGCCCGGCGACGGCACCGGGCGGTCCTGGACGTGGTCGGCGTACCGGACCGGCGCTGGGGCGCGCTGGTGCTGGAGCACGCCCGCCCGGCCGTCTACTGCCTGCCCGGGCGCCGTCCCCGGGTGGTGCTGTCGCGCGGCGCGCTGCGACTGCTGGACGAGCGGCAGCTCGCCGCGGCCGTCGCGCACGAGCACGGGCACATCCGCGGCCGCCACCACCTGTTCCGGCTGCCGGCCGACACCTTCGCGCTGCTGCTCGGGCCGCTGCCGCTGGCCCGGCTGGGGCGCTCCGAGGTGGCACTGCTGCTGGAGATGGCCGCGGACGACGCGGCGCTGGAGCGGGTGTCGCGCGGTGAACTGGCCGCCGCCCTCTGCGCGTTGGCGACCGGCGACCCGGCCGCGGCGAGCGCGACCTCGACCTCGACCGCGCCCTCGACCGCGACCTCGGCCGAGGGCGGCGGGGCGCTGGGGGTGGCCTCCACCGGAGTGCTCGCCCGCGTCCGGCGGCTGGGCCGGCCGGGGACCGGACGACGCCGGGCGGTCTGGCGGTTCGGGGTGTCGGTGCTGCCGCTGCTCCCGTACCTGCTGGTCTGCGCGCCGCACCCCTGAAACCCCGGCGGACACCCCGCGGGCCCGTCGGCGTGGGGGTGCCGACGGGCCCCGGGTGGGGGTGGGGTGGGGGTCTGTGAGATTTGCCGGGTCCTTGACCCGGGCGCCTGAACCCGCGCGCCCGAACCCGGCGTTGTCGGCCGCGCCGCTACCGGTGCCGCAGGTACGCCGCGGCGGTCCCGCGCAGGCGGTCGTGCAGCCCGTCGTAGGCGCGGGCCCGGCCGAGCAGGCTCTTCGGCAGCTTGGCGACCATCGTGTAGTTGGTGTCGCAGACGTTCGCCGCCGGAGCCAGCCCGGCCTGGCTGACCAGCTGGTAGGCGTCGAGCCCGTCCAGGCCGAGCAGCTCACTCGTCCAGCCGACCAGGTCGTGCTGGCTGATCCGGAACGCGTCCTCCAGCGGACGGGCCGAGCCGGTGCTGATCAGGAAGTCGTCGTTCTCCAGCCGGGGCCAGGCCGGGCCGCCGCCCTTGACCAGGTCGACGATCACGGTGGTGCGCATCGCCGCCTCCACCGCCGTGCCGCACACCTCGCCCTCGCCCTGGCGGGCGTGGCCGTCGCCGATGGCGAGCAGGCCTCCCTCGACGTTGACCCCGAAGTACGCGGTGGTGCCGGCCCGCATCTCGGGGGTGTCCAGGTTCCCGCCGTGCGCGCCCGGGGTGATGGAGGCCAGCACCTCGCCGCCCGCCGGGGCGACCCCGACCGTGCCGTGCATCGGGTCGAGCGGCAGCTCCGCCGTGAACTCGCTGCCGCGGGCCCGGAACCGGCAGACGCCCGCCTCGACGTCCAGGTCGTAGACCCAGACCCGCTCCTCCAGGGCCGGGTGGAGCATCGCGGTGGTGTGGGTCGCGGTCAGCGCGCCGAAGTGCGGGAAGGTGCTGGAGACGCCGTACTCCCGGGCCGGGGTGATCTCCACGAAGTGCACCGCGAGGACGTCCCCGGGCTCGGCGCCCGCCACCGCGACCGGGCCGGTGACCGGGTTGAGGTAGGGGAAGACGCACACCTGGCTGGGCAGGTCGCCGATGCCGCGCACCTTGCCGCCGAAGCAGTCCTCGGTGGTCAGTTCGATGACGGTGCCGGGCTGGACGGTGACCAGCGGGGCGCGGCCGCCGAAGGTGTAGGCGTAGTCCTCCGGGGTCGGGGTCAGCCGGATGATCTCGGGCAGGCTCACTGCTCCTCCTTGGCGGTGGCGGCGTTCGTGGTGGCGGCGTCCGTGGTGGCGGCGTCCGTGGTGGCGGCGTCCGTGGCGGTGACGTCGGTCGCGGGTTCGGTCTCGGCGACGGCCAGCCGGGGCCTGCGCCCGGTCGCCATCAGCCCGGCGAGCACGATCCCGCCGACGAGCAGCCAGACGAAGCCGAGCCGCTGGGCCGCGATGTCGGCGTTGACCACCACGTACGCGAGGATCGCGAAGCCGAGCGCCGGGGCGATCAGGTGCCGCCAGTAGTCCTTGCTGCGCTTGCGGATCAGGTAGTGGACGACCACGGCGACGTGCAGGACCAGGAAGGTGGTCAGCGCCCCGAAGTTGACCAGGGTGCTGAGCAGGGTGATGCCGTCCTCGCGCGAGGCCGTGTAGAGGCCGAGCACCAGCGAGATCCCGGCGGTCAGCAGGGTCGCGTTGACGGGCACCCGGCGGGTGGGGTGGATCCGGGCCAGGAAGGCGGGCAGCTGGCGGTCGCGGGCCATCGCGTACAGCAGCCGGGAGGTGGCCGCCTGGGCGACCAGCGAGTTGGCGAAGCCCCAGGCCACGGCGGTGGAGGCGGCGGTCAGCGTGGCGAGCCAGCCGCCGGCGGCGGTGCGGGCCGCGTCGTAGAAGGCGGTGCCGTTCGGGTCGCCGTCCCGGATCAGCGCGTCCGGGTCGGCGACCAGCAGCGAGGCGACCCAGGTCTGCACGACGAACAGTGTGCCCGCGAGCAGCAGCGCGGCGACCATGGACCGGCCGATGGCCTTGGCGGAGTCGCGGTTCTCCTCCGAGAGGGTGGAGATGCCGTCGAAGCCCAGGAAGCTGAGCACCGCGATCGAGACCGCCCCGAAGACCAGGCTCCAGGAGAAGGTGTGCGCGTTGTACAGCGGGGTGAAGTCGAAGCCCCGGCCCTTGCCGTCGGCCAGGGCGATCACGCCGACCACCACGAACACGGCCAGTACGACGAGTTCGCCGATCAGCATCGCCTTGTTGACCCGGTTGGTGGTCTCGATGCCGAGGTAGTTGACGACGGTGTTGAGCAGCACGAAGCCGATCAGCCAGAGCCAGACCGGGACGGACGGCACCAGCGAGTTCATCGCCACACCGGCGATCAGGTAGAGCAGCCCGGGCACCAGCACGTAGTCGAGCAGGATCATCCAGCCGGACAGGAAGCCGACCGGGGCGGCGATGCCGCGGCCCGCGTAGGTGTAGACCGAGCCGGCCATCGGGAAGGCCCGGGACATCTGGGCGTAGGACAGGGCGGTGAACATCATCGCCACCATGCCGAGGAGGTAGGCCAGGGCGACCATGCCGCCGGAGCCCTGGAAGACGCCGCCGAAGATGCCGAACGGTGCGATCGGCACCATGAACACCAGCCCGTAGACGAGCAGGTCGGTGAAGCCGAGCGAGCGGCGCAGTTCCTGCTGGTAGCCGTAGCTCTCGATGCCCTGGGGCGCGGGTGTGTCGGCCATGGTGCTCTCTCTCCGTGACGACCCTGCGGGTGTGTGGAGAGACTGTAGGGGCAACTATTTCCAGATGGAAGGGTTCTGTCGCGACATTCCACCTGGCGGGCATTCCACCTGGCGGGCGTGCCACCCGGCGAGAAGGAGGCGCCCCCGCCCCGGGGCTACCGCGGCAGGACGGCGAAGCCGAGGCCCTCGGCCCGGGCCAGGTGGATCGGCGCCCGGCCCGCACCCGCGCGGTGCAGCAGCCGGTCGGCCGCCGCCGGCAGGCCGTCCGGGGCCAGGGCCCCGCGGGCCGCCAGATCGGCGAGCAGGTGCAGGCCCTCGTACAGTCCCACCGCGTACGCGTCCAGGACCGGCGCCCACGGGCCGCACAGCGCCCGGTGCCGCTCGGCCAAGCTCTGCCGGCGCTCCTCCGCCAGGGTCGCGAAGGAGGGCATCGCGGCGTACAGCGTCCCGGTGTCGTCGCCGCCGAGCGCGAGCAGGCCGTTCTCCTCCAGGGCGCCGGAGAGCCGCACCACCGTGCGGTCCAGTCCGCTGCGCCGCAGCGCCCGGTTGAAGTGCACCAGGTCGCGCCCGATCAGACTGAGCAGCAGGGCGTCCGCGCGGGCGGCGCGCACCGCGTCCAGCAGCGGCTCCAGCAGTGCCTCGACCGCCCCGAACGGAACCCGCCGCTCCAGCACCACCCGGGCACCGGCCCGTGCCGCGAGCCGCTCGGCGGCCCGGTGGACGGAGCGCGGCCAGATGTAGTCGTTGCCGATCAGCGCCCAGCGGCGGATACTGTGACGCACCGTCAACTGCTGGACAGCGGATCCGAGTTGGCGGTACGGATCGAGACCGGTGCAGAGCACGCCGGGCAGCCGGGAGCCGCCCTCGTGCGGCGGGGTGAAGACGTACGCGAGCCGGCCCGTGGCGACGGCCTCCACCGCCCGGTGCACATCGCTGGTGTGACACCCGGCGAGCGCGTCCAGCGCACCGGCGTCCAGCAGCCGCCGCACCTCGCCGGCGACCCGGTCCGGCGCGCCGCCGCCGTCCACCAGCACCAGCTCCAACGGGCGGTCGAGGACCCCGCCGGCCGCGTTGACCTCGTGCGCGGCGAGCAGCGCCCCGTCCAGCGCGGAGGGGCCGGTGAGCCCGAGCGGGCCGGACTGCGGCACGACGAGGCCCACCCGAAACGCCGCCCCCTCCCGTACCGAGTGCAGCGCGTCGAGCGGATCGATCAAGCTCACCTCGACGCTCACAGTGCGAGTATCGTCGTACCGCCGATATCGGGGAAGGCCGGAAAGGGAGCGTCCGATGACCGCAGCTG
Source organism: Kitasatospora sp. NPDC058444 (assembly GCF_042721415.1). Classification (NCBI taxonomy): domain Bacteria; kingdom Bacillati; phylum Actinomycetota; class Actinomycetes; order Kitasatosporales; family Streptomycetaceae; genus Kitasatospora; species Kitasatospora sp. NPDC058444. The sequence goes on along the minus strand of NZ_JBHXLL010000015.1, from coordinate 92,929 downwards.
GTGCCGCACCGGGGGTCGAGGTCCGTCCCGGCGATCCCGCCGGCCGGTCCACGGGCCGGCCCACGGAGCAACCCGCAGACCCGTCCACGGGCGGACCGACGGACCGTCCCGCCGCCCCGGAGCCACTCCTGGTCGAACTGGTCACGCTCGCGCACCGGCGGCTCTCCGGCGGCCTCGCCGCCGCCCTGGCCGAGGAGGACTGCACCGTCGACCAGTGGCGGCTGCTGCGCGCCCTCGCGGACGGCCGGGGGCACGCGATGGGCGAGCTGGCCCAGGCCCTGCTGATCCCGCAGGCGAGCCTGAGCCGGCTGGTGGACTCGCTGTGCGACTCCGGCTGGGCCTACCGGCGCCAGGGCGACCAGGACCGCCGCAGGATCACCGCCCACCTCTCCCGCCAGGGCCGCACCCGGCTGACCCGCCTGGACGCCCTCGCCGCCGCCCACGACGCCGCCGTCCGCCGGGCCTGCGGCCTCACCGACCCGGCGCAGCTGCTGCGACGGCTCGCCGCGCTCTGATCGCCCTGACCGCTCCGACTGCTCCGACTGCTCCGACCGCTCTGACCGCTCCGACCGCTCCGACCGCTCCGACCGCTCCGACCGCTCCGACCGCTCCGACCGCTCCGACCGCAGAACGTCTCGCACAGGCCGACGGCCGGACGCCACCCCCCGGTGAGGAGTGACGCCCGGCCGGATGCCCGGTGCGACGGTCAGGCGAGCTTCTGGCAGAGCAGGGCGTACGGCCGCGCCGCCCACAGCTGCCACCAGGGCTGGCTGTAGGCCACGCCGGCGACGAACTCGTCGTTCGCGCACTGGCCCTTGGCGAAGCCGTACGCGAAGTCGCCGCCCGAGGCCACCGCGGGCCGGTTGTCACCCTTGTCGAACCAGAGCGTGCGGGTCGAAGCGCCCGTCGGGGCGGCCGACTTGGCGCACAGCACGCCCATCGTCCGGCCGTTGCGGCTGTAGCCGGACACGTAGGAGCCGGCGGGGCACTGGGCCTTGCTGTAGCCCGGCGCCCAGTCGGTGTTCACGTAGGTGCCGCCGTGGTCGACGACGTACGCGTGGCCGGCGTCCCACAGGTCCGTCTTCGTGACGTCCGTGCACAGGCCGTCGTCACCGCCGTGGCTGAGACCGATCAGCCGGCTGCCGTCCGGGCAGGACGCCTTGAGGGCGTACGGGTCCCAGTCCGGCCGGGTCTTCAGGTAGGCGGAGTGGGCGTCGTCGGACAGGCCGGCGCTGAGCGAGGTCCAGTCCACCAGGCGCGGCGGGTTCGGGCCGGTGCTCACCGAGGCGAGCAGCCACTCGCGGTGGAACGCGAGGAAGGGCAGATCGGCCGAGAGGATCGGGGTGCCGAGGATGGCGAGCCGCGCCATCAGCGCCCCGTTGATGTCGAGTCCGCCGTAAAGCGCGGCCGTGCCGTTGATGTCCGGGGTGCCGCCGGCGCCGTTGAGGACGATCGAACCGTTGACGGCGGCCCGCAGGTACGGCTCGATCGACGCCTTCACGCCGACGGTGTCGTACAGGGCGATCGAGCCTTCGGCGAGCAGTCCGGCCTTCGCCGAGGCGGAGCCCCTGAGGTCGAGGCGCAGCGGGGTGACGGTGGAGGTCCCGGGGTCGGTGGTGGTGGTCCAGCCCGGGCCCTTGACGTAGTCGGAGTGGACGCCCCACTTGCCGTCGTACGCCTGCTCGGCGTCGAGGGTGACGGTGCCGTCGGCGGCGATGTCGGCGGAGAGGGTGAAGTTCAGGTTGATGACGACGGGCAGGGGGCCCACCATCACCACGGGGCTGGCGCTGTACGTGGCCAGCGGTATCCGGACCGCCCCGGTGCTCGCGGTGAGGTCCGCGCTGACGTGCCAGTCGGCGTGCGCACCCAGGCTGAAGCCGATCCGGGCCTGCTGGGGGTCGATCAGGCCGAGGCCGCCCTGGTAGGAGAAGTCCACGGCCGGGGTGAGCGAGACCGAGCCGGAGAGCTTCGCCGAGGACCCGTTCGGCAGCGGGACGGTGGCGTTGGCGGTGAGCCCCAGGCTCCCGGAGACGGAGCCCTGGCCCGAGGTCGTTCCGAGGTCGGTGGTGACCTGGATGCCGCCGATCTGCGGCTGGACCTGGAACGCGCTCGGGCTGACGGCGCTGTGCAGGCTGGTGCTGGTGGCGCCGAGCAGCTCGGGGAGGGTGGCCGGGCGGGTGGTGACGACGACCTTGCCGTCGGCGGTCGGCTGCACACCGGTGACGGCGACCAGCGCGCCCTGCGGGGCCGCCGGGGTGGGCGGGCTGTCGATCAGCTGGCCGGGCTGGACGGCGGCCGCGGCGTCGGCGGCGGCCGGGGCGTCGGCCCGGGCGGAGAGCGACTGCGGGCCGGTGGCGGTCGGCGCGAGCACGGCGGCGCCGGTGGCCGCGTCATAGGAGGAGAGCGCGAGGCCGGGGGCGGCGGTGGCGGTGGCCGGCGCGCTGCCCTGCGCCGGCGTGGCCACGACGGCCTCGGCCGTACCGGACGCCGGGGGCGCCAGCGTCGCCGGCGTGCCGGGGCCGGCGGCCGGGTCGGCCGTCGCGGTGGTCGTGGCGGTCGCGACGGTCGTGCTGGTCGCGGTGGTCGTACTGTTCGTGGTCGCAGCGGCCGGTGATGCCGCCGCCCCGTTCAGGATGGCGCCGCAGAGGAGGAGCACGGTCGTTGTCGCGGCGGCTGACGACGTCAGCTTGCGCACGGTCACGTGGAGGGTCCCTTCGGGTCAACTGAGCTGAAGCGGAGGTGACTTGTGGTGGGGCGCATGGCCCGGGGCCATCGCACTGGCCCCGACCGACGGGTAACTTAACACTCGCTGACGGTGTTTCTGAATGGTTCGCGCGCTCGCGGATCGCGATCACCGAGACTTCACGATCCCGGAACAGGGCCTTTCCCAAGGGTTAATTCAGGACCTGTTCCGCGGACGGCGGTCCGACGTACCGTCAGCACTCCTGCCCCTGCCCCGCCTCATGGAGACCCAGTGAACCCCAGCTGTCCAGCCCGACCACCGCGGACCCGCCGCCGCTTCCTCGTGGCCACCGTCGCGACGGCGTCCCTGCTCGCCGGACCGGCCGCCGTCGCGGCCCCGGCCCCCGCCTCCCCGACCGTCCCGGCCGCCGCCCCGCAGTCCCCCGCGGCCGCCACGCCGGCCATGGACGGCCCCGCGCTCGCCGCCTCCTGGACCGGCCCGCTGAGCACCCGAGGCCGCTACATCGTCGACGCGAACGGCGACCGGTTCAAACTGAAGGCCGGCAACTGGGCCGGCGCCCAGGGCACTTGGGAGGGCAGCGGCTCGACCACGGACCCGGCGAACAACCAGGCCGGCCAGGTGTCGTACAACATCCCGCTGGGCCTGGACCGGGCGCCGATCAGCCGGATCCTCACCGGCCTGCACGGCCTCGGCCTGAACAGCGTCCGGCTCCCGTTCGCCAACGCGATGATCCACGACACCACCCCGGTGCCGGACGCCGCCGTCACCGCCAACCCGCAGCTCAGGGGCAAGACGCCGCTCCAGGTGTACGACGCCGTCGTCGCCGCGCTGACCGCCGACGGCTTCGCGGTGGTCCTCAACAACCACACCACCAGCTACCGGTTCTGCTGCGGCCTGGACGGCAACGAGCGGTGGAACAGCGGCCAGTCGACCGCGCAGTGGGAGGACGACTGGCTGTTCATGGTGAACCGCTACAAGGCGGACAAGCGCGTCGTCGGCGCCGACCTGCGCAACGAGGTGCGCCGGGACACCTGGGACGACCCCAACTGGGGGATGGGCGACGCCCACGACGAGTACGCCGCCTTCGAGGAGGCCGGCAACCGCATCCTCCAGGCCGACCCGGACATGCTGGTCGTCATGGAGGGCATCAACTGGTACGGGATCCCCGCCGCCGGGTTCTCCCACGGCCGGCCGATGCTCACCCCGGTCGCCACCCTGTCGAACACCCTCGTCCGGTCCGACAAGCTGGTCTACGCCGCGCACTTCTACGCCTACACCGGCCCGGCCAACACCGGCGCGGCCGGCGGTCTGGGCGCCACCGACGACCCGCGCTACCAGGACTTCACACCCGAGCAACTGGCCCAGGTGGTCGACCAGCAGGCGCTGTTCGTCACGCGCTCCGGCCAGCACTTCACCGCACCGGTCTGGATCAGCGAGTTCGGCGCCGCCGGACGCGGTTCGACGAACACCAAGGAACAGGCCTGGTTCGACCGCTTCACCGACATCCTGGCCGCCAACGACACCGACTTCGCCTTCTGGCCGCTGGTCGGCTGGCAGAACGGCGGCGTCCCGAACGACGACTGGGCGCTGCTCTCCTACGACGCCGACGGCCGGCAGCTCGGCCTCGACGACCCGGGCGACTGGCGCGCCGCCGACTGGCACAAGCTGGTCGACGCGCCCTCGTACACCGGCCGGGTCGCACCGGTGAGCCACTGGAACATGCTCGACCTCGACCACGCCGACCAGAACGTCTCCAGCCGCATGCTGGCCCTGCCCGACTGGAGCACCGGCAACCGCAAGGGCAACTGCCCCGACGGCCAGCGGCTGGTCGGCCTCGGCCGCGGCGACAGCCGTGGCCTGTGCACCGACGCCGGCCGGCCCGTCACCGGCGGCGGTGCCTGGGTGACCGTCACCGACCAGCGCTACGTCACCGGGGGCGACTGGGCCTCCGGCTACGACAAGCTCCAGTGCCCCGACAACACGTTCGCCGTCGGCTACAGCGTCAACCGCAACGCCATGTCCGCCCTGCTCTGCGCCCCGTCCGCCACCCCGCTGCCCACCGCCGGCCGGACGGTGTGGTTCGACCACGGCGACAACCGCCCGGCCACCGGCGGCGCCACCGCCGGCGACTGGGCGCCGGGCCACTACAAGGGCCAGTGCTCCGACGACGAGTACGTCGCGGGTGTCGCCGACACCTGGAAGTGGCTCCACTACGGCGTCCCGGACGTCCTGCTCTGCCGCCCGCTGCGCTGACCCCACCGCGGCCGGAGGGCCGCCGTGGGCCGGTGACCCCGGTCCGCGGCGGCCCGCGGCGTTCGTCAGCCCCGCCGGCGGGGCGCGCGGTCAGCGGTCAGGCCGGGCGGACGGCGCCCTTGTAGGGCATCGCGGAGATCGGCAGGACCTCGATGTTCTTGCCCGTGCGCGGGGCGTGGATCATCTTGCCGTCGCCGATGTACAGGCCGACGTGGTGGATGTCGTCGTAGAAGAAGACCAGGTCGCCGGGCTGCAGGTTGGCCCGGTCGACGTGCGGGCCGTCGTTCCACTGGTCCTGGGAGATCCGGGAGAGCTTGACGCCCGCCGCGCGGTAGGCGGCGCCGGTGAGGCCGGAACAGTCGAAGCTGTTGGGGCCGGTCATGCTCCAGCCGTAGGGCTTGCCGAGCTGGGCCTGGGCGAAGGCGATGATGGTCGCGGCCCGGCCGCTGGCCGCCGGCACCGGGGCGTTCATGTCCGGGCGGTCGGCGGAGCGGGAGGCCCGGTCCTTGGCGGCCGCGGTGGCGGCCTGCTGGGCCTCGGCCTTGGCCTTCTCGGCGTTCTGCTGGGCGTTGATCTTGGCGCGGTCCTCGGCGCTGAGCTTGTTCAGCATCGCCTGGGCCTGGGCCAGCTTGCCCTGGATGTCCTTCTTCTGCTCCGCCAGCTGCGTGCCCACCGAGTCGAGCGCGGCCAGCGTGGCGGTGGCCTCGGCGCGGTCCTGGTCGAGCCTGCGCTGCTCGTCCTGGGCCTGCTTGAGCAGGTTCGCCTGGGATTCGGAGACCTGGTTCTGCACCGCGGCGCGCTCCAGGTAGGCGGACGGGTCGGAGTCGAGCATCAGCTGGACCGACGCGTCTATGCCGTTGCTGCGGTACTGGTCGGCGGCGACGGCGCCGAGCCGGGTCCGCAGCTCGTTCATCGTCTCCTGGCCGCGGGCGACCTTCTCCTGGATGAGGTTGGCCTCGCCCTGGAGCTTCTGCTGCTTCTCCTGGAAGCCGTTGAACTTCTCGATCGCCTGCTCGGCCTCCTCGTTGAGCTGGTCGACCTGCTCCTTGACGGTGGCGAGGTTCGGGGCCGGCTCGGCGTGGGCGGTGCCGGAGGCGAGGACCGCGCCGCCGGCCGCCATGGCCGTGGTGAGGACCGCCATGCGGGCCCGGCTCGGGGGGCTGGGCTTGCGACGCTTACCCACGGCGGTCTCCTTCGGGGGATTCTGGGACGGTCCGGACGGGGCCTGGGAGACGGCTCGGCCGGGACCACGGACGACGAAGGCGGGCAGGGCGAGCAACGGGGGGGTGCTGCCCCGCCCACCTTCTTCGAAGTAACTTAATAGATGAGGGGGCGGGTTCCGCAATCCCCCTGATCATGACGTTTTGACCGCATGACGGGACATCGATCGCGTTCCGTGCCATCGGCGTTGACCTCGGACACCGCCGGCCGCCGCCGACGGCTCGGGACCGCCCCGCCGACCACGGCCGCCGACCGCCTCCGCCCGTCGCCTCCAGCACCCCTCCTACCCCTCCGCCCCCACGTCGCGACACCCCTCCCCACCCCCGGTGCCACCTGCACGGACACCCCGTGGCACTCCCCGTCCCGGCGAGTGCTCGAAATCGGCCGGACCGAGGGAAAGGTCACACGGAATCCCCCTCCTGCGGCCCCGCGAACGGGCGCTAACCTGCGCACATGAAGGTCCCGCCCGAAGGGCTCCCCCTCGCAGCCGAGTTCCCGGCCGCGCACCGTGAGCAGTGGCAGCAACTCGTCCAGGGCGTGCTGCGCAAGTCCGGTGCCGAGCCCGAGGACGGCCCCGCCGCCGAGCAGGCGCTCACCACCCGGCTCCAGGACGGGCTGAGCGCCCGCCCGCTGTACACCGCCGAGGACACCGCCGCCGACCCCGGCTACCCGGGCTTCGCGCCGTTCGTGCGCGGCAGCCGGCCGCAGGGCTCCGCCGTGGCGGGCTGGGACGTACGCCAGCGGCACGCCGACCCGGACCGCCGGCGCACCAGCGAGGCCGTGCTGGCCGACCTCGAGCACGGCGTGAGCTCGCTCTGGCTGGAACTGGGCGGTGCGGGCCTCCCGGTGGACGCCCTGCCCGAGGCGCTGTCCGGGGTGTACCTGGACCTGGCCGCCGTCGCGCTCGACGCCGGACCCGAATTCGCCGACGCCGCCGAGCAGTTGTTCCGGCTCTACGAGGAGCGCGAGGTCTCCCCCGGCGCCGCCGCCGGCAACCTCGGCGCCGACCCGCTCGGCCTCCAGGCCCGCACCGGCCAGAGCGCCCGCACCGACGCGCTGCTCGCCCAGGCCACCGCGCTGGCCGCCCGCTGCGCCGCCGGGTACCCCGGCCTGCGGGCGCTCACCGTGGACGCCCTCCCGTACCACGAGGCCGGCGCCTCCCCCGCCCAGGAGCTGGGCTGCTCGCTGGCCACCGGCGTCGCCTACCTGCGCGCGCTGACCGCCGCCGGGCTCTCGGTGGACGAGGCGCTCGGCCAACTGGAGTTCCGCTACGCCGCGGACGGCGACCAGTTCCTCAGCATCGCCAAGTTCCGTGCCGCGCGCCGACTCTGGGCCCGGGTCGCCGAGGTCTCGGGGGCCGGCGTGGCGGCCTCCGCGCAGCGCCAGCACGCCGTCACCTCCCGCGTGATGATGACCGCCCGCGACCCGTGGGTGAACATGCTGCGCACCACGGTCGCCTGCCTGGCCGCCGGGGTCGGCGGCGCCGACTCCGTCACCGTGCTGCCCTTCGACAGCGCGCTCGGCCTGCCGGACGCCTTCGCCCGCCGGATCGCCCGCAACACCCAGGCGATCCTGCTGGAGGAGTCCCACCTGGCCCGGGTGATCGACCCGGCCGGCGGCTCCTGGTACGTCGAGCAGCTGACCGACGAGCTGGCGCGGGCCGCCTGGGCCTGGTTCCAGGAGATCGAGCGGGCCGGCGGCCTGCGCGCCGCCCTGGAGTCCGGCCTCGTCGGCGAGCGGATCGCCGCGACCTGGGCGGAGCGGTCCGTACGGCTCGCCAAGCGGCGCGAACCGATCACCGGCGTCAGCGAGTTCCCGCACCTGGACGAGCAGCCGCTGGTCCGCGAGCCGGCCCCGGCCGCGCCCGGCGGCGGACTGCCGCGGGTGCGCCGCGCCGAGGCCTACGAGGCGCTGCGGGACCGCTCGGACGCCCGGCTCGCCGCGCACGGCGCCCGCCCGACGCTCTTCCTCGCCTCGATCGGCGGCGCCTCCGCGCACACCGCGCGCACCACCTTCGCCGCCAACCTGTTCCAGGCCGGCGGCATCGCGACCGTCTCGGCCGAGTCCGTCGACCCGGCGGCCCTCGCCGAGGCCTTCCGGGCCTCCGGCGCCACCGTCGCCTGCCTCTGCTCCAGCGACGCCCTGTACGCCGAGCACGCCTCGCCCGTCGCCCAGGCCCTGAAGACGGCCGGCGCCGAGAAGGTGCTGCTGGCCGGACGGCTCGGCGAACTCCCGGCCGGAGTGGACGAGTTCATCTTCTCGGGGGGCGACGCGGTTGCCGTCCTGACCTCCCTGCTGGACCAGATCGGAGCCGCTCGATGATCCCCGACTTCACCGGAATCGGACTGGAGGGCGACGCCCCGGGCGCTGCGGACGTCAGCCAGGGCGCGGACGTCACCGACGAGCAGTGGCAGGCCGCCTGGCGGCAGTCCACGGGCAAGGACGTCGACGAGCTGCTCTGGGACACCCCCGAGGGCATCGGCGTCAAGCCGCTCTACACCGGCGCCGACCTGGCCGGCCTGGACTTCCTGGAGACCTACCCGGGCATCGCCCCGTACCTGCGCGGGCCCTACCCGACCATGTACGTCAACCAGCCCTGGACCGTCCGCCAGTACGCGGGCTTCTCCACCGCCGAGGAGTCCAACGCCTTCTACCGCCGCAACCTCGCGGCCGGCCAGAAGGGCCTGTCCGTCGCCTTCGACCTGCCGACCCACCGCGGCTACGACAGCGACCACCCGCGCGTCACCGGCGACGTCGGCATGGCGGGCGTGGCGATCGACTCGATCTACGACATGCGCCAGCTGTTCGACGGCATCCCGCTGGACAAGATGTCGGTGTCGATGACCATGAACGGCGCCGTCCTGCCGATCCTCGCGCTGTACATCGTCGCGGCCGAGGAGCAGGGCGTACCGCCGGAGAAGCTCGCGGGGACCATCCAGAACGACATCCTCAAGGAGTTCATGGTCCGCAACACCTACATCTACCCGCCGCAGCCGTCGATGCGGATCATCTCGGACATCTTCGCGTACACCTCGCAGAAGATGCCCCGGTACAACTCGATCTCCATCTCCGGCTACCACATCCAGGAGGCCGGTGCGACCGCCGACCTGGAGCTCGCCTACACCCTGGCCGACGGGGTGGAGTACCTGCGCGCGGGCCTGGACGTGGGGCTGGACGTGGACGCCTTCGCGCCGCGGCTGTCGTTCTTCTGGGCGATCGGCATGAACTTCTTCATGGAGGTCGCCAAGCTGCGCGCGGCCCGGCTGCTCTGGGCCAAGCTGGTCAAGCAGTTCGACCCGAAGAACCCCAAGTCCCTTTCACTGCGCACCCATTCGCAGACCTCGGGCTGGTCGCTCACCGCCCAGGACGTGTTCAACAACGTCACCCGCACCTGCGTGGAGGCGATGGCCGCGACCCAGGGCCACACCCAGTCGCTGCACACCAACGCCCTGGACGAGGCACTCGCCCTGCCCACCGACTTCTCCGCCCGCATCGCCCGCAACACCCAGCTGCTGCTCCAGCAGGAGTCGGGCACCTGCCGGGTGATCGACCCGTGGGGCGGCTCCGCGTACATCGAGAAGCTGACCCACGACCTCGCGGCGCGGGCCTGGGAGCACATCCAGGAGGTCGAGGCGGCCGGCGGCATGGCCAAGGCCATCGACGCGGGCATCCCCAAGCTGCGCGTCGAGGAGGCCGCCGCCCGCACCCAGGCGCGGATCGACTCCGGCCGCCAGCCGGTGATCGGCGTCAACAAGTACCGGGTGGAGAACGACGAGCAGATCGACGTGCTCAAGGTCGACAACTCCTCGGTGCGGGCGCGGCAGCTCGAGAAGCTGCGCCGGCTGCGCGAGGAGCGCGACGAGGCCGCGTGCCAGGACGCGCTGCACGCCCTCACCCGGGCCGCCGAGGCCGGTCCGCAGCGCGGCGGGCAGTTGGACGGCAACCTGCTGCACCTGGCCGTCAACGCGGCCCGGGCCAAGGCCACCGTCGGCGAGATCTCGGACGCCCTGGAGAAGGTGTACGGCCGCCACTCCGGCCAGATCCGTACCATCTCGGGTGTGTACCGAGACGAAGCGGGCCCGTCGGCCTCCCTCCAGCGCACCCGCGACCTGGTCGAGCGGTTCGAGCAGGCCGAGGGCCGCCGTCCGCGCATCCTGGTCGCCAAGATGGGCCAGGACGGCCACGACCGCGGCCAGAAGGTGATCGCCACCGCCTTCGCCGACCTCGGCTTCACGGTGGACGTCGGCCCCCTGTTCCAGACCCCGGCCGAGGTCGCCCGCCAGGCCGTCGAGGCGGACGTCCACATCGTCGGCGTGTCCTCGCTCGCCGCCGGGCACCTGACGCTGGTGCCCGCGCTGCGCACCGAACTCGCCGCCGCGGGGCGGGAGGACATCACCATCGTGGTCGGCGGCGTGATCCCGCCGCAGGACTTCGACGCCCTGTACGAGGCCGGCGCGGCGGCGGTCTTCCCGCCGGGGACGGTCATCCCGGACGCGGCGTACGACCTGCTGAAGTCCCTGGCGGCCGACCTCGGCCACGAGCTGTGATCGCCTGATCCCATGCCTCCGCGGACGATCGACCTCGACAGCTATGTGACGGGCGTACTGGACGGCTCGCGCGCCTGGATCGCGCGCGCCGTCACCCTCGTCGAATCCACCCGGCCCGACCACCGCGCGCTGGCGCAGCAGCTGCTCCAGCGGCTGCTGCCGCACGCGGGCGGGGCGGTCCGGGTCGGCATCACGGGGGTACCCGGCGTCGGAAAGTCGACCTTCATCGACTCCTTCGGGACGATGCTGACCGGCCAGGGGCACCGGGTCGCGGTGCTCGCCGTCGACCCGACGTCCAGCCGGACGGGCGGGTCCATCCTGGGCGACAAGACCCGGATGGAACGGCTCGCCGTCGACCCCGCGGCCTTCGTCCGGCCGTCCCCGACCTCGGGGACGCTGGGCGGAGTCGCCAAGGCCACCCGGGAGTCCATGGTGGTCATGGAGGCGGCGGGGTACGACGTCGTGCTGATCGAGACGGTCGGCGTCGGCCAGTCCGAGACGGCGGTGGCGGGGATGGTCGACACCTTCCTGCTGCTCAGCCTGGCGCGCACCGGCGACCAGCTCCAGGGCATCAAGAAGGGCGTGCTGGAGCTCGCGGACGTCATCGCCGTCAACAAGGCCGACGGGCCGCACGAGACGGACGCGAAGGCGGCGGCCCGCGAACTCGCGGGCGCGCTGCGGCTGTTGCAGCCCCCGGACGCGGCGTGGACGCCCCCCGTGCTGACGTGCAGCGGCCGCGACGGCGCGGGGCTGGACGTGCTGTGGGAGCGGTTGCAGCAGCACCGCAAGGTGCTGGACGCGACGGGGGCGCTGGCCGCGAAGCGCCGCCAACAGCAGGTCGAGTGGACCTGGGCCATGGTGCACGACCAGCTGTACGCCCGCCTCCACGAGAACCCCGAAGTACGGCGCCTGACCCCGGAGTTGGAGACTCAGGTCCGCGCCGGCACACTGCCCGCCGGGTCGGCCGCCCAACAGATCCTGGACGCCTTCTTCGGCTGATCCGCAGTGCGAACGCCGATCGCCGTGCCCCACTCGAACGTGGGGCACGGCGCTTCGCGGGTCTCGGAGCACTCGAAGAAGTCCAGCTTCCGCCGGCGAACTTGTCCGGCCTCGCCAGACGGCTTGCTTGCCCGCAGGTCGGGCGGCGCATGCTCGTTAATTCAGCGGCCGGGCCTCACTGTGGGTTGTTAGGGTGGGGGCCGGTCAGGGACAGCTAACGTGCGGGGGATCCATGGGTTCGCAAGACGGTAGTGACCGTGCGGGTTTCGGGTGCGTGGCGTGCTGCGCCGAGGACGCTGCGGTGGCGCAGGAGCACCACCGCAGCCGCGACGGGGTTCGGCTCGAGACGATGATTCGGGACGACTCGCATTTCATCGTCTCTGTTCAGCGGTGCGGCCTGTGCTCGCAGGCCTTCGTGAGCGTGTTCACCGAGTTCGTCGACTGGGTCGCCTCGCAGGACGCGCAGTACCGCACCGTGCTGCCGATCACGGACGCCGAGGCGGACGACCTGGTGGCGGGGCGGTTGAGCCCGCACCGGGTAGGGGCCCTGGGACACGGCCGCCGCCATCTGCAGAGCGACTGGCCGAGCGGTGCCGAGGAGCCGTCCGTGTACTGGGACAGCGGCGCCTTCGGGGTCAGCGAGGGGCACTGACCCGGACGGCGTGCTGCGGGCCTGTCGGTTGTGCATGTCGTTGTCGCCCCGCCTACGGGCGGGGGAGTGGTGTCCGGAGAGAGGGGCTCGACTCTCGCGTGCACCGGCGCCGGGAGAGTCCGAGTCCGGGGCGCCAGCGGGTTCGCTGACCGTCCGGGGGTCCGGTGGCGCCGGAGTCGACGCCGGGTGGGCGGCCGCCGTGGTGCTGCGGGAGATCATGCCGGAAGCGCGGCCACGTTCGTGCGGAAACGGCGGAACGGGTGCCCAGAGCGCGCCCTCCCCAGCCGTGTGGAACGGGGCCGTCCGCCTCGCGGTACCTGGCCGAGTCGGCTGCGAGGCCGGGCTCCGGCTGACCTACGACAAGTCCTCGATCTCGTACTGGCTCTCCGGCACGACCCCCCGGGCCGAGGTGCAGGAGGTCGTCCGGGAGACGCTCTCACGCCGGCTCAGGCGCCCGGTGACGCCTGAGGAGACCGGCTTCGGTTCCGACGGGCCCGGAGCGGGATTCGCACTCGTCGTCCGCTTCGTAGCTCGCAACGCCGCAGCGGCCCGCGCCTTCGATCAACTGGCCGCGGCCGCAATCGAAGGCATCCGCGCCGAGGAACCCGGCACGCTCCTCTACATCAACCACACCGTGCCGGACGAGCCGAACGTCCGGCTCTTCTACGAGCTGTACGCGGATCGCTCAGCCTTCGAAGAACACGAGCGACAGCCCCACGTCCGCCGGTTCCTGGCCGAACGCCGCCAGTACCTCGAATCGTTCGAGGTCACGTTCCTGGACACGATGTCCGGCAAGGGGCCTTGAGACACGTTGCGCATCAGGTAGCTGCTTCTCGCCGGCTTCATGCCCGAAGCAGCCCGCAGCCAGTCGAGGGAGTCGGTCGCCAGAACGGCATCGGCCAGGCCGTCCCGTCACTGTCCGGCTCCCCTCGCGCTCCCGGGCGGCGCAGTCACACCGGCCGTGCCGCCGCGACCGCGTCGGTGTACAGCTCGGTCGTCACGTCGTCCTCGCTGATACCGAGTTCCGTCAACACGCTACGGACCAGCGCCAGCGCAGAGGCGAGGTCCGCCTCCGCAGCAGCCGACGTCTCCACCTCGACGAACGTCGCGCCATCCAGTTCCGGAACGCGGACGAGTGTGGCCAGCAGAGGCCAACCGTCCTGCTGGAAACTGTAGTTGCGGCACCGCTTCTCGAACGCGATGCGCGGAGTGAATCCCAGGCCCCGGACGATCTCGTGCAGGGCATCGGCGTCCTCGACCCTGGTCTCGGCCTCCGGCTTCGACCCGGATGCCTCGTCCACCCGAGCGCCCTTGTACGTCAGCACGGTGCGGGTGTCGTCCGGGCCGTGCACCGTGCGGATCCGCAGCTCACGGTCGCCGGCCATCAGGCTGCCGTCCGGCGCGTCGTAGTACGTGTCCTGGTAGACCTCGGCCCGGCCGGTGCCGCACCGCTCCTCCAACTGCTCGAGCACGCCTTCCGGGTCCCGCACGATCGCCTTGAGCTCCGCTTCGATCGCCATCCCTCCGCCTTCCCTCAGATCACACGCTCGGCACTGTCCACCATGGCATCGAACTGCCGGCACCAGCCCCGGTACAGGGGACCGTGCGGGGTGGGCAGCACCTTATAGGTTGCCGACTCGTGCCCTTCCCAATCCGCGTCGAAGGATCCGACGAACAGGCTGCGGTCCAGCCGGATTCTCCGCCCCTTGAGCGCGTCCGGCCGCGGTGGCAGCCGGACGCGCCCTCGGCATCGCTCGACGGAGGACGGCCTGCAGACTGCGGATGTAACGCTCCTGCCGTGCGTCGCCAAGAGGAGATGAGGGGGACGGACGGACAAGGGAGTCGATGTGAGGCAACCGCCGGACAGCGGTCTGGTCGCGCGGATCGGTGAGGATCCGGAGGCGTTCGAGGCCTTCTACCGTGAGCACGTGCAAGCGGTGCTGCGGTACGCGACCCGGCGGACCCGGGACCCGCACGCCGCGGCCGATCTGGTCGCCGAGGTGTTCCTCGCGGCGATCTCCGCCGCCGGCGGGTACCGGCCGCAGCTGGGCACGCCGATCGCCTGGTTGCACGGCATCGCCCGCAACGTGGCCGCGTCCCAGGAACGGCGCGCGGCGCGGATCTGGGCGGCCGAGGGCCGAATAGCCGGCCACCGGCTGCTGGACGGCGATGACATCGCACGGCTGGAGGAGCGCATCGACGCCGAGCGCGCCTCGCGGCAGTTGCTGGAACGCATCGCTCTGCTGCCACCCGGTCCGCGGGAGGTGCTGGAACTGGTGGCGGTGGACGGTCTGAGCGTCTCCGAGGCCGCCAAGGCACTGGGTATCAGCACCGTGGCTGCCCGGGTCCGGCTGCACCGGGCCCGCAAGGCCCTGCAACAGCCCGGCGCCCATCCCGAATCCGCTCCGTCCCCCTCGTCCCTTGTGGAGGCCTGAATGAACGCCGAACGCTTCGAGGAGCGGTTGATGCACGAGCTCAAGAACCACGTCCAGCAGCGGGCTGACAGCCCGCACCCCGACCGGTCGGCCACGGCCCGGCCCCGCCGTGGCGTCCGCGTGCGCTGGGTCCCGGTCGGTTTGGCCTCGGGCCTGGCCGCCGCCGCCGTGGCGGGGGTCGCCCTGACCGTGCTGCCGACCCAGACCGCGGCCGCCTACACCCTGCGGAACGACGGGAGCGACCTCGTCAAACTCACCATCGTCAACCCGGCCGGCACGATCGACCTGGGCAAGCTGCAGAAGGACCTGGACCGCATCGGCGTTCACAGCCGCGTGCTGGCCGGTGACCCCGACTGCGCCACCCCGTGGGGCAGCCCCGACCCGTCCGCGTCCCCCAGCCCGTCCGCGTCCCCCAGCCCGTCCACGTCCCCGTCCACGCCCCCGAGCCCGGAACCGCCCCACAACGAGACGCCGCGCTCGGCACCGCCCGCTTCGGCCAGCCCCAGCCCCGGTGGCACCAGCTCGTCGGCGAACGGTTGGGACATCGGCTGGGAGGACGGCAAGACCGTTCTCTCCATCCGCCCCAGCAGGATCCCCGCCGGCAAGCTGCTCATGGTGGGCTTCCCGCTCGCCAAGACCGACCCCTCCCACGCCTACGGCCTGATCACCGGAGGTCTGCTGGACGGATCGGGCCCGGACTGCCTGCCGGCCCCGCCGCCCGGCACCGTTCACTTCCAGTAGGACCATGACCGTGCCCACGGGAGTCTCGCCCCGGGCCGCGGCGGCACCCTCCGCCGCGGCCCGGGGCGGCTGCGGCTGCGGCTGCGGCTGCGCCGACCTCAGCGGCGGCCGACGGCCTGGCGGGTGCGGCGGACGGCGCGGTGGAGGCGCTGGAGGGCGACGAAGCGGTTCATGCGGTCGGCCTGGGTGAGGCCGTACTTGAGGCGCAGTTGGGGGCTGAGGCCGGCCTGGGCCTCGGGGCCGATGGCCTGGAGGAGGCGGGTGACGTGCCGCTGGTAGGCGGCGCGGTAGGCGCGGTCGCCGTCCGGGACGGTCCAGAAGAACATCGGGATCTCCTCGACCAGGCAGTTGCGGTCGTAGGCGCGCAGGTGGTCGGCGAAGACGGGTTCGGGGCGGGCGAGCAGCCATGCGCGGACGAGTTCCATCGAGCGGACGCGGTCGACCAGGCCGCGCGGGTCGGTCTTCTTCTGGGTGATGGAGAGGTCGCCGTCCTCGCGCACCCGCCAGTGGTAGATCGGATCGGCGAGCACGTCGACGCGTGCGGCGAGGAAGTGGTGGGGCACGCTGACCGGGGCGTCCTCGTACAGGATGCCCTCGGGGTAGAGGATGCCCGCGCCGTCGAAGAAGGAGCGCCGGTAGACCTTGTTCCAGGCGGTGCGGTCGGTGACGAGGGCGGGCAGTTCGCTGACGTGGGTGCGCAGCCGGGTCTCGCAGAACGGGCGGCGGTGGCCGTGCGAGGGGGTGAGGCCGGTGGTGCGCAGGCGCAGCGCGTTGCCGGCGGCGAAGTCGGAGCCGGTCTCGTCCAGGGTGCCGGTCATCAGCTGGTAGGCGTGCGGCGGCAGGGTGTCGTCGCTGTCGACGAAGGCCAGGTACTCGGTGCCGGGGGTGAGGTGGCGCCAGCCGGTGTTGCGGGCGGCGCCCAGGCCCTGGTTGTGCTGGCGGACCAGCCGGAAGCGCGGGTCCTTTCCGGCGTACTCCTCGGCGATGACCGGGCCGTCGTCGGTCGAGCCGTCGTCGACCATGACGCACTCGAAGTCCTCGAAGGTCTGCGCCGCGATCGAGTCCAGGCACTCCCGGAGGTAGCGCTCGACGTTGTAGATCGGGACGACGAGGGACAGACGCGGGGCCATCGGGCGCCCTTTCGCTCGGCGGCGGCGGCAGCGGCAGCGTCGGAGGCGGCGGCTGCGGCAGCGGCAGCGGACGGGCCGGGAGGCCGTTGGCGGCCGGTCACCGGCGGTGGTCCGAGCGAGCGTAGGGAGCGCACGCGACCGGCGGGCGAACGACGGGTGGCGTCCAGCCTGCGGCGGGGTGCACCGGCCGTGTCCGTTCCGGCGCGCGCCGCGGGCAACTCCCGTGGGAGGGCGGGGAAAGGCCCCGGACCGCCCGACCGGCCCGGGACCTTGCGTCACCCGATGCGGATCACCCGATGTGGGGCATCCGACGCGGATCGCCCGAGGTCACCCGATGCGGGTCAGGCGCTCTTGACGGCCGCGAAGCGGTCCGACACGTCCTGCCAGTTGACGACGTCCCACAGGCGGGTGACGTAGTCCGGGCGGACGTTGCGGTACTGCAGGTAGTAGGCGTGCTCCCACGCGTCGAAGGCCAGCAGCGGGGTGGTGTTCTGGCCGACGTTGCCGTGGTGGTCGTAGACCTGCTCGACGATCAGGCGCTGCCCGAGCGGCTCCCAGGACAGGATGCCCCAACCGGAGCCCTGCACGCCGGTGGTGGCGGTCGAGAGCTGCTTCTTGAAGGCCTCGAAGCTGCCGAAGTGCTCGGTGATGGCGTCGGCCAGCTCGCCCTCGGGGCGGTCGCCGCCCTCGGGCGAGAGGTTCTGCCAGAACAGCGAGTGCAGCACGTGGCCGGACAGGTGGAAGGCGAAGGTCTTCTGCAGCCCGACCAGGCCGCCGAACTGCTCCTTGTCGCGGGCCTCGGCCAGCTGGTCGAGGGTGTCGTTGGCGCCCTTGACGTAGGCGGCGTGGTGCTTGGAGTGGTGCAGCTCCAGGATCTCGGCCGACATCGCCCGCTCCAGTGCGGAGTAGTCGTACGGCAGGTCGGGAAGCGTGTAGGCGCTCATCAGGTCTCGGCCCCTTTCGGCGGGCTGAACGATGGTCATCGTGCGGGTGGTCGTCGTGCGGTGGTGGTGCGGTGATCGTGCCGGGGACACACTATTGCGTATCAGTTGCAAGAGCACAGTATGGGCTCCTGCTTATTCCTCACGTCCCGTCGGGCACAATGGTCACCGTTCCGTGTAATGACCGACAAGGGTGAGTGACTATGACAGGGTCGCCGGTGGTGCTGGGCATCGAGTCCTCCTGCGACGAGACCGGCGCGGGGCTGGTGCGCGACGGCGTGCTGCTCGGGCAGGCGGTGGCCTCCTCGATGGACGAGCACGCCCGGTACGGCGGAGTGGTGCCCGAGATCGCCGCCCGGGCGCACGTGCACGCGATGGCGCCGGTGGTCCGGGAGGCGCTGGACCGGGCCGGGCTCACCCTGGCGGACGTCGGCGCGGTCGCGGTGACCACCGGCCCGGGACTGGCCGGGGCGCTCCAGGTGGGCGTGGCCGCCGCCAAGGGGTACGCCTTCTCGCTGGGTGTCCCGCTGTACGGCGTGCACCACCTCGCCGGGCACGTCGCCGCGGCCGCGCTGGACGGCGGGCCGCTGCCCGACCCCTGCGTGGTGCTCATCGTCTCCGGCGGCCACACCTCGCTGCTGCTGGTGCGCGACCTGGCCCGGGACCCGATCGTCCACCTCGGCGACACCCTGGACGACGCGGCCGGCGAGTGCTTCGACAAGGTCGCCCGGATCCTCGGACTCCCCTACCCGGGCGGCCCGGCGATCGACCGCGCCGCGCGCGAGGGCGACCCGACGGCCGTGCGGCTGCCGCGCCCGCTGACCGGGCCGCGGGACGACCCGTACGCGTTCTCCTTCTCCGGACTGAAGACCGCCGCCGCCCGCTGGGTGGAGTCCCGACGCGAGCCGCGGGTGCCGGACGCGGCGGCCGCGCTACAGGAGGCGATCGCCGACGTGCTGACCCGCAAGGCGGTGCGGGCCTGCGTGGACCACGGGATCGGCAGCCTGGTGGTGGTCGGCGGGGTCGCGGCCAACTCCCGGGTGCGGGCGCTGGCCGAGCAGCGGTGCGCGGCGGCCGGGATCGCGCTGCGGGTGCCGCCGCTGCGGCTGTGCACCGACAACGGCGCGATGGTGGCGGCGGCCGGGGACCTGCTGGTCCGCGCGGGTGCGGAGCCGGCCCCGGCGGACCTGTCGGTGGACCCGTCGGCGCCGCTGGAGTTCGCGGCGCTCATCCCTCGGCCGCTCGCGCGGGCCTGACGGCCCCACACACACCCGACAGCCGCACACACCCGACAGCCGCACGGACCCGCCGCCCGCGCGGGCCCGACGCCCACACGGACCGTTCGCCCGCGCGAACCTGACAACGTTTCGGTCTCGCCGGGCGGCAATCCGTTCCCGGCCCTTCCCTCCGCGTTCTCCGTTGTGCCATTTTACATGTCACACAGCAAGGCCCGTGCGCCCCACGCAGCACGGCAGCCCCCACCCTCGACGGCCCCGGAGGCCCCCACAGATGCGTCCCTCCTCGATAGCGAAGGACACCGCGCGCAGACTCCCCGCGCTCGGCACCGCACTCCTCCTCTCGCTCGGCCTGTTCGCGCCGGCCGCGCAGGCCGCCGGCACCACCGGCGCCGCACCGGCCGGGAGCCCGGCCGCCTCGGCCACCCCCGCCTCCGCCGCCGGGAAGGCCGCGCCGCGCACCATCCCGGTGCCCAAGTCCCCCGACACCCCCAAGGACGCCCGCCCGCTCGCCTCCGACCCGCAGGCCAAGGCGACCGCCCCGACGGCGGGCAGCTCCGTCGGCGCCGCCAAGTCGGCCCGGCAGTTCTCCGCCGCGGCCGCCTGCGACGTCTCGGCCTTCACCGGCAAGTCCGGTGCCGCGCTGGTCCAGCAGGTCAAGTCGGCCGGGCTCGACTGCGTCAACACGCTGTTCCAGCTCACCGGCAACGACGCCAAGGGCGCCTTCAACGAGGCCCAGATGGTCACCGTCGCCAACGCCCTGCGCGACACCGCCGCCACCTACCCCGGCGACAACTCCACCTCGGCCGGGAACCTGGTGCTCTTCCTGCGCGCCGGCTACTACGTCCAGTGGTACAACAAGGACGCCGTCGGCCCGTACGGCGACAGCCTCAAGACCGCCATCCGCGGCGCGCTGGACTCCTTCTTCGCGGCCCCGCGCACCAGGGACATCAGCGACGCCAACGGCAACACCCTCGGCGAGGCCGTCACCCTGATCGACAGCGCCCAGGAGAACGCCCGCTACACCGGCGTCGTCAAGCGGCTGCTGAACGACTACACCGGCAGCTGGCCGGCCGCGATGACCACCGCCGTGGCCAACACCGAGACCGTCATCGAGCGCGGCTTCGACCTGCCGGAGTTCGTCTCCGCGCTCCAGGCCGACCCCACCTTCGCCACCACCGCGGCCTCCTTCGTCACCCGCAACAGCGGCCTGATCAACGGTGGCGACGTGGTCACCAAGATCGGCATCCAGCTGGGCAACCTGGTCGCCCACGACGAGCTGCGCCCCCAGGGCCGGCCGATCCTCAAGGACCTGATCAACCGCTACCCGCTGGTCGGCAACACCGGTCCGCTCACCATGAACCTGCTCTGGTTCACGGAGAAGAAGGACGAGGGCAACTGTTCCCTCTACGGCACCTGTGACGTCCCGGCCAAGCTGGTCCCGCTGGTGCTCACCGTCGACCACACCTGCAACGCCAACCTGCGCGTCCGCGCCCAGGACATGACCGCGCAGCAGCTCGCCGACACCTGCACCAGCCTGATCAACCAGGACGCGTTCTTCCACAAGATCGTGAAGGACAACGGCCCGGTCGCCAACGACAACAACACCAACCTCGAGGTCGTCGTCTTCGACGACTACTACAACTACAGCCTGTACGCCTGGGAGATGTACAAGATCGACGTCGACAACGGCGGCATGTACGAGGAGGGCGACCCGGCCAAGGCCGGCAACCAGGCCCGCTTCATCGCCCACGAGGCCTCCTGGCTGCGCCCCCAGTTCCAGATCTGGAACCTCAACCACGAGTACACCCACTACCTCGACGGCCGCTACGACATGTACGGCGACTTCAACGCCGGCATGACCACCCCGACCATCTGGTGGGTCGAGGGCCTCGCCGAGTACGTCTCCTACAGCTACCGCGGCGAGCACTACGACGCGGCGGTCGCCCAGGCCGGCCAGGGCACCTACGCGCTGAGCACCCTGTTCGACACCACCTACGAGAACTCGAACTCCACCCGGACCTACAACTGGGGCTACCTGGCGGTCCGCTACATGCTCCAGTCGCACCCGGACGACGTCACCGCGCTGCTCGCCAAGTACCGCGCCGGTGACTGGAACGGCGCCCGCACCCTGCTGAAGACCACCATCGGCACCAAGTACGACGCCGACTTCGCCACCTGGCTCAAGTCCTGCGCCGCCGACAACTGCGGCTCGCTGCCCACCACCCAGGCCCCCCTGTGCACTGCCGCCGACGCCCGCCAGTTCGACAAGAACTGCCGCCGTGACAACGTCGCCGCCACCACCGGGAACTACAGCTACAGCTTCCTGACCCTGCCGGCCGGCGTGAAGCAGCTGACCATCACCACGAGCGGCGGCACCGGCAACGCCGACCTGTACTACAACAGCGGCGCCTGGGCCACCACCGGCTCGTACCAGGCCAAGTCGACCACCAGTGGCAACGGCGAGACCCTGACCATCACCAACCCGCCGGCCGGTTACGTCTTCTTCAGCCTCTACGCCCAGCAGGGCTTCGGCGGCGTCACCGTCACCACGACCTACAACTGACCGACCGCGCCGTAGGCGCCGTACGTACGGTACGCACCGTACGCGCGCACCGTGCGCACAGAAGGGCCCCGCGGCTTCGCGGGGCCCTTTCGCGTTCCCGTTCCCCTCCCCCGCCATGGATATCCATGGGTTATAACGATTCGACCATCGAATAGATCGTCAACACCCCGCAAGAGATCGCATAATCCTCTGTCGAGGGGGTGTCCGGACGACGAAGTTTCGGTTAGGGTCCATGAACAGATCAACCGTTCGGCGTCCGGCACCGGAACGCCGAATATCTCTGACGGCTCGAGTGCGGCATTCTCGCCGTACCCGCCGATCCCCGGAATGGAGAGTAGTCATGAAGATGGTCAAGGCGCTCGTCAAGAAGTTCAAGAAGAACGACGACCTCGCGAACCACGCGTGGGTGCTGCACGTCATCTGACGTGGTCAGCCGCTGGCGGGGGCCCGGGTCGGCCGTGCCCCCGCCGGCGCCACGGCGCGTCCGGGATTCCTCCGCCCGCCGTACTGAACGCACTGACCGGCCATTTCGCATTGGAGGCAGAATTCCCGTGGAAGAAATGGCGACGGCAACCCCGCGCAGCCATTCCATCGTGTTCGCCCCGAGGATTCAGGACCTGCTGGCCAGGGACGAGAAGGTGTTCCGGATCGACCCGGGCAAGGTGGGCGTCTCGGACTCCCGGCTGATGGCCGAAATCGTCGCGGCCCGCCCGGTGCTTTCCACCGAACGCTCGGTCTACAAACCCGCCGCCGGCGCCGAAATCCCCCATGACAGCGCGACCCGGACGATCCGGGCACTGGGGCAGGACGCCATGGCGGGCATCCGCAAGCCGCCGCCCCTGGTGCGCGGGATGGCCGGCTCCTGGCCCTACGCCGGCACCTCCTACCTGCGCCGCTGGCTGTTCTCCGCCGACCCGCTGCCCGTCTCCCTGCTGTCGAAGCGCGGCGTCACCCGCTCCGACACCCTCTCCCGGCTCGTCGACCGCGCCGTCACCCGCTGGCCGGGCTCCGCGGACCAGGACGGACGGCAGGACGGACCGCAGGACAGACCGCAGGACGGACGGCCGGACGGCGGCACCGCGCTGGCCGGGCTGATCCGCGGTGCCGGCGACACCCTGGAGCGCAAGCAGGCCGTCGCGATGTACCGGCGGGCGACGGCCACCCTCTGCGACGGCGTGGCCGCCCTGACCGGCAACGCCCTGTGGCTGATGGGCCCGGAGCGGGACCGGCCGGAGCACCGCGCCGACCTCACCGCCGTCCTCTGGGAGACGCTGCGGCTGCTCCCGCCGGCCTGGATGCTGTACCGCAACGGCGGCGCCGCGTACACCGCGCTGCACCCCGAGATCCGCCCCGAGGACGACGTCGCGCTCTTCCCGCTGCTGATGCACCGCCACCCGGACTACTGGTCCGACCCGCTGGAGTTCCGCCCCGAGCGGTGGGACGGCGTCGCGGACCCGGAGAAGGCACCCGCGTTCATGCCCTTCGGCTTCGACGGCGCCCGCTGCTGGGCCAAGCACCTGGTGGTGCCGCTGGCCGAGCGCCTGCTGACCGTCGCTCTGGACAGCCGGCTGGTCGTCCACAGCCCGCGGCAGGAGGCGCAGGTGCCCCTGCGCTCGCTGCTCTCCGTCCGGTTCGAGGCCCGGGTCGCCGGGGCCTGACGGCCCTCCACCCCGGGCACACGGCGCCCCCGAACACGCTGGAAACACCCCGGAACACCCCGGAACACCCCGGAACACCCTGGAACACCCCTGACACCACGGGACACACCATGGAATCGCCCACACTGGCCGACTGGGTCGGCGACGTCCGGAGCTTCGCCGGCCGCCAGTGGCAGCGCGAGCCCGCGCTCTTCCCCCGGACGGACCCGACGGCCCCCGCCCCACCGTTCGACCTCGACGAGCTGGACGCCGCCTTCGACGGCGGACTGCTGCGCACCCCCTACCTGGAGATGGTCCGCTCCGACAAGGTCACCGTCCCGCCCGAGGCCTTCACCACCGCACGCGTGATCAACGGCGTCAGCCACCACGGCTTCGCCGACCGCGCGAAGGTCCTCGCCCTGCTGCGCGGCGGGGCGACACTGCTGCTGCGCTGCGTCGACCAGTGGCACGGCCCGACCGGCGAACTGGTGGCCCGGCTGTCCGAGGAGCTCGACCGGCGGGTGGAGGCCTTCTTCTTCGTCACCCCGGCCGGCGGCCAGGGCCTCGCGGTGCACCGCGACGACGCGGACGTCTTCGTCCTCCAGGCCGCCGGGCGCAAGACCTGGTACGTCCACGACGCGCCGGCGGCGGCGGACTGGCGGCTCGGCGAACTCCCGGACGACGAGCGCTCCCCACTGCGCCTGCACGGCGTCCTCGAACCCGGCGGCGTGCTCTACGTCCCGCGTGGCTTCGCGCACCGGGCGGTCGGCGCCGGGGGCCTGTCCGCCCACCTGTCGCTGACCGTCCGCGACCTCTCCGTGCAGGACCTGCGCACCGCCCTGGAAGGGCAGTTGACCGAGGGCCTCGGCCTCCCGGCCCGCCCGCTCGGCGAGGCCGCGATCCGCGAGGCCTGCGCCACCCTGCTCGACCACGCCCGGGCGCGGCTCGACGCGCTCGGACCGGAGGACCTGCTGCGCGCCGCCCGGGCCGCCCGGCCCCGGCCCCCGGGTGCCGGGGCCGCCACCGAGACCCTCGCCGAGGCGGCCCGGGACTGGGAGTCCGGCGCACCCACCGCCGGACGCACCGGGCCGGCCGCCGTCGGCCGTACCTGGCGCAGGCTGCGCGCCGCGGCCCGCGCCAAGGCCTGACGGCCGTACGGATCACGCCTCTTCTCCTCAGGGAGGGCGAGTTGACGGCAATCGGCCACCGGGATCTCCGAAACGCTCGATCCCGGGAACCGCTGGGGCAGACTGCTCACCATGCGATCCGATGATCAGCGGGCTCCTCTGCCCCAGCCCGTCCTGCCCGACCTCGCCGCCGCCCGCGCGATCGGGCCCGAGGCGGCGGTCGAGGCGCGCTGGGAGGCGTCCGTCCTGAACTGGGAGTGGCGCCTGCGGGAGAACCGGCACGGCCCCGGCAGCGAGAATGCCGGACTGGTGCGACTGCTGAAGGCCGCCCGCGCCGAGCCCCGGCTGGGCCGGCTCTTCCCCTGGACCAGCCACTACGACCTGCACTTCAGCCTGTCCACCTCGCACCCCTGGGTCGACGAGAGCCTCCCCCACGCCCGGCCGCAGCACGGCGGCCGCTACCTCATCGGCCGGTGGCAGGAACCCGAGGCGCTCGACACCGCGGCCACCCCGGAGGAGGCCGTCGCCCTGCTGGTCGCACACCTCCCGCCGGACCTCGGTCCGGCCTTCAACCACCCCGCGGACGGGCCGCGCTGAGGCCGCCGTCACGGCAGTGAAACCTGCCCCGAGGGCCATACGGGACAGGGCGCCAACCCGCCCCGTCCCGTACGTGACCCCGCCGCCGTCACTCCGCCCGCAGCGCGTCCACCGTCCGCGCCCGCGCCGCCCGGACGGCCGGGAGCAGCGCGCCGAGCAGGGCGATCAGCACCCCGCCGAGGCCGAGCAGGACCAGCGCCGGGGTGCCGAGGACGTCCAGCGCGGCGGACGGGAAGGTCAGTCCGGCGCTGTGGCCCATCGCAGGCACCGTCAGGCCGTGCAGCAGCAGGCCCGCCGGCAGGCCGATCGCGCCGCCGACGGCCCCGACCAGCAGCACCGAGGCGAGGACGACGCCCACGGTCTGCGCCGGGGTCATGCCGAGCGACTTGGTGACGCCCATGTCCCGGGCGCGCTCGCGGATCTCCAGCACGACGGTGTTGAACACCCCGAGCCCGGCGACCACGAGCAGCAGCACGGTCAGTGTGGCGGTGAGCGAGTTCAGCGCGGCGATCGAGTCGCTGGAGCCGTGCGGCCCGCCGGTGTCGGCGGTCATCCGGGTGGGGGCGAGCGCGGCGGTGACGGCCGTGGCGTAGGCGGTGCGGTCGGTGCCCGGTTTCAGCTTGACGGTCCAGAAGTCGGGCCGCGGGGCCGCTCCGGGCGGGTAGCCGGCGGCGTCGGTGAACAGCTCGTTGGTCTGCACGTGCGGGTCGAAGACCTCGCCGACGATCCGGACGGTGACGGCCCGGCCGTGGGTCGTGAAGGTCACCTGGTCGCCGAGCCGGACCGAGGCCTCGGTCAGGAAGGTGGCCGGGGCGACGGCCTCACCCGGGCCCCGGTACCAGCGCCCGGCGACCATCCGGTAGCCGGCCCAGGAGGAGTCGCCGTCGAAGGCGGTCACCGTGGTGCTGCCCGCCACCCCGGGGACGGTGACCTCCTCGGTGCCGACGCCGAAGTAGGCGGCCGTGCCCGGCTGGGCGTCCAGCGCGGCGGTGACGGCGGCCCGGTCAGCGGGGACGGGCCTGCCCGCCGGGGCCGCTCCGGGCGGGCCGTCCGGGCGCGTCGGGTGCACCACGAGGTCCCCGGCGTCCCGCGTCTTCGCCTGCTGCACCCAGCCCATCGTCCCGCCCATGCCCACCGCGAAGACGGCCGCCGCTGTGCCGAACAGCACCGCCGCGAGCATTCCGGCGGCGCGGGCCGGGCGGGCGAAGGGCTGGGCCAGGCCCAGGCTCAGCGGCCGGGGCAGCGGCAGCCGGGCTGCCAGCGCGGCGGCACGGCGGGCGACCGTGTCCCGCCGGCTGCCGCCCGCGGTACGGCCGACGGCGAGCGCGTCCACGGCGCGCAGCCGGCCGGCCCGGGCGGCGGCCGCCCAGGCGACCAGGGCGACGGCGGTCAGGGTCCCGCCCGCCACCGCGGCGTCCACCCAGGGGGCGAGGCCTGAGGTGGTGGTGCCGTAGAGCGAGCCGGTGGTGGCGAGCACCGGGACGGCCAGCGCGTTGCCGGCGACGACCCCGAGCAGGGTGCCGACGCCGGCCGGGATCAGCGCCTGGGCGACGTACGCGCGCACCACCTGGGCGGGGGTGCAGCCGAGCGCCTTGAGCACGCCGATCCGCCGGGTGGCGGTGCCGACGGCGCCGGCCACCACGTTGCCCGCGACCAGGACCGACATCGCCATGCCGAGTAGGCCGAAGGCGAGCATGAAGGGCAGGAACAGGGCGGTGTTGCGGTCCGAGCCCTGTTTGGCGGTGAGCCAGGACTGGGCCCCGGTGAGCGCCCCGGCGGGGGCGGCCGCCGTGACGGCGGCTCGGTCGGTGGCAAGGGCGTCGGCGCTGCGGGCGTCCGTAAAGCGGTAGAGCATCTCGTAGCCGGGGGTGCTGCCGGGCGTTGTGAGGGCGGCGATGCCGTCCGGGGTCACCCAGGCGTCCGAGGTGCGGCTGACGGACCGGGCGAAGCCGACGACCTTGAGCGTCGGCGCGCCCGGCAGGCCGGGCAGACGGAGGGTTCCGCCCAGTTCCCGGGGCCGGTCGCCGTACCCGGCCTCGATCGCCACCTCGCCCGGCTGCTGCGGCCAACTCCCCTGGAGAAGAGTCACGTTGTCGACCCCGATGGTGGCCTCGGCGCGGCCGGTGACGGTCATCGGCGCCATCCTGATCCCGGGCGGCAGGTCCAGGCCGGAGCCGGGCTCGGGGTCGACGGTGACGGTGCGGTACGGCCCGGCGGCGTCCGTCACGCCGGGGGCGTGCGCGGTCGCGGCGAGCTGGTCGGCGCTCACCCGGGCGCCGTCGAAGCGTGCGGTGAGGTGGGCGCCGCGCTGGCCGTCGAAGGCCTGCTCGAAGGGGGCCCGGGAGGCGACCAGCAGCGAGCCGCCGAGGACGGAACAGGTGGTGGCCACCAGCGCGGCCAGCCCGACCGCGACGGACTGCGTCCGGCGCCTGCGCACGCCGGCCCGCACCACCCGGCCCAGGGCGCTCATGCCGCCACCGCCGAGTCCGCCTCGACCCGGCCGTCCCGCATCCTGACCGTGCGGGTGGCACAGTCCTCGGCCAGCGAAAGATCGTGGGTGACGAGCAGGACGGTCTGCCCGTCCTCGTGCAGATCGCGGAACAGCTCCTTGACGTCCTCGGCCGCGGCCGAGTCCAGTGCGCCGGTCGGCTCGTCCGCCAGCAGCAGCGTCGGCCGGTTCATCAACGCCCGCGCCACCGCCACGCGTTGACGCTCGCCACCGGAGAGCCGACCCGGGTGGGCGCGGGCGTGGCGGTCGATGCCGAGCGACTCCAGCAGCTCGTCGGCCCGATGCCGGGCCTCGGCGCGCGGGACTCCGGCCAGCTCGCCGGCCAGCACCACGTTGTCGGCCACGGTGAGGTCGTCCAACAGGTTGAAGAACTGGAACACCATGCCGATCGTGCCGCGCCGGAAGCGGGCCGAGGCCGCCTCGTTCAGCCGGTCCACCCGGGTGCCGGTGACCGTCACGGTGCCCGCACTCGGCCGGTCCAGCCCGGCGACCAGGTTCAGCAGGGTGGACTTCCCGCTGCCGGACGGGCCGAGCACGGCCACCGACTCCCCCGCCCGTACGCTCAGCGTGACGCCGTCCAGGGCCGCCCGGGCGCCCTCGTAGTGGCGGCTCACGCCGCTCAGTTCGATCACCGGTTCGCTGCTCATGTCCCCGCTCCTCGTCGCTTCCTGTTCGCCGACGGGACGAAGGTACGAACGGGCGGGGCGCCTGCGCGTCCGCCGTGCGCGGCAACCCCGCTACCGCGTCCGGCGGACCGGGGCGCGCCGTCATCCTTCCGACGTAGTCGCCGGGAGTACGGGCCGCCCGCCGTCCGCGGGCTGTCCCGCTGGGCCCGCGGCCTCCACAATGTCCCGGTGATCAACCATCCGACGGTCCGACGGCTGCGCGCGGCGGTCCGCCCGGCCGGCGGCCCGGGCGCCGCTCCGCCGCCCGGGCCGACCCGGCGCGGCCAGGTCTTCGACGCGGCCCTGGCCCTCTTCCTCGCCCTCACCAGCGGGCGCTACGCGACCATCGCGGGCGGCCCGCACGGGACGAGCCTGTCCTGGCTGCTGCTGGTGCCGCTCGTACCGCTGCCGCTGGTGCTGCGCCGCCGCCACCCGCTGGCGGTGCTGTGGACGGTGGTGCCGGCCGCTCTGCTGGTCCGGTACCAGTCGCAGGACATCGCGTACTCGGCAGGCGTGGCGGTGATGGTCGCCGCGTACAGCGCGGCCGCGTACGGGCGCCGCGGGACGGCCCTGCTGCTGAGCCTGTCGGCCGCGACCGTCGCGCTCGTGGCGCTCTTCTCCGCGGCCAAGCTGCCGCACTTCCCCAACGGGGTGATCGCGGTCCTGGTCCTGGCGCCGGTGTTCGCGGTCGCCTACGAGCTGCGGATGTGGCGCCGCCGGGTGGACGAGGGGCGGGAACGGCTCTCCGCCCTGGAGCGCGAGCAGCTGGCCGCGCTTCAGCGCGCGGTGGAGCTCGAACGGGCCCGGATCGCCCGGGAGTTGCACGACGTCGTCACCCACAATGTGAGCATGATGACGATTCAGGCCGGCGCGGCCCGCAAGATCCTGGACACCGCCCCGGACAAGGCCCGTGAGGCGATGGCCGCGGTGGAGTCCGGCGGGCGCGCGGCGATGACCGAACTGCGGCACGTGATGGGCCTGTTGACCATCGACTCGGAAACCGGCGACGCCCCGGACGCCGAGGCCGGCCTCAGCCCGCAACCCGGCCTCGGCCAGCTGGACGCCCTGGTCGAGGGCGTCCGGCGGGCCGGCCTTCCGGTGGAGCTGGCCGTCCGCGGCGAGCGCCGGCCCGTTCCGCCCGGGGTCGAACTGGCCGCCTACCGGGTGGTCCAGGAGGCGCTCACCAACACCGTCAAGCATGCGGGCGGCGCCGACGCCGCGGTGACCGTCGAGTACGCCCCCGACCGGCTGCTGGTCGAGGTCACCGACACCGGCGGCCGCCCCACCGGTGCCGCCGCCACCGGCGACGGACGCGGCCTGCTCGGCCTGCGCGAACGCCTCGCCGTCTACGGCGGCACCCTGCACACCGGCCCCCGGCCGCGCGGCGGCTACCGCGTCACCGCCCGTATCCCCTTGGAGAGTTCATGAACGAGCAGCTGCTGCGGGTGGTGGTCGTCGACGACCAGGCCCTGGTCCGCACCGGGTTCCGGCTGATCCTGGAGTCGGAGGGGATCGAGGTGGTGACCGAGGCGGAGGACGGCGAGCAGGCCGTCGCCGCCGTCCGCCGCTGCCGACCGGACGTGGTGTTGATGGACATCCGGATGCCGGGCCTGGACGGGCTGGAGGCGGCCCGTCGGATCCTGGCGGACGGCGCGCAGGAACCGCCGAGGATCATCATGCTGACCACGTTCGACCTCGACCACTACGTCTACGCGGCGATGGCCGCCGGGGCCAGCGGCTTCCTGCTGAAGGACGTCACCCCGGAGCACCTGGTGGCCGCCGTCCGGCTGGTCCGCACCGGAGACGCGCTGCTCGCCCCGGCGATCACCCGCCGTCTGGTCGAGCGCTTCGCCCGCCCCGACGACCCGGGCGGCGCCGCCGTCGCCCCGCACCGCGAGCTCGGCACGCTCACTCCGCGCGAGCTGGAGGTGACGACGCTGCTCGCCCGCGGCCTCAGCAACGCCGAACTCGCCGCCCGGCTGGGGCTGTCCGAGGCGACGGTGAAGACGCACGTGGCCCGGATCCTCGGCAAGCTGGGCCTGCGGGACCGGGCCCAGGTGGTGGTCGCGGCGTACGAGACCGGGCTGGTCAGCGTGGGCTCCGCGGCCGAGGGCCGGTGACGCGCGGCCGGAATCCGGGGATCGGCTCCCCGGACTCCCGCCGCGTCATCCGCCGGTGCGGATCAACGGATCACACCAGGTCGAAGCGGTCCGCGTTCATGACCTTGGCCCAGGCCGCGACGAAGTCCTCGACGAACTTCTCCTTGGCGTCGTCGGCCGCGTACACCTCGGCGACGGCCCGCAGTTCGGCGTTCGAGCCGAACACCAGGTCGGCGCGGGTGCCGGTCCACCGCACCCGGCCCGAGGCGTCCCGGCCCTCGAAGGTGTGGGCGTCCTCCGAGATGGACTTCCAACTGGTGTCCAGGTCCAGCAGGTTGACGAAGTAGTCGTTCGTCAGCACGCCGGGGGTCTCGGTGAGCACACCGTGCGTGGAGCCGCCGTGGTTGGCGCCCAGCACGCGCAGGCCACCGACCAGGACGGTCAGCTCGGGCGCGCTGACGCCCAGCAGGTTGGCCTTGTCGAGCAGCAGGTACTCGGCCGGCAGCCGGTTGCCCTTGCCGACCCAGTTGCGGAAGCCGTCCGCCTTGGGCTCCAGCGCGGCGAAGGACTCGGTGTCGGTCAGCTCCTGCGGCGCGTCCACCCGGCCGGGCGCGAACGGCACCTCGACGGCCAGGCCGGCCGCCTTGGCGGCCTGCTCGATGCCGACGCCGCCGGCCAGCACCACCAGGTCCGCGAGCGAGACCCGCTTGTCGCCGGCCTGCGCGTTGAACTCCTGCTGCACGCCTTCGAGGGCGCGCAGCACCGTGGCGAGCCGGTCGGGCTCGTTGACCTCCCAGCCGATCTGCGGCTGGAGCCGGATGCGGCCGCCGTTGGCGCCGCCGCGCTTGTCGCTGGAGCGGAAGGAGGAGGCCGCCGCCCAGGCGGTGGAGACCAGTTCGGACACCGACAGGCCGGTGGCGGCGATCCGCCGCTTGAGGTCGGCGACGTCGGCCGCACCGATCGGCTGGTACGTGACGCCCGGCAGCGGGTCCTGCCAGAGCAGGTGCTCGCTGGGGACCTCCGGGCCGAGGTAGCGGACCACCGGGCCCATGTCGCGGTGGGTCAGCTTGTACCAGGCGCGGGCGAAGGCGTCGGCGAACTCCTCCGGGTTCTCCAGGAAGCGCCGGGAGATCGGCTCGTAGACCGGGTCGAGGCGCAGCGACAGGTCGGTGGTGAGCATGATCGGCACGTGCCGCTTGCTCGGGTCGTGCGCGTCCGGGACGGTGCCCTCGCCGCCGCCGTCCTTGGGCTTCCACTGGTGGGCGCCGGCCGGGCTCTTGGTGAGCTCCCACTCGTAGCCGAACAGCGTCTCGAAGAAGCTGTTGTCCCAGGTGATCGGGGTGGGCGTCCAGGTGCCCTCCAGACCGCTGGTGATCGCGTCGCCGCCGACGCCGGTGCCGTAGCTGCTCTTCCAGCCGATGCCCTGCTGCTCCATCGGGGCGGCCTCGGGGTCCGGGCCGACGTTGTCGGCCGGGCCGGCGCCGTGGGTCTTGCCGAAGGTGTGGCCGCCGGCGATCAGCGCGACGGTCTCCTCGTCGTTCATCGCCATCCGGTAGAAGGTCTCGCGGATGTCGCGGGCGGCGGCGATCGGGTCCGGGTTGCCGTTGGGGCCCTCGGGGTTGACGTAGATCAGGCCCATCTGGACGGCGGCCAGCGGGTTCTCCAGCTGACGGTCGCCGGTGTAGCGCTCGTCGCCGAGCCAGGTGGTCTCCGGGCCCCAGTAGACGTCCTCGTCCGGCTCCCACTCGTCGACGCGGCCGCCGCCGAAGCCGAAGGTCGGGAAGCCCATGCCCTCCAGGGCCACGTTGCCGGACAGGATGATCAGGTCGGCCCAGGACAGGGCGCGCCCGTACTTCTTCTTCACCGGCCACAGCAGCCGGCGGGCCTTGTCCAGGCTGGCGTTGTCGGGCCAGCTGTTCAGCGGGGCGAAGCGCTGCTGGCCGCCGCCGGCGCCGCCGCGGCCGTCGCTGATCCGGTAGGTGCCGGCGCTGTGCCAGGCCATCCGGATGATGAAGGGACCGTAGTAGCCGAAGTCGGCCGGCCACCATTCCTTCGAGGTCGAGAGGGCCTCCTGGATGTCCCGCTTGACGGCCGGGAGGTCGAGCGTCCTGAAGGCCGCGGCGTAGTCGAATTCCCCGCCGAGCGGATTGGCCACCGCCGGGTTCTTCGCGAGGATCTTCAGGTTGAGCCGTTCCGGCCACCACTGGCGGTTCCCGCCGCCCTGGGTGGGGTGCGGAGCCCGCCCGTGGTTCACCGGGCAGCCCTCCGCGTTCGCCTCTACGCCGGTTGCATCGTGGATGTCAGACATGGGAATCCTTCCCTCACAAGGCGGATCACGGTGTCTTCTCTGCTACCTACGGCACCTACTGCTGCTGTCTGGTCCTGCTGCGCCACGTGTGGCCACTGCTCGGCACTGCTCGCCGTTGCGCACGGCAGTGACGGGAGTCACGTGCTGCTGCTACCCAGGCTAGCGCCGGAGCCGATCCTACGATGGACGGATTCCAAGTCAAGAAAGACACCAAAGCCATATCCGATCGGGAACCGGAAGGCGCCGGAGCTGAATTGGTAAACTCCGGTCCTCCCCTTGACCTGAATAGGTGAACCGATATGAGTGACCTGCTGGAGCGGCTCCGCGGGCGCGGCTGGCGCCTCACCTCCCAGCGGCGTGTCGTGGCCGAGGTCCTGGACGGCGAGCACGTGCACCTGACCGCCGACGAGGTGCACGCCAGGGCGGCGGAGCGCCTCCCGGAGATCTCCCGCGCGACGGTCTACAACACGCTCGGTGAACTGGTCACCCTGGGCGAGGTCGTCGAGGTGTCCACCGACGGGCGGGCCAAGCGCTACGACCCGAACGCGCACCGCCCCCACCAGCACCTGATCTGCACGGGCTGCGGCGCCATCCGCGACGTCCACCCCGGAGGCAATCCACTGGCCGACCTCCCGGCCGAGCAGCGCTTCGGCTTCGCCGTGTCGCAGGCCGAGGTCACCTACCGGGGGCTGTGCCCGGACTGCGCGGGCTGCGCCGATCGACGACCGTGATCCCGTAGGGTCGGCCGAATGGCGAAGTACTTCGACGTGCATCCAGAGTCCCCCCAGCCGCGCACCATCGGCACCGTGGCCGCCGGTCTCCGCTCCGGAGAGCTGATCGCGTACCCGACCGACTCCTGTTTCGCCCTGGGCTGCCGGCTGGAGAACCGCGACGGCCTCGAACGGATCCGGTCGATCCGGCGTCTCGACGACCGCCACCACTTCACGCTGATGTGCATGGACTTCGCCCAGCTGGGCCAGTTCGTCCACATCGACAACAACGTCTTCCGGGCCGTGAAGGCCGCGACGCCGGGCGGCTACACCTTCATCCTGCCCGCCACCAAGGAGGTGCCGCGGCGCCTGATGCACCCGAAGAAGAAGACGGTCGGGGTGCGGATCCCCGACCACACCGTGACCAGGGCGCTGCTCGCCGAACTCGGCGAGCCGCTGGTCTCCAGCACCCTGCTCCTCCCCGGCGAGGACGAACCGATGACCCAGGGCTGGGAGATCAAGGAGCGGCTCGACCACGTGCTCGACACCGTGCTGGACTCCGGCGAGTGCGGCACGGTGCCGACGACGGTCGTCGACTTCTCCGGCGGCGAGGCGGAGATCGTCCGGCGCGGGGCCGGCGACCCCGCGCGCTTCGAGTGACGGGCCGGGCGGCGCGGCGGCCGTGACGCCGGGGACCCCTTCGGCCCGGCTCGGGGCCGGGCCGAAGGGGTCCCCGGGAGGGCGCGTCCCGGTGGGAACCGGGGTGCCGGTGGGAACCGGTGTGCCGGTGTGCCGCTGTGCCGGTCTGCTCAGCGGGTGCCGATGCGGTCCGGGGCGGGCCGCGGCGCGGCCACCGGCGGGACGGTGTCCGTCGCCGTCGTGGCCGGGGCGGTCCGCTGGGGCCACCAGAGGGCGCGGCCGAGGAGGGCGGCCAGAGCCGGGACGACGACCAGGGAGAGCACCAGGGCGGAGAGCAGGATGCCGAGGGTCAGCGAGAAGGCGATCTGCTCGCTGCCCGGGGTGGTCGCCAGGGTGGCGAAGGAACCCGCCAGGACGAGCCCGGCCGTGGCCACGGCCGGGGCGGTGTGCCGGACGGCACGGGCCACCGCGGCGCGGGGCGGACCCGGTCGCCGCATCTCCTCGCGGATGCGGTCGGTGATGAGGATGTTGTAGTCGGTGCCCAGGGCGACGACGAACAGGAACAGCACCAACGGGAGCGTGAAGGCGACGCCGGGCTCGCCCAGGCCGTGCTGGAAGAGCAGCGTGGCGGCGCCGAGGGTGGCGGCGAACCCGAGGCCGACGGCCAGCATCAGCACCACCGGGGCCAGCAGGCTGCGCAGGAGCAGCAGCAGGATCAGCGCGATCAGGACGGCCGCGACCGGGAAGACCACGGTCAGGTCGTGGTCGACGGCGGTGGAGACGTCGGCGAAGACCGCCGCGGTGCCGCCGACGTGGGCGCCGGTCCCGGGCGGGGTGTGCGCGGCGACCGCGGCCCGGACCGGACCGGAGGCCAGGTCGCGAGCCCGCTGGCTCTGCGGGTCGGCGTCGAGGTAGAGGTCGATCCGGGCGGCGCGACGGTTCTCGTTGAGGACGGTCCCGCCCACCTGGCCGACGCCCTCGACCCCGGTCAGGGCGCGGGAGAGACCGTCGAACCGGCCGGCGTCGAGGGTGCCGCCGTCCACGGCGACGAGGTAGACGGTCGTCGGGTCGGACACGCCGGCCGGCAGGGCGCGGGAGATCTCCGCGGCGGTGGCCGAGGCCGCCGTCGTGGAGCCGTCCGCCAGGCTGTAGTTCATCCGGACCCCGGCGGTGCCGGCGGCCAGGGCCCCGAGCAGGGCGACGGAGGCCGCCAGCAGCGCCATCGGCCGGCGGGCGACGAGGCCTCCGAAGCGGCCGGCGACGCCCTCGCGCCGGACCTGCCGCAGACCGCGCGAGGGCCAGAACATCCTGCGGCCGCAGGCCGCGAGCAGGGCGGGCATCAGGGTGAGGCTGCCCAGCAGCATGACCAGCACCGCGACGGCGATGGCCGGGCCCAGCGAACGGAACTGGCCGAAGGTCGCCACGCCCAGGGTCGCGAAGGCGGCGACGATGGTCAGCGCGGCGGAGGTGATCGCGGTGCCCACCCGGCCCGACACCTCGGCGGCCGCCTCCCGGGCGGGCTGGTCGGGCCGCGCCCGCAGGTGCTCGCGGAACCGGAAGAGCAGGAACAGCAGGTAGTCGACGCCGATGCCGAGCAGGACCACGGCGATCAGGCCCGGGGTGGAGGCGTCCAGCTTCAGACCGGTGAGCGCCGCCGCACCGGCCACGGCACCACCGGCCACGCCGCCGATCACGGCGACCGCGAGCAGCGGCAGCAGGGCCGCGAGAACGCTGCGGAACACCAGCACGTTGAGCAGCACGATCAGCACCGAGACGAGGGCGCTGCCGATCATCGAGGCTGTCCGGTTGGCGTCGGCGCTGTCGGCGGCCTGGGCCAGGCCGCCGGTGAACCCGGTGCGCATCCCGAGGTCGGCGAACCGCGCGCGGGCGTCGTCCCGGAAGGCCTTGTAGACGCCCTGCACCCCCTCCTCCGCGGCATTGCCGGTCAGCTCGACCGAGAGCAGTTCGAAGGTCCGGTCGGGCGCCACCATGGCGGGTGCGATCCGGGGCGTCTGGGAGTGGTCGGGCACCAGGAACTCCGGCTCGTCCTCCTTCCTCGGCATGACGACCCGGCGCTTGGCGAGCTTCGCCGCCTCGGCCTCGACCTGCTGCTGGTCGGCGGCGGTGAGCGCCCCGCCGTCGGTCCGGGCGACCAGCACCGTGACCGTGGTGGCGTCCGGCTTCACGCCGAACTCCTCCTCGGCGATCCGCAGCGCGGCGGCCGAGTCGTAGCTGCGCGGCAGGAAGTCCCCGCTCTGTGCCCCGGTCACCCGGGACATCAGCATCGGTGTCAGGACGCTCAGCCCCATGCCCAGCACCGCCCAGACGGCGATGACCTTCCACGCGTGTCTGGTGGAGAATCCGGTCAGTGCGCGGATCACGATTCCTCCGGCTGATGGACGCGAACGTCGGTGTCGGCGCCGGGGGTTCCCGGCCCGCCTACAGACCATCAGGGCGAGGGGGTGCCGGGCGTCCGGGCAGCGGACGATCCGTGCCGGGGCCCGCGGTCCTCCACCCGGGGCGGAACCAGGACCGTGGTCCTGGTCCGTCCTCCCGGCGTCGGCCGCGGGGACCACGCCCGGGTCGCCGGGCCGGTGCCAGAATGGCTGCGTCAGTGATCAGCCGGGAGGACCAGATGGACGGGCGTCAGCGCGCCGGGGCGGCCGCGGTTACGGACGGCCCGCCGGAGGAACGGGCGGGGCACCGCGGGGGGAAGGACCACGACGGGCGGTCGGGACGGTGGACCGGCGGACTGCCGGGGCGGTGGACGGGCGGGCTGCCGTGGACCCAGGGCGACGCCCTGGTGGCCGTCGGCGCCGGCACGGTCGACCTGATCGGGTTCCTGCTCGTCGATCAGGTGGTCGGCAGCCGGGGCATCACCGTGCCGCTCTTCGTCCTGGTCGCCCTCTCGGGCCTGCCGCTGCTCGCCCGGCGCAGCCGCCCGGTGCCGGCGCTCGCCGCCGTCCTGGTGCTCCAGACGGCCATCGAGCTCTCCACCGCCCCGACCAGCACCCGCTTCGGCGCCGTTCTGACCGTCGCCCTGTACTCGGTCGGCCGCAACTGCACCGTCCCGGTCACGGTGGCCGCCGGCGCGGCGACGGCGGTGGTCACGCCACTGAGCCAGGGCCACTTCCACTCCCTCACCTGGCAGGGTGCCGTCGCCGCGCCCTTCTCCGCCGCCCTGGTCGGCGGCGCCGGTCTGGCGGTCTCGCGCTGGCAGCGGGAGGTGGCCGCCAACCGCCGGCTGCTGGCCGACCGCGCGGTCGCCGAGGAGCGCCGCCGCATCGCCCGGGAACTGCACGACATCGTCGCCCACCACATCACCACCATGCAGCTGATGGCCGGTGGCGCCCGCGCCAACCTGGCCAGGCCGGAGGTGGTCCGGGACGCCCTGGTCACCCTGGAGTCCTCCGGACGGCTGGCCCTGCGCGAGATGCGCCAACTGCTGGACGTCCTGCGGGCCGGCGACGAACCGGACACCGCCCCGCCGTCGCCCCAGCCCGGGGCGGAGGAACTCGACCGGCTGGTCGACGAGTCCTGCCTGGCCGGACTGTCGACCGAGCTCACCGTCGACGGGCCCCGGCGCCCGCTGCCGCCCACCGTCGGCCTGACCGTGTTCCGGATCGTCCAGGAGGGCCTCACCAACGCCCGCAAGTACGCCGGCCCCGCGCGGGCCTCCGTCCGCCTGGCGTACCACCAGGACCGGGTCACCGTCGAGGTGCGGGACGACGGCGGCGGCGTCCCCGCGCCGGAGTACCCGTCGGGTGCGGGCCGGGCGGGGTACGGCCTGATCGGCATGCGCGAGCGGGTCGCCCTGCACGGCGGCACGCTGGAGACCGGCCCCCAGCCGGGCGGCGGCTTCGCCGTGGTGGCCGAGCTGCCGCTGAGCTCCGCCGAATCGTCCGAGGCGGCCGTCCAGCACAGCGGGGCGAGCCGATGAGCGACCCGACCGGCACGACCGGTCTGTACGGCCCGACCGGCACGGCCGA
This sequence comes from Kitasatospora sp. NPDC058444, assembly GCF_042721415.1. Classification (NCBI taxonomy): domain Bacteria; kingdom Bacillati; phylum Actinomycetota; class Actinomycetes; order Kitasatosporales; family Streptomycetaceae; genus Kitasatospora; species Kitasatospora sp. NPDC058444. The sequence goes on along the minus strand of NZ_JBHXLL010000015.1, from coordinate 55,225 downwards.
CTCCACCGGGCCCGCCCCCGCGATCAAGGTGCTCATCGTCGACGACCAGCCGCTGGTTCGCCGCGGCCTGTCCCTGATCCTCTGGCCCGACCCGTCCTTCGAGGTGGTCGGCGAGGCCGAGGACGGTGAGCGGGCCGTCGCCGCCGCCCTCCGGCTGCGCCCCGACGTCGTGGTGATGGACATCCGGATGCCCGTCCTGGACGGCGTCGGCGCGACCGCGGAACTGGCCCGCGTCCTGCCCGGCTGCCGGGTGCTCGCCCTCAGCACCTTCGACATGGACGAGTACGTGGTGGCCGCGCTGCGCGCCGGCGCCCACGGGTTCCTGCCCAAGGACGTCTCCCCGGAGGACCTGGGCGCGGCGATCCGGACCGTGCACGCCGGGGAGGCGGTCGTCGCCCCGCGCCTGCTCACCCGGCTGATCTCCGCCTACGTCCGGACCCCGGCCGCCACCACCGCGCCACCGGCCGCCGCCGGCACGGGCGACCTCACGCCCCGGGAGGTCGAGGTGTGGCGGCTGATCGCCACCGGCCTCGACAACACCGCGATCTCGCTGGCCCTGGACATCAGCGTGTCGACGGTGAAGAACTACATCACCAGCATCTTCGGCAAGCTCGACGTCCGGGACCGCGCCCAGGCGGTCATCGCGGCCTACGAGTCCGGCCTGGTCACCGCCCGTACGGGCAACGGCGACCAGGCCGGAGGGGATGCCTAGGCACAGGGGGGCTCAGGGCGGGGGCGGCCCGCCCGGTCGGCTCACCGGGCGGGCCGCGGACGTCACTTGGCGCAGAGCGCCGTGTCGAGCACGGCCTCGAAGTGCGGCACCGCGTTCGGGCCGGGCACGAGGTTCGCGGTGACGACGACGGTGGCGGCGCGACCGTCCTCGGTCACCCCCGGGAGGGAGTGGAAGCCCGGCGTGGCGCCGCCGTGCCCCCAGGAGGCCCCGCCGCAGCTCAACGGCCGGCGGAACAACCCGAGCCCGTACTCCAGGCCGGGCGCGGCACCCGGGTGATCCGGCACCTTGACCGTGGTCTTCATCTCGGCGAGTTGGGCCGGCGCAAGGAGCCTGCCGCCCAACAGGGCGGAGAAGAACCGGTTCAGATCGCTCGGAGTGGAGACCGCATCCCCCGCGGCCCAGGCCCAGGAGGCGTCCAGCTCGGTGACATCGGTCAGCGGCCCGCCCGTCGGGGGCGCGTGGTAGCCGTGCGGGTGCGCCTCCCGGATGCCCTCCTCGCCCGCGGCCGGGAAGTAGGTGTGCCGCAGTCCGACGCGGTCGATCACCCGCTTGGTGACCTGCTCGGCGAACGGACGGCCGGTGACCTTCTCGATCAGCAGGCCGGCCAGCACGTAGTTGGTGTTGCTGTACGACCATTCGGTGCCGGGGACGAACAGCGCCTTGTGGGCGAACGCGAGGTCGAGCAGGGCACGCGGCTGGTAGTAGCGGTGGCGGTTCTCCCCGAAGACGTCCTCGAAGATGTCGTCGGTGAAGTTCGGCAGTCCGCTGGTGTGCTGGAGCAGCTGGCGCACCGTGATGGCCCGGCCGTCGATGCCCTCGCCGCGCACCAGCCCGGGCAGGTAGCGGTCGATCGGGGCGTCCAGCTCGACCTTGCCCTCGCCGACCAGCTGCAGGACGACCACGGCGGCGAAGGACTTGGTGTTGCTGCCCGCCCGCACCTGGCCGTCCACCGGCACCCGGGCCGCGGTCCGCAGGTCCGCGACGCCCGCGGTGTAGTGGCGGACCTGCCCTCCCCGGGTGGACGTCGAGACCATCGCGGCGGGGTACCGGTCGTCCGTCACCAGCCGTTCCAGCCCGGCCCGCACGGCGTCCTTCGGACCGGTGGGCGAAGCCGCGGTGGCGGGCGGGATGCCGGCGCCGAGGGCCGCCGCCGCCACCAGCAGCACCGTGAGCGAGCGCCACGACGACGATGCCGACGGTGTCCCCGCGGCGGTCGGACCGGTGCCGGGCTCGACCCCGGTGGACGCTGTGCCCCGGTGGCGGCGGAAGTGAGGATCGGCCATGCACAAGCTCCTTGGACTACGGCGCCACGAGGGCGCGGAGGAAAGGGAGTCGAGGTGACGGCGGCCCCGCCCCGCGGGTGATCCGCCGGGCGGACGAACCGCGCGGTCACGCTCCCGAGACTAGGAAGCGGGCCCGCCGCGGGTCATCGCCCGCCGGCACGAGGACCGGGCTCCTGATCCGCCACTGGACCGGTACTCCGGTCCCCGGCCCCGTGTCCCCCGTCCCTCCTGTCCCGGCTCTCCCCTGCTCTCCCGGCTACGCCCACCGGACCGGCAGCGACTTGAGGCCGTTCTGGAAGTTGGAGACCAGCCGCCGGGGTGGCCGGCCCGGCACCAGCGCGAGTCCGGGCAGGCCTTCGACCAGCCGGCGTAGCATGGATCGCAGCTGGATCCGGGCGAGTTGGGCGCCGAGGCAGAAGTGCGGGCCGTAGCCGAAGCTCACGTGGTCGTTCGGGCTGCGGGTGATGTCGAAGCGGTCCGGCTCGGGGAACACCGTCCCGTCCCGGTTGGCGGAGGCGTGGTAGACCACCACCTTGTCGCCCCGCCGGACCACCCGCCCGCCCAGCTCCACGTCCCGCGTCGCGGTGCGGCGGAAGTCCATCACCGGCGGCCAGTACCGCAGCATCTCCTCGACGGCGGAGGGGACCAACTCCGGGTTCGCGCGGAGCAGTTCGTACTGCTCGGGATGGCTGAGCAGGGCGAGGAGCCCGCCGGGCAGCCCGTTGCGGACGGTCTCGTTCCCGGCGACGGCGAAGAGGAAGAACATGGTCTCGAACTCCTCGACCGTCAGGCCCGCTTCGAGCGTCCGGGCGAGCAGGCCGCCCGGGGCGGGCCGTCGGGCCAGGCCGTGGGCGTAGCCGAACATGTCCGAAAGCGCTGCGCGGGAACGGGGGTTGACCGGGCGGCCGTCCGGGCCGGCCAGGGTGGTGGGGCGCCGGGCGAGCGCGGCCCGGCCGAGGTCGGTGAGCGCGGCCGCATCGACGGTGCTGGAGTGGGCGTAGTCGGCGTCCTGGTAGCCGATCACCCGGTTCGCCCAGTCCAGCAGCAGCCCCCGGTCCCGCTCCGGCACGCCCATCACCCGGGCCAGCGTCCACACCGGCAGGTCGGCGGCGAGCCGGACGAAGTCCGCACCACCGGCCGGGCGCACCTCCTCCACCATCTCCCACACCCGGCCGTCGACCGCCTCGGCCAGCTCCGCCAGGGCGCGCGGGGTGAACGCGGCGGCGACGATCCGGCGCAGCCGGGAGTGGTCGGGCGGGTCCTGGTTGAGCATCATCGCCCGGGCGAACTCCAGGTCCGCCGGGGTGTCGGGGTCGCGGATCTGGGTGGCGCCCAGGTGCGAGGAGAACAGCTCGGGGCTGCGCAGCACGTGCTTGACGTCCGCGTGCCGCAGCACCGCCCAGTACCCCGGACCGCCCGGCCAGCCACCGACCGGAGGCTCCTCGACCCAGCAGACGGGAACGGACTCGCGGAGCGTCCGCAGGAGGTCGTAGGGAACGCCGTGGGCGTAGGTGCCCGGGAGGAAGATCTGGTTGACGTACTCCTGGTCGAGGGTCACAGGGATGGACGGTACGTCAGGGTGAGCACGAAGTCATCGGCTCGGCTCCCATAATGGAGGCCACGACACGCGGGGCGGTGGGGGCGAGCAGGTGCAGCAGGGGTGGCAGGTCCGGAACGGGATCGACGGCGGGACCGTCAACGGCCATGCCTTCCAGGCGGGAGAGATGACCGTCCATCAGTACGCCGCGCCGGCCGCCGCCGAGGTGCGGTGGCCGGTGGTGATCGGGCGGATCCCGCCGAAGGCGACGGCCTTCCAGCCCCGGGCGGAGCTGCGGCGGGAGATCGACGAGGCCCGTGGGGAGTACGGGACGGTCGTGCTGAGCCAGGTGCTGGCGGGCGGCGGGGGCGTCGGGAAGTCGCAGCTCGCGGCGCACTACGCGCGCGAGGCCGTCGAGGCGGGCACCGACCTGGTGCTGTGGGCCGACGCCGCCGAGCCCTCCGCCGTGACCGACCTGTACGCCCGGGCCGCCGTGGAGCTCCGGGTGCCCGGGGCGAACGGCGAGGCGGCCGAGCAGGACGCCGAGCGCTTCCTGTCCTGGCTCGCCGCCACCGAGCGGGGCTGGCTGGTCGTCCTCGACAACACCACCGAGCACACCCCCGAACAACTGTGGCCCGCCACCAGCCGGGGCGGCCGGGGGCGGGTCATCGGGACCACCCGCCACCGGGGAGCGGCCAGTACGGGCGGCGACCGGATGCTCGTCGACGTCACCACGTACTCCCCCGCCGAGTCGGCCGCCTACCTGAGCGAGCGGCTGGAGCGCGCGAAGTGCGCCCGCTTCCTCGACGCGCACGCGGCCGAGCTGGCCGAGGAGTTGGGCCACCTGCCGCTGGCGCTGGCCCACGCGGCCGCCTACATGGTCAACACCCGGCGCAGCTGCGGCCGTTACCTGGAACTCTTCCGCGACCGCACCCGCAGCCTGGACGCCGTCCTGCCCGCCCGCTCCGGCGCCGACGGCTACCGGGGCCCGGTCACGGCGGCACTGCTGCTCGCCCTCGACGCGGCGATGCAGGAGGAGCCGGTCGGGCTCGCCGGGCCCGTGCTCCACGTGGCCGCACTACTCGACCCGGCCGGCCACCCGGAACAACTGTGGGGCACCGAGTCGGTGTTGGACCACCTCAGCAGCATCCGCGGCAGGCCTGTCACGGCCGACGACGCACTGGACGCGCTCGCCGTGCTGCACAACTACAGCCTCATCAACCACACGGAGGCCTCCCACCGAGAGGTGGCCCTCCACGCGCTCACCGCCCGTGCCGCCCTCGACATCGGCCCCGACACGCCGCAGGCAGTCCTCGCGGCCGCCAATGCCCTCCTCGAACTGTGGCCGAGCGCGGACTACCGCGCGCAGGGCCTGGCCGCGACGCTCCGGGCCAACACCGACGTCCTCGCCGGACATGATGCCGCCCACCTGATTCAACCGTCGCGGGGAATCCACGGACTTCTCTTCCGCTGCGGAATCAGCCTGTTGCAGGCAGGCCTGTACACCACCGGCATCCAGTACTGGGGCAGTCTCTCCACCACGAGCGAGCGCCTCCTGGGCAACGACCACCTCGACACCCTCAGCACCCGCCACAATCTCGCCTCCGCGTACTGGGAGGCCGACGACATCGATCAGGCGATGCTCCTCCAGGAACAGGTGCTCGCCGACCGCCAACGCCTCGTCGACGCCGACGACCCGGCCCTCCTCACCTCCCTCAACAACCTCGCCGTCACCTACTGGGACGCCGGGCGCATCGACGAGGCCAGGAATCTCCAGGAGCAGGTCCTCGCCGATCGCGAACGCGTCCTGGGCACCGACCACCTCGACACCCTCATGACCCGCAACAACCTCGCCATCGTCTATGCGGAGACCGGGCGCACGGACGACGCCGTCCGAGTCCAGGAGCAGGTGCTCGCCGACCGCCGACGTCTCCTGGGCACCGACGACCCCGACACCCTCATGGCTCGCAGCAACCTCGCCTGCATCTACTGGGCCGCCGGACGCCCGGCCCGTGCGGTGGAGATGCTCCGTCAGACAGTGGCCGATCTCGACCGAATCCTCGGACCGGAGCATCCGAACACCGAACTGGCCAGGGAGAACCTGATCGCGTTCACCCAGGATCCTCAGCCCGACGCCGCCCAGGACAGCAGCAGCCGCAGCCCGTCGTCCGACGGCGAGCCCGGGTCGGCGGTGTAGGTCACCAGCGCCTGGCCCGGGTCGTCGGCGGGCCGCAGGGTGTCGTAGGCGAGGTCGAGCGTCCCGGCCAGGGGGTGGCGGAAGGACTTGCGGCCGGAGGTCTTGTCGGCGACCGGGTGCTCGGCCCACATCCCGTGGAACTCCTCGCTGCCCAGGCAGAGTCGGCCGACCAGCTCGGCGAGCAGCGGGTCGTCGGGGCGGCGGCCGGCTTCCAGGTGGAGGAAGGCGACGTTCTCCCTCGCGCAGGCGGCCCAGTCGGCGTAGAGCTCGCGGGAGACCGGGTCGAGGAAGGTGATGCGGGCGATGTTGCGGTCCTCGACGGGCAGGGCGCCGTAGTCGCCGAAGAGGGCGACGGCGGCGTGGTTCCAGGCCAGGATGTCCATCCGGTGGCCCATCACCACGGCCGGGGTGTGGTGGAGTTGCTCGAGCAGGCGCAGGAGTGAGGGGCGCGGCTGCTGGCGGGCGACGGGACGGCGGCGGGGGCGGGCCGTGGGCCGGGCGAGGCGGTGGAGGTGGCCGGACTCGTCGGGGGCCAGGCGCAGGGCGCGGGCGACGGCGTCGAGGACGGCGTCGGACGGGTTGCCGACGCGGCCCTGTTCGAGGCGGGTGTAGTAGTCGACGCTGACCCCGGCGAGGTGGGCGAGTTCCTCGCGGCGCAGCCCGGCGACGCGGCGGCGGCCGCCGTAGTCGGGGAGGTCGACGTCCTCGGGCCGCAGGCCGGCGCGGCGGGTGCGGAGGAATTCGCTCAGGGCGCTGCTCGGGTTCACGTCATGGATTCTCACCCGGACGGGTGCGGCTGTGCCTGGCCCTGCCAGGACCAGGCACAGCGGGGGCGCTCAGCCGGTCAGGGACGGGAAGGCCGGGACGAGGCCGCCGTCGATCACGATGTCCTGCCCGGTGATGTACGAGGAGCGGTCGGAGAGCAGGAAGGCGACGGTCTGGGCGACGTCCTCGGCGGTGCCCAGCCGGCCGAGCGGGACGTGGCCGCGGATCGGCTCGTGGTCGGCCGGGTCCGGGACGGCGGCGTGGAACATCTCGGTGACGATGTAGCCGGGGCTGACCGAGTTGACCCGGATGCCGCGCCCGGCCAGTTCGCTGCCGAGGGTGCGGGCGAGGCTGAGGACGGCGGCCTTGGTGGCGGCGTAGACGGCGGCGCCGGGCAGGCCGCGGTGCGGGGTCCAGGAGGCGTTGAGGACGACCGATCCGCCGCCGGCGGCGTCCAGCAGCGGCAGGGCGTGCTGGACGGTGAAGAACACGCCCTTGAGGTTGGTGGCGACGATCCGGTCGAACTCGGCCTCCGTCACCTCGCCGACCGGCTGGAAGCCGGCCACGCCGGCGTTGGCGAAGACCCCGTCGAGCCGGCCGTACCGCTCCCGCACGATGTCGGCCAGCCGGGTGAGGTCGGCCGGTACGGAGGAGTCGGCGCGCACGGCGAGCAGTCGGTCGCCGTCCGCGCCGAGCTGTTCCGCCGCGCGGGCGAGCCGGGCGTCGTCACGGCCGGTGACGACGACCCGGGCGCCGGCGGCGAGGAGGTGACGGGCGGTGGCGAGGCCCATGCCGCTGGTGCCGCCGGTGACGAGGACGGTGGGCTGGGAGGCGGAGGGGGAGGAGGAAGTGTGGCTCATGTCGTCCACCCTCGCGACCCGGGCCGGACCGGCACCAGGCCCGCCCGGACCATGGGTTTCGGAAGACCACCCTCACGACCGGGAATCGGGCCGTTCGCCGGGTGGTTGGGCCAAGGCGACGGTCCACTACGGCACTCTCGACGAGGGGTTTCCCATGAAGATCGGCATCATCGGCGCGGGCAACATCGGCGGCAACCTGACGCGACGGCTGACCGCGCTGGGGCACGAGGTATCGGTGGCCAACTCCCGTGGCCCGGGGACGCTCAAGGCGCTGGTCGAGGAGACCGGGGCGAAGGCGGTGACGGTCTCCGAGGCCGCCCGGGGCGCCCAGGTCGTGGTGGTGACGGTGCCGCTGAAGAACGTGCCGGACCTGCCCGCCGGGCTGCTGGACGGCGCCGCCGAGGGTGTCGCGGTGATCGACACCGGCAACTACTACCCGAAGGAGCGCGACGGCCGGATCGACGCGATCGAGGACGGCGGGCTCACCGAGAGCCGGTGGACGGAGCAGCACCTCGGGCACGGGGTGGTGAAGGTGTTCAACGGCACCTACGCCCAGGACCTGCTGGAGCGCCCGCGCCCGGCGGGCGACCCGGAGCGGATCGCTGTGCCCGTCTCCTCGGACGACGAGGCGGCCAAGCGGGTGGTGCGGGCGCTGGTCGACGAGCTGGGCTTCGACTCCGTGGACGCGGGCGGGATCGACGAGTCGTGGCGCCAGCAGCCGGCCACCCCGGTGTACGGGCTGCGCGCCGGGGTCGAGGGGGTCGCCCGGGCGCTCGCGGAGGCGTCCCCGGAGCGTCCGGAGGCCCACAAGGCCTGAGCCTGAGCCGGCGCCGGGGCCGCCTCCCCGGCTTGACCACAGAGAATCAACAGAAAGCTACACTATCGAACAATATCCACCGTGAGCACTCCTCAGAAGTGCCCGAAGGAGGCCTCCCGATGGCTGACAGCGCCCAGCCGCTCGCCGGACAGCGCCGCGTGCTGATCCTGGAGCAGATCCGCGAGCGCGGCGGGGTCCGGGTCACCGAACTGGTCCGCGACCTCGGGGTGTCCGACATGACGGTCCGGCGCGACCTGGACGCACTGGCCCGCCGGGGCCTGGTCCACAAGGTGCACGGCGGCGCGGTCCGGATCGAGGCGCCGGCCACCGGCGAGCCCGGGTTCGAGGCCAAGGCGCACTGGGAGCTGCCCGCCAAGGAGGCGATCGCCCGCGCCGCCGCCGCGCTCGTCCCGCCGGGTTCGGCGGTCGGCCTGGCCGGCGGGACGACCACGTTCGCGGTCGCCCGGCACCTGCGCGCGGTCGAGGGCCTCACCGTGGTGACCAACTCGCTGCGGATCGCCGACCTGCTGGAACAGCCCGCCGAGGACGGCACGCCGGCCACCGCCACGGTGATCCGCACCGGCGGCGTGCGGACGCCCTCGGACTCGCTGGTCGGGCCGGTGGCCGACCAGGCGATCCGCTCCCTGCACGTCAACCTGCTGATCCTGGGCTGCCACGGCCTCTCCCCCGAGGCCGGGCTGACCACCCCGAACCTGGCCGAGGCGGAGACCAACCGCGCCTTCCTCCGGTCGGCCCGCCGGGTGGCGGTGGTCGCGGACCACACCAAGTGGAACGCGGTCGGCCTGGCCTCCTTCGCGGACCTGGGCCAGGTGGACGTCCTGGTCACCGACGACGCCCTGCCCGCCGATCAGCGTGCGGCCGCCGCCGGGATGGTCGGCGAGCTGATCGTGGCGGCGACGGCGGACCGCGCGAGCCGGCCCGGCCGGGCCGAACTCCCCGGCCAGCCGAACCAGCCCGGCCTCCCCGGCTAGCCCGTCCGGCCCGAACTCCCGCGCACCACCAGCTCGGTGGGCAGCTCCAGCCCCTCGCCCGGCGCGGCCTCCCCGCGCACCCGGTCCAGCAGCCGGCCGACCAGCGCCGTGGCGATCGCCCGCAGCGGCAGCCGGACCGAGGTCAGCGCGGGGTGGAGGTGCCGGCAGAGCGGCGTGTCGTGGAACCCGGTGACGGCCACCCCGCCGGGCCCGACCACCAGCCCCTCCGCCCGGACCGCCTCGTACACGTCCAGGGCCAGCAGGTCGCTGCCGGCCGCGACGGCGGTCGGCCGGTCGGGCCCGCGCAGCAGCGCCCGTACGGAGGCCACCACGGAGCCCTCAGCGGCCGCCCCGGAAGCACCCACCCCCGCTGCGCCCGCATCCGCCGCGCCCGTCGCCACCGCGCCCGCATCCGCCGCGCCCGTCGCCACCGCCGACAGGCCGAGCCGCTGCGCCTCGGCCAGGAACCCGGCCCGCCGTGCCGCCATCCAGGGCAGCTCCTCGGCGGCCCCGAGGTAGCCGATCCGGCGGTGGCCGAGCGCCGCGAGGTGCCGCACCACCTCGGCCATCGCCGCCTCGTTGCCGATGTCCACCCAGGACTGCGGCTCCCCGGGCCCGGTCCGTCCGAAACTGACGAACGGGACGCCCAGCCGGGCCACGTGGGCGATCCGGACGTCCTCGTGCAGCACGTCGGCCAGGACCAGCCCGTCCACCTGACGGGCCGCCACCAGTTCGTCGATCGCCGCCACCGGGTCGGCGGCGCCCTGCCCCGGCCGGAACAGCAGCACCCGCTGCCCGGCCGCCCCGGCCGCGTCGACCAGGGCCTCCAGGAAGCCGGCCATCAGCGGGTTCGGGTCGAGCGGGTCGTCCACCGGCACGAGGTAGCCGATGGTGCGCCGGGCGCCGCTGCGCAGCGAGCGGGCCGACTGGTCGGGCTGGTAGCCGAGTTCGCGGATCGCGGCGTTCACCCGTTCCAGGGTCGCCGGGCGGACCCGCTGCGGCGCGTTCAGCGTGTTGGAGACGGTCTGCCGGGAGACCCCGGCCGCCCGGGCGACCTCCTCGATCGTGGTGGCGCCGCGGCGCGGCCGGTGCGGTCCCTCGCGCATGTGTTCTCCAGACGTGGTCGGGTGCGCGGGGCGGGCCGGGGCCCGAAGACGGCCCGGCCCGCCCCGGGGGCGGTCAGCGGCGCAGGGTCAGCAGCCCGCCGCGCGGCACCAGGATCGCGTCCACCAGGTCCAGCTCGGCACCGCCCTGCCGGACGATACGCCCCCGGGCGTCCTGCACCGTCACCGCCACCTGCCCGCGCCCGCCGGTGAGCCGGACGTCCGGGTCGGCGTCGGCGTTGGCGACCAGCAGGGTGCGCCAGTCGTCGCCGGAGACGTCCACCGGCAGTGCGGCGTAGCGGGCCACCGCCACGGTGTCGGTGCCGCGCGCGGTGACCGCCGGGTAGCCGAGGTCCGGGCGGGCCGGGAGCAGTTCGCCGAGCTGGAGGGTGGCGGTGTGCTCGCGGAAGACGCCGAGCCAGAAGGCGATCGCCTCGCGCTGGGCCTCGGTCTGGGTGGCGAGGTCGACGGAGACCTGCGGCACCGAGAACAGCACGTTGATCAGGTGGCAGGCGACCTGCTCGGCCGACTCGTCCCGGTGCCACATCAGCATGTCGGCGTGGACGGGGACGGGCCCGGCCGCGAGCCGCACGTCGATGGTCCGCTGCCGGTTCTCCTGCGGGCTGAGCGGGCAGTCGGTGGCGCGGATCATGGTGACGTACGGCCACAGGCCGGGGCTGACGTACGGCTGGCGGTGCTCGATCATCGCCTCCGGGTTCGCGGCGGTGATCCGGGCGCGGATCGCGGCGAGCAGCCGCTCCACGCCCTCCTCGACGCTCGCGCAGTCCGCGCCGGGGCGGGCCGGCGGGGCGTCGGCGCTCTGGGCGGCGCGGGCGAACCAGTCGACGAAGTCCACCTTGAGGCCGTCCATGCCCCACTCCTCGACGGCCCGGGCGAGCCGGTCGGTGAGGAAGGCCCGGACCTCTGGGTGGCGCGGGTCGGCGACGATCGCGCCCATGTGGGCGGCGTCGGCCAGCGCGAGGTGGCCGATCTCCCGGTACGCGGCGCTGTCCTTGCCGATGAACGGCAGCGCGTACCAGAGCATGTAGCGCACACCGAGGTCGTGCACCCGCTGGACGTGGGCGGCGGTGTCGGGCAGCGAGACCGGCTCCCAGTCGCCGCAGTGGGCGTAGCCGCGGGTGCGGTCGGCGGTCATCCAGCCGTCGTCGACGATGATCACGTCCAGGCCGAGCTCCTTGCCGAGCGCGGCCTGGGTCTCGACGCCCTTGGGGGTGATGTCCTGGTGCATCGCGTACCAGGTGGAGTAGGCGGGGCGGCGCGCGGCCTCCGGGATGTCGGCGGCGCGGCCCTCGCCCCACCAGGCGGCGAGGTCGGCCAGGGCGCGGCCGAAGTGCCGGCGCGAGGTGTCGATCCGGACGGTGAGCCGGTCGGTGGCCTGGGCCCAGAACCGGAACTCACCGGTCTCCTCGACCACGCCGGCCCCGGCCAGCACGTCCGGACGCCAGGCGGCGAAGGCGCACAGGGCGACGTCCCCGGTGCCGACCAGCGCGGCGATCGGCGCGCCGTTGGCCAGCGAGGTGCGGCGCGGGGCGCTCCAGGCGGCGGGCAGCCAGCCGGTGCCGCGCGGCTCGGGGGTCCACAGGGCGGTGGCGTCCACGCAGGGCACCCGCCACTCGATCCGCACCTCGCCCGCGCCCTCGGCGGTGACCTCCACCACGCCGTCGGCGATGCCCCGGGCCGTGCCGGTGCCGCTCACCCGCAGGTCCAGCCCGTCGGCGTAGAGCGCGTGCAGGCCTCCGGCGGCGGGGGCGTGCGGCTCCCAGACCTCGGCCGCGGCGCTGTCGTTCGAGGAGGCAGCGTCCGTGGCGGCAGCGTTCGTTCCGGTCATCGTCAGCCCTTCGTGGCGCCGGCCAGCAGGCCGGAGATGAACTGCCGCTGGAGGACCAGGAAGAGGACCATCATCGGCAGGGTGGACAGCGCGGTGCCGGAGAGGATCGCGCCGTAGTCGGTGTTGGACTTGTTGCCGTGCAGCGTCGCCAGGGCGACCGGCAGGGTGTGCATCTCGGGGCTGCGCAGCGCGATCAGCGGCCAGACGAACTGGTTCCAGGAGCCCAGGAACAGGAAGATCGACAGGGCTGCCAGCACCGGCCGCATGACCGGCACCACCACGCTGAACAGCACCCGCAGTTCACCCGCGCCGTCGACCCGGGCGGCGTCCAGGAGTTCGTCCGGCAGGCTGCTCAGCGACTGCCGCATCAGGAAGATGGCGAACGGCACGCACAGGCCGGGCAGGATCAGCGCCTGGTACGTGTCCAGCAGGCCGAAGTTCATCATCATCTTGAACAGCGGTACCAGCGTGACCTGTTCGGGCACCACCAGGGTGGACAGCAGCAGGGCGAACAGCAGGGTGCGGCCGCGGAAGCGGAACTTGGCGAAGGCATAGCCCGCGAGCAGCGCCACGACGAGGGCGCCCAGCGTCTGGACTCCCGCCACCAGCACGGAGTTTCCGAGCACCCGGAGCAGTCCGATCTTCTGCTCCAGGTGGCTCAGGTTCTCGCCGAGGCTCCCGCCGGGCAGCAGCTTGGGCGGCCAGTCGAAGACCTCGGTGTCCTTGCGGGTGGCGGAGACCACCAGCCAGTAGAAGGGGGCGATCGACAGCCCGGTGACGGCGGCCAGCAGGAAGGTCAGCGGCCAGCCGCGCAGCTTCTTGAGGTTCATTTGTCCTTCTCCCCCATCAGGCGCATCTGGACGGCGCCGAGCACCGACACGAGCAGGGTGAGCGCGTAGGCGATGGCGGAGGCGTAGCCGAAGTCGAAGTACCGGAAGCCGTTCTGGTACAGGTACATGGAGACGGTCAGGGTGGCGTTGTCCGGCCCGCCGCCGGTCAGCACGTAGGGCTCGTCGAAGAGTTGGAGCGTGCCGATGGTCGAGAGCACGACCGTGAACAGCAGCACCGGACGCAGCGCGGGGACGGTGATCGAGGTGAAGCGGCGGATCGGGCCGGCCCCGTCGACCATCGCCGCCTCGTACAACTCCCTGGGGATGGACTGGAGTCCGGCGAGGTAGATGACCGCGTTGTAGCCGGTGTAGTGCCAGGTGAGCACCACGACGACGGCCATCCGGGCCCAGACGGGCTGGCCCAGCCAGTCGACGGACGGCAGGCCGACGGCGTTCAGCACCCAGTTGACCGCGCCGTCGTCGGCCTTGAGCAGGTAGGCGAACATCACGCCGGTGGCGACCAGGCCGGTGACGGACGGCATGAAGACGCCGAGCCGCCACACCGTGCGCCAGCGCACCAGCGCGGAGTTGATGCCGACGGCCATCAGCAGGGCCAGTCCGAGCATCAGCGGGACCTGGATGACGAGGATCTCGCCGGTGTTGCGCAGGGCCGTCCAGAACAGCGGATCGTCCAGCAGGCGCCGGTAGTTGGCGATTCCGGCGTTGCGGGTGGCGGCGCCGGATCCGGTGGTGAAGGACAGCAGCAGCGAGTCGATGACCGGGTAGGCCTTGAACACGCCGAAGGTCACCAGGGCCGGGGCGAGCAGCAGGTACGGCAGGGCGGTGCGCCGCCAACGGCTGGGCCTGGCCTTCGCGGTGAGGGCGGCGGAGCTCGGGCCGGCGGGGGCGGGGCCGGAAGGAGCGGGACCGGCGGCGGTCGGACTGGCGGCACTCATGCGATACCGCGCCCCGTCTGCTGGGCGAGCTGCTTGGCGGCGTCCTGGAGGACGGCGGCCGGGTCGGAGCCCTTGAGCAGGACCTTGGTCTGGGCGTCGCTGACCAGCTTGAGGGCGCGGGCGTAGTCGCCGGAGTAGTTGGTGGGGTCGCCGCCCTCGGTGGCGAGGTCGGCGAAGGTCCTGAGCACCGGCTGGCCGCCGTAGAAGGCGCTCGGCGCGGCGTACAGCGGGTCGGTGTAGGCATCGGTGAGGGCCGGGAAGACGCCGCCCGCGTTGAACATGGCGTTCACCGAGGCGGGCCGGGTGACGGCGTACTCGACGAACTTCCAGGCGGCGCGGCGGCGCGGGCTGGAGGCGGCGACGGCCAGGTGGGTGGAGTTGACGAGGGCGGTGCGCTTGCCACCGGGGGTGACCGCCGGGGGCTTGGTGAGGCGCCAGTTGCCGCTCTGGTCGGGGAACTTCTTCTCCAGGTAGTGCGCGACCCAGGCGGGCATCGCGGCCACCGCGAGCTTGCCGGTCTTCATCACCGGCGGCCAGCTCTGCACGCCGGGGGTGTCGCCGATCAGCCCGGCCTCGTCCAGCCGCTTGATGATGGTCAGGGCTCGCACGGCCTGCTCCGAGCCGACGGTGATCTTGCCCTGGAGGTCGAAGTAGAAGGCGCCCTGGAGCTGCATCAGGGACTGGAGGAAGTCCAGGTCGGGTGTGGGGTTGGCGGCCCGGTTGAGGCCGATCAGGGCGACTCCGGGGTTGGCGGCCTTGAAGCGGTCGGCGGCGGCGATCAGGTCGTCCCAGGTGGCGAGGGACTCGGGGTCGATGCCCGCCTTGTCGAAGTAGTCCTTGCGGTAGAAGAAGCCGAGCGGGTTGACCTCCCAGGGCAGCGCGTAGGCGTGGCCGTCCTTGCCGGTGACGACCGGCCACAGGCCCTTGGCGAACTTGTCCTTGTGGGCGTCGGCACCGAGGGCGGAGAGGTCGGCCAGGCCGCCGGGGAACTTCTCCTGGTAGCCGGGCAGGTAGTCACAGCCGATGTGCAGGACGTCGCCGAGGCCCTGGCCGCCGGCCGCCAGTCCGACGGTGATCTTGTCCCAGATGGCGGGCTCGCCGATGTCCTGGACATCGACCTTGATCCCCGGGTTGTCCTTCTCGAAGGCCGGGACGATGCCGCGCAGGGCGTCGGCGGCGGTGGCCCAGGACCAGACGGTGATCGTGCCGGTGTCGGCGTCCCCGCCGGCGGCGCCTCCCGAGCCGGAGCCGCCGCCGCAGGCCGCGAGGGTGCCGCCGGCGGCGACGGCCAGCAGGCCGGCTCCGGACGCGCGGAGAAGGTCGCGGCGAGAAAGGTGTGACATTGCATTCCTCTCGGTGGGGTGGCGCCGGAAGGCTGTGAGGCGAAGGGGGGCATTGGGGCGCGGTGGGGGTTGTTCAGCGAGTTGCCCGCGTTTTGAACGTTCAAACACACAAAACAAACCAGAACCAAACAGGCTTCAACGAGCGGACACAGCAAACGCCCGCCCTCCCCGTGCCGTCAAGCCCTGGAGAGGGGAAGGGCGGGCTCCGCAACCGTTCCGTTATCAGTGGAGGGCGTCAGCCCTGGGCGGCGTCCACCGGAGCGAACACGGTTCCGGGGGTGACCGGGATCCCCCGGGACATGGCCTCGAAGTCCAGGATCGGATGGGTCAGGATCTCCTCGACCTCGTCGGTCAGCAGGTTGCCCAGGATGAACTCCTCCTCCGCGCCCGAACCGAAGGTGACGACCTGTCCGCTGGACTGGATCATCCAGTTCAACAGCTCCCGCTCACTGCTCTCCGCGAGGTGGACCTCCCGGCCCGGGTGGTCGCGGCGGATCCCCTCCACCACCTCGCGGACGTCCTCCACCGCCACCCCCAGCCGACGCACCGTGGCCGGCGAAGCCCGCCGGCCCCACCACTGGAAGATCACCCACTGGGCGACCGACGGGTGGGACATGATCTCGGCGGCCAGCTCCGGCAGTTGGTGGAGGTTCTCGGCGCTCGCCACGGTGTGCACCCGCACCCGGTCGAAGCCCTCGGCGTCACACAGGGCGAGGGACTCCAGCAGCGCGTCGAGCAGCCTGTCGTCCGGGCTGCGCCGGAAGGCCCGCTGCACCTCCGGGGTGACGGCGTCCAGCGGCAGCCGCAGCGAGGACAGCCCGCGCAGGCGGTCGAGCTTCTCCGCGGTCAGCGTGTAGCCGGTGGTGTCGAGGCCGACCTTGAGGCCGGCGGCCACGGCGCGGTCGACCACGTCGAAGATCGGCGGCCACAGCAGCGGGTCGCCGCCCGCCAGGACCAGGTCCGAGGTCCCGTGCGCGGCCAGCTTCCCGATGATCAGCTCCGCCTGGGCGAGGCCGATCTGCTCCGCCGCGAACGGGTTGTAGCAGCCCTGGCAGGACATCGGACAGCGGTTGTTGATCGACCAGTTGACCCGCCGGACGCGCCGGCCGGTGCGCGGCCGGTCGGCCCGGCTCCGGATCCCCGCCACCAGGTGCGCCAGGCGCAGGGACTGCGGCAGGGTGGCGCCGGCGAGCAGTTCCTCGGCCCGTTCGACGGCGGCCGCGGTGGCGTTGTTCTGGAGCAGCAGGAACGCCAGGCGCCACCGCATGGTCTCGTCGGCGGGGTCCTGGACCAGGGCCCGTTCGACCCGCTCGGCCAGGGCGCCGAGGTAGCCGGGGTTGAAGTTGTCGGGCTCCAGGCGGCGTTGGAAGTCATCGGCTATCGAACCGCGCTCCAAGGACCTGTCGTAGCCGGCCCGGAGCGGGTGCGGGGGAAGGATCTCCACGTGCTGCCGAGTGGACATGGGGTGCGGCTCCGGTCGTGGTCGGTTCGGTACAGGCGGTGGCGGTCAGTCCGGGGGCGGCCAGTCCGGGAGGTAGCGGCCGGTCCGGAGGCCGGCGGTCAGTTCGGGACGGACGGCAGCAGGATGACCATCGAGTCGGCGGACGACAGGCCCATGCTCTCGACGAAGACGGCGTCGCGGACGATCTGCGCGACGGCGGGATGGGTGGGGGCGTCGAGGTAACGGGCGGTGGATTCCAGCGGGGTGACGCCGCGTTCGGCGATCAGGGCGTGCAGGGCGCGCGGGAGGTTGTCGAGGCCGTCGCGTATCAGCTGGAGGTCGAACCGGTCGGCCAGCCGCAGCGCGGCCCGGCGGGCCTTGGCGAGGTTGGTCGTCGGGTCCACGCTGGTGGCCTTCGCCAGGTAGTACGGGACGGGCTGCATCATCCAGGCGAGCGCCGTACGCGGGTCCTCCTCGTCGCGACCGGGCAACTCGAAGCCCTCCACACCGAGTTCGAGGCCGTCGCAGAACCACTCGCGCCGCATGCTGATCCGGTAGTGGGCGTGGCCGGCCTGCCGGAACACCGGGAGCCTGGCGATGACGGAGGTCGTCTCGATGCCGAAGGTGTCGGAGATCCGCCGCATCCTCCGCCCGACCACGTGACGGACTTCGGGCACGTCCGCGTCCTCGGCCACCACGTGGACCAGGTCGAGGTTGGAGACGACGTCGCCACCGGGCCCGGTGCGGTGGTCGCCCCGGGCGAGCGACCCTGTCGCCGCCACCGACATGTCGGTCACGTCCGCGAACTCGCGGGACAGCTCCTGGAACAGCAGGGGGACGTCATCGGGTCTCACGTGGCTCCTCGGGTGTCGGCGGGCGGCGGTGGTCGAGAGCTTTCACGCTCTCTTCCAAGTCCTTTTACATCGTGGAGACTTCGTATTCAGGCGCGCAGCCTAACAGCGGCGCGCCACAAATGGTCGAGTTCGCATCAACTGCCTCAGGCGTATTGACTGACCGAGCGACAGAAGCAGTCATTTCCGGTCAGTCGAAGGCCGCCCGACGCACATAGATCGGAAACGGGTCGGGCCCGACGAATGCGACGGCCCCCACCGCACCGAAGTGGTACAGCCGGTGGCCGATCTCCCCCGCGGACCGGGGGCCGAACCGGCTGATGAGGGCGTCGGCCTGGTCGACGTCGAGGGCGAGCAGGGAAAGGCCGGCCCGGAGAACGGCGAGGGCGTCGAAGAGGCTGTCGAAGGTGGTGGGCTTGGTGAGGCCCACGATCTCGACACTCACGGAGAAGGGGAAACCGTCGCTCACCGGGGGCCTTCGATCTGAGCCCACATCACCTTGCCGATGCCACCCTCGCGCGGGCAGCACCCCCAGCGGACGGAGAGCTGGGAGACGAGGAAGAGCCCCCGCCCCGCCTCGTCGGTTTCCGAGGCCGGGTCGGAGGGGGCGGTCGGCGGCGTGGCGTCGGCGTCGTGGACCTCGATGCGGAGGGCATCGGACTGGCGCTCGAAGCGGATGAAGAGGAGCCGCCCGGGCGGGGTCTTGGCGTGGACGACGGCGTTGGTGACCAGCTCGCTTAGCACCAACTGGCTGGCGTCGAGCAACAGTTCGTCGGGGGTGTGGTCGAAGAGGAATTCGCGGAGCAGCTTTCTGGCGATGGCGACGGACTTGCGGTGACGGGGCAGCCAGCAGGAGTACTTCTCCAGGGTTCCGGGCATGGCGGTACCTCCTCCAGTTGGGGGCTCGCAGCAGACGTCGACGGCCGGGAGCAGGCACGGCAATGCCCGGGTGGCCATCCCAGATCGCCTCACAGCGAGCTCGGACTACTGCCCGTAGTCTGACCCCAACTCTCCGCAATCTGCA
This sequence comes from Kitasatospora sp. NPDC058444, assembly GCF_042721415.1. NCBI lineage: Bacteria > Bacillati > Actinomycetota > Actinomycetes > Kitasatosporales > Streptomycetaceae > Kitasatospora > Kitasatospora sp. NPDC058444. The sequence continues at coordinate 36,644 of NZ_JBHXLL010000015.1, read as the reverse complement.
AGACTTCATTTTGGGTGCTTCGGTTCGATGACTCAGCCGGTTGACGTTCATTGCGAAGCGGGCATGCAGGTGCTTTCATTTCGAGCGCTGACGGTGCTTCATACTGGAAGCCAGGAAGGGGAAGGCCATGCCAGAGGGGCCAACTGGATCAACGGTGCCGCGCAGGCAACTCGGTCGGTACCTGCGAGATCTGCGCAACCGATCACGACTCACAGTGCGGGCGGCAGCCCGCAGTCTGGAGTGGTCGGAAGCGAAGATGTGGCGCATCGAGACCGGTCAAACGTCCTTGCGAAGCCTCGATGTCGAAGCAATGTGCAAGGTCTACGGCGCGCCGGCCGAACTGACCGAAGCGCTGATGGGGTTGGCGAAGGAGACCAAGGCCCGAGGCTGGTGGCACGCCTACGGGGATGTGATCCCGGAGGGGTTCGACCTCTTCATCGGTCTGGAAGAAGCCGCTTCGAAGATCGCTTGGTACGAGAGCGAGTTGGTTCCCGGCCTGCTGCAGACCGAGGACTACTCGCGCACGATCATGCGGGCTGGCATGCCTCACGAAGATGACGACGAGATCGAGCGACGAGTCCACCTGCGCTCGACTCGCCAGGTGCTTCTCACCAGGGTCACCGATCCGCCGGTTTACAACGTCGCACTCAGTGAGGCGATACTGCGGCGTCCCATCGGTGGCAACAAGGTCATGGCTGGACAGCTCGCCCACCTGCTGGAGGTGAGTGAGCTCCCCAACGTCACCATCAAGGTGGTCCCGTTCAACGCGGGTCTCCACCTGGGCGTCTTGTCAGGCCCGTTCGGAATTCTGCGCTTCCCGCTCAACGGCGACGGTTCCGAGACAGAACCGCCGACCGTCTACGCGGACGGCTACACCGGCGACCTGTATCTCGACAAGCCCAACGAAGTGGAACGCTACGACGCCGCGTTCACGAACATCTGGGAGACAGCGCTCAGTGAGCAGGCGTCGAAACTGCTGATCTCCGAAGTGGCAGGAAGTTATGGACACGATTGATCTGACCGAAGCCGCGTGGTTCAAGTCCACCCGCAGCAACGCACAGTCCGCATGCGTTGAGGTCGCGTTCCTCGACGCCGGCGTCGTTCCCGTCCGGGACTCCAAGGACCCCGGCGGCCCCGCGCTCGTCTTCCAGGCCGCCGCGTGGTCCGCCTTCCTCACCGCCCTCAAGGCCGGCGAGATCCCCAACATCTAAGCGAGAGGGCCTGCCGTGAGAAGTCGGCCCGGGCGGCAGGTCTACGCCGCGGGGCCCCGCGCCGGCGGGGGGGGACACCCGCGGCCCCACCCACGCCCGCCCGGCCGTGGACCCCGGA